>JARLJJ010000108.1 GCA_031291275.1 Formivibrio sp.
GCGACTGATCCTGAAGAAGCTGCAGCTTCTTTGTGCCCTATTTCTGGCTTGGCTTTGCCCGCAACTGGATGGAATACAAACCGCCATGCCGGATAAAACCGGCTTGGCAGCTTGAAAAGTGAATTGTTCAGACCCGACTATGTATTGTTTCATGAGTATTTTGTCACTGCCATCTACTCCAACATCTGGAATCGCACGTAGTTCATGGAAAACTCCAAACGTAATGAATAACGAAAATTCCTCAGGCGGCAGTTGGAGGCCAATTTCGACGTTATGAACAAATAGAAAATCCCAAGCATTGCAGTCAATACAAACAGAAATTGTCATTTATTATGGCCCGAATGTGGATGTTAATGAAAAGACCGCTTCTGGATGATAATAGCAAAATCCCCGACAGACTTTATCTAAAATCTAGATTGTGATTGAACAAGTTTTGGCATAATCCGACAAACTTTGCCATGATTCCACTTGTTTTTAGCGTTCAATAACATCAATGGTTTGTTGGTTAATTGTACTGGGTAGATAGATTTAATTCCCAGTCATCTAAAGCTTAGCAGGGCACAATGGGCAGGATTCTTCTCTGCACCCATTCGTATAAATGAAATAAAAAGGAATCTGAAATGCTTCGGATAGAAAAATTTGTCGGGGACAAGCGTGAAACCACGCTCCGTGTACCTGACTTTGTCGTTAGTCTTGCCAGTGCATTGCTTCCAGAATCGGCACATGTCTCTTTGGCTGAGCGTGGCCTCCGGTTGCGCGATATCGCCGTCGCGCGGAAAGAAGGGGCGCCGTATTTGGCGTCCACGACCGTTTGCGAGCATGGAGTTAGCAAGAAAATCGTTATTTCCCTGACTTAGCATTTCCCCCGTTTCTAATAACCAGGAAACGCATTTTTGAAATGCTCGGCCGGCAAAGTCAGGGAAATTGCTGTTAGCGTCGGGTGAGATCATTCCAAATCTTGTCCAGCCGCTTGACTGACACCGGATAGGGCGTGCGCAGTTCCTGTGCAAACAGGCTGATTCGCAATTCTTCCAGCATCCACCGGAAAGGCAACAAAGTCGCAGGATCGCGGCCTTCGCGTTGCCATTTCTCCATTTCCTTTTGCCAGCGTTCCCACAGTAGGGTGACTTCGGCGGCGCGCTGCATATCGCGCGCCGGGTTGTTGACGCGCTTTTCCTGCCGTACCCGGATGGCTTTCAGGTAAATGGGCAGACGCGGCAGTTGTTCCCACGGCGTGGCGGACATGAATCCCTTGTAGATCAGCCGGCTCAATTGATCCTTGAGTTCATGGGCGATCTGGCCGGCTTTTCCGAGTCCGGGCAGCAGCGGGGCATATTCAGCGGTGGTTTCGCTCAATATTCGCCAGGCAGCATCGCGGACCGAGGGCAGGCGCACCTTGGCGCGCGATTTTTGTTCGTCGAAATCCTTCTTGTTGCGTGGCAGTTCATCGTCGCCAATAAAGGCGCGGTCGCAGATGCAACGCGTCAGGTCGTCGAGCAGATCATCGCTGTTGCAGATGCCGCGCAACTGGATCGCAAACTGGTTGAAGTTCGGGAATGACTTGGGCAGTTGCTTGATGTGTTCTTTGAGTTCGAATTGCAACAGGCGCAATACCCCTTGTCGATGCGCTTCCAATGCCGCGTGTTCGGTGTCGAACAGGCGGATGGCAACGGCATCCTCTTCCGGGACCAGTGCCGGGTAGCCGGTCATGGTCTGGCCATGGCGCTTGAGCGTGAGCTTGGCAGGCAGATCGCCGAAATCCCATTTCACGATACCGGATTTCTCGATACTGGCGGTTTCGTCGGCGCTGTCGCGGAAGGTGATCTGCGCGGCCTCACCGAGTTGGGCGCGCAGTGCGACCAGATCGCGGCCACTGGCAAGCTCCTGTCCGGCGTCGTCAACGATCCGGAAATGCATTTTCAGGTGCGGCGGCAGGTCGCTCTGGTCGAAATCCTCAACCTGCACCGGCTGGCCAATGCCGCGATTCACCGCTTGCATCAGTTGCGGCAATAACGGGGCCTGACGATCGGCGCGGTCGAGTTCGGTCAGCATCTTGGTTGCAAATTCCGGCACCGGCACGCACTGGCGGCGGATGGCCTTGGGCAACGATTTGATCAACAGGGTGATTTTTTCGCGCAACAGCCCCGGCACCAGCCAGTCGAATACCGCATGGTTAACCCGGTTCAGTAAATGCAAGGGTAGGGTGGCGGTGACGCCATCAAGCGGGTGGCCTGGCTCGAAGCGGTACGTCAGGGCAATCTCGGCATCGTTGAGTTTGAAGCTGGCCGGGTAGAGGTCGGCAGTAACGCTGGCCGCGCTATGCTGCATCAAATCATCGCGGGTCAAGAACAGCAGATGCGGCGTGGCTTTCTCCGCTTCTTTGCGCCAGGCTTCAAAGCCAGCGCCGTTGACGATCTCGGCTGGGATGCGTGCATCGAAAAAGGCGAAGAGCGTTTCTTCATCGACCAGCACATCCTGGCGGCGAGCCTTGTGTTCGAGTTCTTCAACTTCCAGTAGTAATTCCAGATTGTGGTCGTTGAACTTGGCCTTGGTGATGAAGTTGAACTTCACCAGCCCTTCGCGGATGAATATTTCGCGCGCTTCTTTCGGGTTGATGCGGCCGTAATGCACACGCCGGCGGTTGACGATGGGCAAGCCGTAGAGCGTGACGCGCTCGGCAGCCATTACCTGTGCGCTGTCTTTTTCCCAGTGCGGGTCGAAATATTGGCGACTGACCAGATGCGGTGCGAGCTTTTCCACCCATTCCGGTTCGATAGCCGCCACGCAACGGCCGTAAAGCTTGCTGGTCTCGACGAGTTCTGCAGCCACCACCCATTTGGGGCGATTTTTCTTCAGGCAGGAGCCGGGGAAGATCGAGTATTTGATGCTGCGTGCGCCAAGGTATTCGTCGCTTTCCGGGTTCTTCATGCCAAGATTGCCGAGCAGTCCGGTCAGCAGCGCCTTGTGGACCTGTTCGTAAGTGCCGGGTTTTTCGCTGACCTTGAATTCCATCTCCTCGACGATTTCAGCCAGTTGGCGATGCAGATCGCGCCATTCGCGCAGGCGCAGGAAAGACAGGAAATTGTCGTGGCAAAGATTGACCAATTGCCGGTTCGAGGTTTTGCTGGCTTCGGCCTGCTCGAAGAACTGCCATAGGTGCAACCAGGACAGAAAGTCCGATTTGTCGTCGGTGAACTTGGCCTGCATGCGGTCCGCCGCTTCGCGCGCATCGAACGGGCGCTCGCGCGGGTCTTGCACGGAGAGCCCGGAGGCGATGATCAGGATTTCTTTCAGGCAGTGCTCGTCGCGTCCGGCCAGCAGCATGCGGCCGAGTTTCGGATCGACCGGCAGGCGCGAAAGCTGGCGGCCCAGCGGCGTGAGTTCGTTGTTTTCGTTAACCGCGCCAAGCTCATGCAGTTGGGCGTAACCATCGCTGATCAACCGGCCGGATGGCGCTTCGATAAACGGAAACTGATCGATGTGGCCCAGGCTGAGCGCTGCCATGCGCAAGATGACTGCGGCGAGCGAGGAACGGATGATTTCAGGGTCGGTAAATTCGGGGCGGCCAGTGAAATCCTGTTCGGAATACAGGCGCACGCACACCCCGGCGCTGACCCGGCCGCAGCGACCAGCGCGCTGCCGTGCCGATGCTTGCGAGATTTTTTCGACCAGCAGTTGTTCAACCTTGGCACGCGCCGAGTAGCGCTTGACGCGCGCCTGGCCTGAATCGATCACGTAGCGGATACCGGGCACAGTGAGCGAGGTTTCTGCCACATTGGTGGCAAGTACCACGCGCCGGCCATTGCTGGGGCGGAAGATGCGTTGCTGATCTTCGTTGGAAAGGCGCGCAAACAGCGGCAGAATTTCCGCACCCATCAGTTTGGCTTTGCGCAGCTCATCGGTGGTTTCGCGAATTTCGCGCTCGCCCGGCAGGAAAACCAGCACATCTCCTGCGCCATTCTTGCGCCAGAGCTCTTCCACGGCAGAAACCACCGCGTCTTCCATTTCCAGGTCCTGGTCGTCCTCGTCTTCGCTGCCCAGGGGTTTGTAGCGCACTTCCACCGGGTAGGTGCGGCCGGAAACCTCGATCACCGGCGCGCCATTGAAATGGCTGGAAAAACGATCAGCATCGATGGTGGCCGAGGTGACGATGACTTTCAGATCGGGCCGGCGCGGCAAGAGTTGCTTCAGGTAGCCGAGCAGGAAATCGATATTCAGGCTGCGTTCGTGCGCCTCATCGATGATGATGGTGTCGTAGCCATTCAGGTATTTGTCCGACAGCGTTTCGGCTAGCAAAATGCCGTCGGTCATCAGTTTGATGTAGCTGCTGGGCGACGATTTGTCGGTGAAACGTACCTTGAAGCCGACCGCACTGCCGAGCTCGGTTTTCAGCTCCTGGGCAATGCGGCTGGCCACCGAGCGCGCAGCAAGGCGCCTGGGCTGGGTATGGCCGATCAGGCCATGCACGCCGCGACCCAGCTCCAGACAGATTTTTGGCAACTGCGTGGTCTTGCCCGAACCGGTTTCGCCGCAGACGATCACGACCTGGTTCTTTTCAATTGCCGCCTTGAGCTCGTCGCGTTTCTGGCTAACAGGCAAGCTATCGTCGTAGCTTGGTTGGGGCAGAGCGCTGCGCCGCGCTTGGGTGCGTGCCAGAGATCTTTCAAGCTGGCGTTCCAGACTGGTGGTTAACTCGTCGGCCGGCTGTGATTTTCCCAGGCGTTCGCCCAGTTGGCGCAGGGTGCGGCGCAAAGCGTGCCTGTCGGTACATTGGCAATCGGCAATACGGCGGGAGAATTCGGCAAGTACAGGTGGTTGAGCAGACATCAGTCGTTTGGGAAGGTAGAAAAGCAAGGTGCGATTCTATCATGGCGACGGTGTCGCCCCGGGTTTCCACGGGTTGCCGTTTTCTCTGATAGATTGGTGCGGTGTTTCGGGGGTGAAAGTAAAAAGCCCTCAAGCATTTCTGCTTAAGGGCTTTGTATTCTTTGGCGGAGCGGACGGGACTCGAACCCGCGACCCCCGGCGTGACAGGCCGGTATTCTAACCAACTGAACTACCACTCCGCAGCGGTAAATTGTGAAAACTGGTGGGTGGTGACGGGATCGAACCGCCGACATTCTGCTTGTAAGGCAGACGCTCTACCAACTGAGCTAACCACCCGCTGTTTCGCGAAGAGGGCGCATTAGACCATTCTTGAATTGGGGTGTCAACACCGGCCAGTAATTTTGTCTTGGTAAGCTGTCCGGCAATACAGTGCTGACTTCCAGCAGGTGATCGGCTGTTTTTAATTGTCAAGAACATATGCCATGATCATGGCTGTTCACGAATGGGAATCCTATGAGCCAGTACAAATCCTGGCAAGACTCTCGCAGCGCTCGCCGGGTTCCGGTGCATTTTCGGGCCAAGATATGTCCGGCGGATTTTGGCCCGACTCAGTATGGTGAATGTACCGATCTGAGTGTTGGCGGGATGACATTGCAAACCAGCTATGTGCCGCAACCTCAGGAAGAGTTTGAGGTGTATCTGGTCCCGCCACGCATTGCAACGGAGCCCGTTAAGCCCTTCGTTGCGCGCGTGCGGGTAGTGCGCTGCCATGAAATCGAGCATGGTCAACTTTACGAATTGGGTCTGCTTATTCTGGAGGTGTTGCGATGAAATCCTGGTTGGCTGGTTTGCTGCTGCTCTGTGCTGGCGGGTTTTCCTGTGCTGCCACACTTGATCCGATGCAGGTCTCCGCAAGTCATGAAGGGGATCATGTGGTGCTGTTGGCGCATTTTGTTGTGCCGGTGTCGCGCGATCTTGCGTGGGGTGTGATGGTGGATTTTGAGAACATGACGCGCTTTTTGCCTTATCTGAAGGAAAGCAAAGTGCTTTTCCGTCAGGGGAATTCCTTGCGGGTTCAGCAAAAAGGGGTGGTGCCCGTGGCTTTTTTTGAGATGAGTTACACCTCGGTACGCGATATCGACTTGTTTCCGGAATCGGAGATTCATTCAACCTCGATAGGTGGCGATACCGGGCTTACTCGCGGGATTACGAAGCTGGCGCAGCTCGACAAACAAACCGAGATAAGCTACCGCGCCGACTGGTGGCCTACTTCCCGGATGGTGGAAGGCTTTGGTCTGGAGTCGGCCCGTGATTTGCTGTCCCGCCAGTTCACCGCCATGCGCGATGAAATGGTCCGGCGTCAGCCAGGCAATCCGCCGGTTTTGGGCATGGCTCAGGCTATTCGACCCCTCGCATGCCGCAATCTCACCGTACGGTGCGGTTAAGCGTTCTTTCCCCTTGTCTTGTTTTATAGCGTGGGCGGGTTGTTGGCGCTGATAACCAGCGCTTCCGTTTTGCCGATATTACGGAACCGGTGCGGCTGCGTGCTGGGAAAGTAGTAGCCATCGCCTGCTTCCAGGATGTGGACCTGCGTATCGATGGTCAGCTCGATGGTTCCCTGTATGACCACGCCACACTCCTGCCCGTCATGCTTGTACATTTCCTTGCCGGTATCTGCACCTGGCGCGTAGACCTCGCGCAGCAAGCCGATTTGCCGGTTATCCGTTCCTGCGCCTATTAGCCGCATTTGTATTCCGCCGCCGCCTACGTCGGGTTGCTCGGCGGCACGGAAAACATGCACAGGTTCTGCGGGGGGCTGGTCGGAAGTAAAAAAATCGACCATCGACATCGGGATGCCATCCAGTACCTTTTTCAGCGAGCTGATGGAAGGACTGACACGGTTTTGTTCAATCAGCGAAATGGATGCATTCGTAACACCAGCCCGTTTTGCCAGTTCACGTTGGGAAATTCCACAAGATTCCCGCACCATTTTGAGTCGTGTGCCTACGTCCATATCTGTCTTCCTGTGTTCAATATAATAAACATACGGTGTTTGTTGCATTAAGCTGGTGCAATAATTAATCCAGCGTGCTGGTTGGTGATGCGCTTGTATTGGTGTGTTCTAGCCAATTGGCGCGCTGTTCTGGTGATTGGTATCTTATACCAAGAACAAAATGTTAAATATTCTCACCGGCTATATTGTCAATTTTAATTGACATATGTAGACTGGCTTCATGTTGGCAATGGGTGGTGGGAGCACCTCTGTCGATTCACGGAACGGAACAGATTTCATTCTTGTGGGGCAGTGGGCCTCGCACACCTCTTTTGTAAAGGATAAGCAATATGGATGCCAAAGTCAGCATGACCAACCAGCTCTGGAACGAACGCCGTCTTGCTGCTACGCCACGCGGCGTGGGTGTGACGACTCAGGTCTTTGCCAAAAAAGCGCTGAATTCAGAAATATGGGATGAAGAAGGCCGCCGCTACATTGATTTTGCTGCAGGCATTGCTGTACTCAATACTGGCCATTTGCACCCCAAGGTCAAGGCTGCTGTCGCTGCGCAGCTCGACCAGTTTTCGCATACCTGCTACCAAGTGATGCCTTATGGTAGCTATGTTGAGCTGGCTGAAAAAATTAACAGCCTTGCCCCGATCGACGGTCCTGCCAAGACGCTGTTTGTAACCACTGGCGCAGAAGCTGTCGAAAACGCGGTCAAGATTGCCCGTGTCGCCACTGGCCGCCCGGCGATTATCGCCTTTGCCGCCGGATTTCATGGTCGCACCATGATGACCATGGCGCTGACCGGAAAAGTGGCCCCGTACAAACTTGGTTTTGGCCCATTCCCGGGCGATGTGTACCATGCGCAGTATCCGAACGCGCTGCATGGCGTGAGTGTCGAGGCTGCCTTGGCGTCGGTTCGTGAGCTGTTCAAGCATGCGGTGGAAGCCAAGCGTGTCGCGGCGATTATCGCCGAGCCGGTGCAAGGCGAGGGCGGGTTTATCCAGGCGCCGGCCGATTTCATGCGCGGCCTGCGTCAGATCTGCGACGAGAATGGCATCCTGCTGATCGCCGACGAAATCCAGACCGGCTTTGCCCGTACCGGCAAGCTGTTTGCCATGCAGCATTACGACATCAAGCCCGACCTGATGACCATGGCCAAATCGCTTGCCGGTGGCTTTCCGTTATCCGGCGTGGTCGGCCGGGCCGAGCTGATGGATGCCGCAGCCCCCGGCGGCTTGGGCGGCACCTACGGCGGCAACCCGATTGCCACCACTGCAGCGCTGGCTGTGATGGACGTGATCGAAGAAGAAAACCTGTGCGCACGCGCAGTGTCTATCGGTGACAAGATCAAGAATCGCCTGCTGGCGCTGCAAGCGGACGTGTCGCAGATCGCTGAAGTGCGCGGTCCGGGCGCAATGGTGGCAGTCGAGTTTATGCAGGACGGCAAGCCTTCGGCGGAATTTGCCAACAAGGTCAAGAACAAGGCGCTGGAACTGGGCCTGATCCTGCTGACCTGTGGTCCATACTACAACGTGATCCGTTTCCTCTGCCCGCTGACCATTCAGGATGGCGTGCTCGACGAAGCCCTCGATATACTGGAAACCGCGATTCGCGCCTGATTTTCTATCACTTCTATACGGGTGCCGGTGGGCACCCGAGGACGCCATCATGCTGACATTGAAAAATCCCGCTCTCTTCCGCCAGCAGGCCTATGTGGCCGGTCAATGGATCGATGCCGATTCAAAAGCCACCAAGGAAGTGACCAACCCGGCCACCGGTAAAGTGCTGGGGACAATTCCTTTTATGGGAAGCGCCGAAACCCGCCGTGCGATTGATGCCGCCGAAATGGCCATGCAGTCCTGGAAACAGAAAACCGGCAAGGAACGCGCTGCCGTTTTGCGCCGCTGGTTTGAGCTGATGATGGCCAATCAGGATGATCTGGCTGCGATCCTGACGGCTGAACAAGGCAAGCCGCTGGCCGAAGCCAAGGGTGAGATTGCCTACGGTGCGAGCTTCATTGAGTGGTTCAGCGAAGAAGCCAAGCGCGTCTATGGCGATACGATTCCGTCGCCATCGGGCGACAAGCGCCTGGTGGTGATCAAGCAGCCGATTGGTGTGACCGCAGCCATTACGCCGTGGAACTTTCCCAACGCGATGATCACGCGCAAGGTCGGTCCTGCCTTGGCGGTGGGGTGCTCGATGGTGCTGAAGCCTGCGACCCAGACGCCGTTTTCGGCACTGGCGCTGGCCGTACTGGCCGAAGAAGCCGGTATCCCCGCCGGATTGTTCAGCGTTGTGACCGGCAATTCTTCGGCGATTGGCGGCGAGCTGACCGGCAATCCGAAGGTGGCCAAGCTCTCGTTCACCGGCTCGACCGATATCGGCAAGTTGCTGATGGCGCAGTGCGCGGCGACGGTGAAGAAGACCTCGATGGAACTGGGCGGCAACGCGCCTTTCGTGGTGTTCGACGATGCCGATCTGGATGCGGCCGTCGAAGGCGCGATGGCCTCCAAATTCCGCAATGCCGGGCAGACTTGCGTTTGCGCCAACCGGCTGTATGTGCAGTCCGGCGTTTACGATGCGTTTATCGAAAAACTGGCTGTGGCCGTGGGCAAACTGAAAATCGGCAATGGCATGACTGCCGGGGTGACTCAGGGGCCGCTGATCGACGACAAGGCCGTGTTGAAAGTGGAAGAACACATTGCCGATGCACTGGCCAAGGGCGGTAAGCTGGTTACTGGTGGCAAGCGCCATGCGCTCGGGCATTCGTTCTTCGAGCCGACCATCGTCAAGGTTGTGGATGCCAGCATGCTGGTGGCGCGCGAGGAAACCTTTGGCCCGCTGGCGCCGGTCTTCCGCTTTACGACCGAGGCCGAGCTGATTGCGCTCGCCAACGATACCGAGTTCGGGCTTGCCAGCTATTTCTACAGCCGCGATATCGGCCGCATCTGGCGCGTGGCCGAGGCGCTGGAATACGGCATGGTCGGTATCAATACCGGGCTGATTTCCAACGAAGTCGCGCCGTTCGGTGGCGTGAAGCAATCGGGCCTCGGGCGTGAAGGCTCGCACTACGGCGTCGAGGATTATCTGGAAATCAAATATCTGTGTTTTGGCGGGATTGATCGCTGATTGCTGATCGCTGCCGGGGGCTATGCTTGAAGAGAGCTAGCCCCTTCATATTTCAACTTCCCGGCAGTCGCACCGGTCATGGAGTCCGTAATGAGCCAATTCCGTCTTGAACATGATCTGCTTGGCAACCGGGAAGTCCCTGTCGAGGTTTACTACGGCGTGCATACCTTGCGCGCACTGGAAAACTTCCCGGTTTCCGGTATCCCGATTTCAGTCTATCCGGAACTGATTCGCGCGCTGGCTGAAATCAAGCTGGCCGCAGCCCGAGCCAATTGCGATCTGGGGCTGCTTGGCGCCGTGAAGGCGGAAGCCATTGTCCGGGCCTGTGAGGAAATCCGTGCCGGTCAGTGGCACGATGCTTTCGTCGTCGATGTGATCCAGGGCGGGGCGGGTACCTCGACCAATATGAATGCCAATGAAGTCATCGCCAACCGCGCGCTGGAGTTGATGGGACGGAACAAGGGCGAATACACCGTACTGCATCCCAACGAAGACGTGAATCTGAGCCAGTCAACCAACGATGTCTATCCGACTGCCTTGCGCCTGTTTGCCTATGTGAGCTTGCAAGGGTTGATCGAAAGCATGGATTACCTGCGCGCTGCTTTTGCTGCCAAGGCCGAGGAGTTTCGCGATGTGCTGAAAATGGGCCGCACCCAGTTGCAGGATGCGGTGCCGATGACACTGGGGCAGGAGTTCTCGACTTATGCGGTGATGCTGGGCGAGGACATCGAGCGCGTGCGCGAAGCTTCGCGCCTGCTGTGCGAAATCAACCTCGGTGCCACGGCCATCGGCACCGGCATCAATGCGCATCCGCGCTATGCCGAACGCGTGCGCGGGCACTTGGCTGCGATCAGCGGCATTCCGCTGATCACCTCGCCCAATCTGGTCGAGGCGACTCAGGATTGCGGCAGCTTCGTGCAGCTTTCCGGTGTGCTCAAGCGCGTGGCAGTCAAGCTTTCCAAGGTCTGCAACGACTTGCGCTTGCTCTCCAGCGGCCCGCGTGCGGGGCTCAATGAAATCAACCTGCCGCCAATGCAGGCCGGATCGAGCATCATGCCGGGCAAGGTCAATCCGGTGATTCCGGAGGTGGTGAACCAGATTGCGTTCGAAGTGATCGGCAACGACATGACTGTGACCATGGCGGCCGAGGCCGGGCAACTGCAGCTCAATGCATTCGAGCCGATCATCGCGCACAGTCTCGCCAAGAGCATCAGCCACCTGTCGCGCGGTTGCCGTTTGCTGGCGGATCGCTGTGTGTCCGGCATTACCGCCAATGTCGAGCGGTTGCGCGAAAGCGTGGCGCATTCTATCGGCGTGGTGACTGCGCTGAATCCGTATATCGGTTACGAAAACGCCACCAAAATCGCCCAAGAGGCGCTGGTTTCCGGGCGCGGCGTAGCCGAACTGGTGCTGGAAAAGGGGTTGCTGAGCGCCGAGCAGCTGGCAGAAGTCCTGAAGCCGGAAGTATTGACCCGGCCGCAATTTCCTTTCCATTTGCAAGGTCCGCTTGACCGCGATTCCGGCGCTTGAGGCATGCGGGCCGGATTGCGAAAAGCCCTGCTGGCATTCCCTTGGCATGAATGTCAGTATGGTCAATCTTTCGGTCGTTGCTTGTTGGTCATGATGCCTTTCCGTTCTATCCCGCGCATTTGCATTCAGTCCTGTTGGCTGGCGTTGTTGCTTGCTTGTTTTTCCTGGCCCGTGTTGGCAGAAACCGGCTGGACGCCGCCACAGAAACAATGGCTGGCTAGTCATCCTGAAGTTCGCGTCGGCATGGTGCTTGCGCCGCCCTATGCGCAAATGGATATTCAAACGGGCAATCCGCAAGGTTTGGCGCTGGATTACCTCAATCTGCTGCAGGAAGAACTGGGGATTACGCTCAAGCCGGTATTGGTGAAGTCTGAAGAAGAACTGAGCCAGCTCGGCAAGTCGCACGAAATCGATATGGCGCTTGGGGTGGAGCAAACCCCCGAGCGTTTGCGTTACTGGTTGTTCACTGAAGCGTATCTCAAGCTCGCCAACAAACTGGTGATGTCGCGGGACGGTCCACAGTTCGATTCACCCGATGCCATGACCCATGAAGTGTTGGCGGTGCTGCCGCAAAAGCAGGTCGAGCGTTTTCTGGCGCGCAATTATCCCAATCTGAAGCTGGACGTTACCGACAATGCCTCGCTCGCCTTGCAGAAAGTGGTCTCCGGGCAGGCCCAGGTGGCCGTGATCGACCGCGCCCAGAGCTTGTTCTGGATGCAGCAGCCACAGTTCAACATGTTGCATGTGGGCGGTGATGCCGGCTATCAATCGTTGCAGCGTATCGCCTCGCGCGACGATTGGCCGGAACTGAGCGAAATCCTGGATCAGGCGCTGGTCCGGTTGCCGCATGAGCGTGTGGTTGAGATCGAGGCGCGCTGGATGCGGGCCGATCAGCGCGAATGGTGGGACCGGCCGGTTTTCTGGGGCAGCATTGCCAGTTTGTCTTTGGCAATTGCGTTGTTGTTCGCCTTTATGGCGATGAAAAACAGCCGCTTGAGCGAGCAAACCCAGTTGCAGTTGCGCCAGTTGGAGGACGAATTGCTGGCGCGGCGGAAATTGTCGCTGGCCTTGTCGCATACGCAGTTTTCCGTCGATCACAGTCCGATTGGCGTGTTGCGCCTGTATTGGGATGGCCGCATCCAGTATGCCAACCAGGCGGTGTGCGAAATTCTGGGTGGGGATCTGGAAAGCCTAATGGCGAGCCGGTTTCAGCAGATCGAGCCGGAATTTACCCACATCAACGCCAATTGGCTGATCTTCTGGAACAGTCTGCGCCGCGAGCATTTCCGCAATTACGAAACCCATCTGCGTTGCAGTGATGGCAGCATGTTGCCGGTGGAAGTGCATGCCTGCCACCAGTCGTACGGTGACAATGAATACCTTGTGTTGTTCATGACCGATATCAGCGAACGCAACCGCATTCGCCGGGCGCTGGAAGACAGCGAGGCGCGCTTTCGCGAGTTGGCCAATCATGTGCCGGGCATGGTGTTCCAGCTGCGCCAGGCCGTAGGCGCGGACTCGGCCGAGCTGGCCTACCTGAGCGAAGCCAGTGCCGAGCTGTGCGGTTATCCGGCCGACTATATCCGCCATAATCCGGCGCAGTTGCAGAGTATTGTCCATCCGCTCGACCGCGCGGTGTTTGAAACCAGCCTGGCGGCGGCCATTGCCAACCATATGACCTGGACCTGGCTGGGACGGATCGTGACCGACCGCAGCGAAGTGAAATGGATTGATCTGAAAGCCAGTCAGCGGGTTGCCGCCGATGGCACGCGCATCTGGGACGGCATGGCATGGGACATCACCGCCAACAAGCGCATCGAGCAATCGTTGGGCGAATCGCGGCTATTGCTGCGCGAGTTGGCCGCGCACCATGAAACAGTGCGTGAGCGCGAAAAAGCCAGCATCGCCCGCGAAGTGCATGATGAGCTGGGTCAGGTGCTGACGGCGATGAAGATTGAAACCTCGGTTTGCCAGATGGCGTTGAGCGATGCCTTGCCGGCGCAGGCGCAGCGGCTTGAAGGGCTGAAAAAATTGATCGACCAGACGCTGCAGATTTCGCGCAACGTGGTTACCGCGCTGCGCCCGCCGGCGCTTGATCTGGGCTTGTTGCCGGCGCTGGAATGGCTGACCCAGCGCGTTGAAGAACGCTTGCAGTTGAAGTGCGCGGTTGAGATTGACCCGGAAGTGCAGAATATCGACGAAGCGCGCGGCGTGATTTTGTTCCGCATTGTGCAGGAAGCGCTGACCAATATTGCCCGTCATGCCAAGGCCAGTTGGGTGCTGATCCGGATCAAACAGGGTGCGGGTGAGCTGACGTTGCTGGTCGAGGACAATGGCTGCGGCTTCGATCCGGAATCCATTTCAAAGACCTTTGGCCTCGTCGGCATTCGCGAGCGCGTGTGGATGTTGCGCGGCGAGCTTGAAATTGACAGCGCGCCGGGCGCGGGCACCCGTATCATTGTCACCATTCCCAATCTTGGAGAAACGCATGATTCGCGTACTGATCGCTGAAGACCACACCCTGGTGCGCGAGGGAATCAAACAATTGCTGGCGCTGGCGCCGGATATCGCGGTTGCAGGAGAAGCCTGCAATGGCGATGTATTGCTGGATTTTCTGCGCAGCCAGACCTGCGATCTGGTGCTGCTGGATATGACCATGCCCGGTCCGCACGGCATCGAGATGATCAAGCGCATTGCTGCAATGAGTCCGGCACCGCGGGTGCTGGTGCTGACCATGCATAACGAAACGCAGATCGCCAGCCGTGCACTGAAAGCCGGCGCGTCCGGATTTGCCACCAAGGACAGCGACCCGACCATGCTATTGGCGGCGATCCGCAAGGTAGCCGCCGGCGGGCGCTATATCGATCCCGCCATTGCCGACCGCATGGTGTTCGAGATTGGCCTGGGCGGAGATCGCGCCTCGCATGAAACCTTGTCCGAGCGTGAATTCCAGATTTTCGAGATGCTGGTCAACGGGCAAAGCGTGACCGATATTGCCGATCATCTCAATATCAGTGCCAAGACCGTCAGCACGCACAAGATCCGGCTGATGCAAAAAATGACGGCCAATTCCGTGGCCGACCTGGTGCGTTACGCCCTGGAGCACCAGCTGTTCAATACCCGCGTATGACCTTGATGCCGTTCACTTTAAACAAGAAATGCAACAAATCGACGTCATCCCGGCCAAGGCCGGGAACCGGATGCTTCGGTGCTTTTTGGTGGCCCTACTTTATGTAGGGATTTTCTGACCTTTTCTCGCCCAAATACCTACAAAAAAATCCGCGCTTCCTGATTTTCCCTTTGCACAAAAAATGGGACTATCGGCTGCAGGATGCGCCTCTCTTCTCCTTCAGTTTGATGCATGACCAACACGCAGTCATCGGGCGCATCCCCCCTTTCCTGGAAGGACCAGATGGCAAATGATCAAATGTTGACGGTGCAGGAAATCATGGATCTGGCGCTGATCGCCGGCCTGTTCTCGCATCAGTCCGGCGGCGATACCAATCGCACCAGCGGCATTATTCGTCGCATGGCGCTGGCGCTGGGTGCCACACGTGCGGATACGGTGATTTCATCGATCAATATTGGCGTGACCGTCGAGAAAAACGGCATGCGTGAAACGGCTTTTCGCAAGGCCCCGCACATGGGCGCCAACTTTGCCATGCTCACTGCCGTGGCTCAGGTGGTCGATTCAGCGGAGGCGGGGCTTATCGACGCCAGCGAGGTCCGTCGGCAACTCGATCAGATTGCCCAGCATCCACATTTCTACCCACGCTGGTTGATTGCAGCTACCGTGGGGCTCTCCTGCGGCGGGTTTGCTGCACTGTTTGGCGGCGATGCCACAGCGATTGCCTGCACCACGCTTGGCAGCGGCATCGGTATGGCCTTGCGTCTTTTCCTGCATAAGCACCATTACGTGCCCTTCATGTTTGCGCTGGCTTCGAGTTTTACCGCGATGATGGTGACCGGGTTGCTGCTGAAATTTGCGCACAGCGAGGCTCAGGAAGCCGCCATGGCCGCGTCAGTGCTGTTTCTGATTCCCGGCGTGCCATTTATCAATGGTGCGGCTGATCTGTTTGGCACGAACTATCTGAACGGCATGGTGCGCATCATGATGGGCATTATTTTTGTGATCGGCATTGCCACGGGCGTGAGCCTGGCCTTGCGCATTCTATGAGCGGAACCGCATGAATATCTGGTTGGTGGAATTGTGGGCGGCGCCTGCCGCGTTGGGTTTTGCGTTGCTGTTCAATGTGCCGCCGCGCTCGCTTGGCGTGTGCTGTGCATTGGCCGTGCTCGGGCATGTGGTGCGCAAAGGCGTGATGGTGTCGGGCGGCGATCTGGTATTGGGTAGTTTGCTGGGTGGCCTGGTGATTGGCCTTGCCGCAGAATGGTGGGGAGCCAGGCACCACATGATCCCGACCGTGTATTCCGTTAGCGCAGCAATCCCGATGGTACCGGGCACCCTGATGTACAAGGCGGTGCAGGCATTGTTGGGCGTGGCCAATCTGCCCAGCCCGTTGACCGGCGGCAATCACGACATCGCGCAGCAGTTATTGGTGGAAGCCAGCGTGAATGGCGTGAAAGCGAGCATGGCGGTGATGGCCTTGGCGTTTGGGATTGCTGCGCCGATTCTGTTCCGGCCAGGGAGGAGGAGATGAAGGTACGCTGCGCGGAATAGGTATACATTTCCTCGTCCCCGGATAACGCAAAGCGCAATCCGGGGACGAGGAAGACTTGCAAGAGATATCCAGGATTCAAGTCTTGCGACCTGGTCCGGGTCGTAGGATGGCTGACCTAACCGCCGCGTCCGCCGCCGCGCCCGCCACTGTTGTTTCCACCACCGTTGTTTCCACTACCTCCACCGCCACTACCGCCACTACCGCCACTACCGCCACTACCGCCGTCCTGCACGGTGATCGCATTACCTACGGTTGTGAACGTGCCGGTCAAGTTTGTCCCGATTAGTTGAATCGCAGTCATGACAGCCATTGCAATCAGTGAAGCCAGCAGTGCATATTCAATGGCGGTGATGCCTTCGCTGTTTTCTAAAAACAGGTGGATGCGCTTGATCAAGTTTTTCATCGTGTTCCCCTTATTTGAACAAGAGGCACTTTGTTGGTGAGTTCGCCAAGTCTGCGCAACTGTTTATGGACAATGAAAAAAGCAAATAGATTATTGTGAAGAAGCAATGTAAGGCTAGTATCTGTCAAATTGGCTTACAGGCAGAAGTCAATAACTTTTAGTTAAACGGTTGCCGGGTCTGACGACTGCCCATTTCCCTGCAGCGAATGGGCGCGTATTTGCAAATAATCACTATTTTAGTCGGGATGAATACATGGCGGATTTCTATCAACACAGCGCCACCAGCCTGCGCGGTCAGCGCATCGATATGACCGGCTACGCCGGATGCGTGGTGCTGGTCGTCAATACCGCGAGCCAGTGCGGCTTTACCCCGCAATATGCGGGCCTGGAAACCTTGTACCGGAAGTACAAGGACCAGGGGCTGGTGATCCTGGGTTTCCCCTGCAACCAGTTTGGCCAACAGGAACCGGGCAATGCGGACGAAATTGCCGCGACCTGCCAGATCAATTACGGCGTGACCTTTCCGATGTTTGCCAAGGTGGAGGTGAACGGCCCCGGCGCGCATCCGCTGTTCCAATGGCTGACGCGCGCGTTGCCCGGTTTGCTGGGTCGCAAGATACGCTGGAATTTCACCAAGTTTCTGATCGGCCGCGACGGCAAGCCCTTGCGCCGCTTTGCCCCGTTCACCAAGCCGGAAAAAATGGAAACGGCTATTCGCAAGGCGCTGGGCGGGTAGCGGCCGAATGGCGCTCAGCTTGCGATTGTCATGGCTGTGGCAATGCACTGCATATCATGCTCACCGATTTCAATCAGTCCGAAGCGCAATTGATAGCCCCAATTCTTTTTGCCACGGGTGAATTCAAGCGTCTCCAATAGCGGCGTGATCGGGATTTCACGCGCCTCCTGCCATTGCACATCGCGCCGCCAGGGCAAGAAGTCGCAGCCCATGGCGACTTGATACGGCAAGCCATCCCGGACAACGCCCAGCGCGGTGAAACTGCGGAGTGGCGGGCCTTCCCGCATTTTTTCCGCAGGCGAGTAATACACCACCCGATCGCCGGGGTGGATGCGTTGGAGCGGGGCGCTCTTGCCGTGGCAGACCTGCATAAAACCGTTGGCTCGGCCCAAACGGACGTGTTCTGCCGATGCCACGGCCAGCCAGTTTTTCATGCTGCACCCGGACAAAACACGCGCAGGCGGTGATTGTCGGGATCGAGGGCAACAAAGGTATAGCCGAAATCCATCTGCACCGGGGGTTGCAAGATGGTGAGTCCCAACGCTTGCCAGCGGGTATGGCAAGCATCGACGGCGGCATGGCTTGCTTCATGGATACCCAATTCACTCCCTCCGCCGGTCAGTTGTGCCGTGGGCGCGACTGCCTGTCGCGTCCAAAGCCCCAGTTTCAGGCCGCTCTTCAGGATGAACAAGGCAAAATCGTTTGAGGATTCCACGGGCGTGCAATCGAACAGGCGGCTATAAAAACTTGCGCTGGTCTGAACGTGATCTACATACAACAAGATGAAATCAGGATGGGACATGGATATCTCCGGCAGGTAGAAGAAGGCATCTCAGGCTGCGCCGAGCGTGGTGCGGTGCAGCTAAGATGCCTCCAGCATATCCACCTATGCTGTCAGTTTATGGCAGTAGCGTTTCTACTGCGGTGCAATGCCTTCCTGTTCGCGCCATTGCTTGAGCAAGGCATGGCGGCGGCGTGGATAGGTCTCCGGCAAGGTTTCAAGTTGCACGATGCGGTCGGTACGGAAATGGCGGAATCCTTGGCGCAATTCACACCAGGCCACCACCATGCGAACGCGATCGAAGTAACCAAGTGCAAATGGCCAGAGCGTGCGCGTGGATTCGCTTTCTTTCAGGTCACGGTAGCGGATCAACAACTTTTTTTCGCCCCGAATGGCTGCACGAATCTGCGGCAGAAAAGCCGGGTTTCCTTCGGACGATTCGCTGGGTCCGACCAGCAAGGCTGAGGTTTCCAGTTCCGGGCGCAGATCAGCGGGCAGGACGGCGGCAATCTTGGCCAGCGCATTGCGCGCCGCGATGGCCAGAGGGGTATCGGTACGGCTGGCCACCCAACGCGAGCCCAGAACCAGGGCTTCGATTTCTTCCTCGGAAAACATCAGCGGCGGCAGCATGAAACCGGGGCGCAGCAAGTAGCCCACCCCGGCTTCGCCCTCGATACGCGCCCCTTGCGCCTGCAGCGAGGCGATGTCACGGTACAGCGTGCGCAGGCTGATGCCCAATTCCTGCGCCAGTGCCGCACCGCTGACCGGGTAGCGATGGCGGCGCAGCACCTGCACCAGTTCAAGTAAACGCTCGGCACGCGACACGGTGGCAACTCGCTAGGGGATCGAGACCTTGTATGCTGCCATAAATTGGCGGCATGCATTGTTAGTTAGTAAGTGAGCGTCGAGTTCAGGTCGTATGCGCCAGATATTCCGGCCGTAACGCCAGGCCGGTTTTCAGTGCTTCGACCAGCAGGCGGACCTTGGGCACGGGGTAGCGCCGTTGTGGCGAGACAGCCCAGACGGCCGTATTCGGCGGCTGGTTGATTTCAAGCAGCGAGACCAGTTCGCCCTGGCGCAGCAGATCCAGCACGTAATAATCGGGCAACTGGCTCAGGCCCAAGCCGCACAACGTGGCATCCAATACCGCTTGTCCACTGTTGCAACGCCAGTTGCCGCTGGGCTTGAACGGATATTCCCGACCTGCTTGCTGAAACATCCAGGTGTCGTTGGTACCGATCAGGCAATTGTGTCCGGCCAGTTCCGACAGGGTGTGCGGGCGACCATAACGTGCCAGATAGGCCGGAGCCGCGCACAGATACATGGCGCGTGGGGCAATGCGGCTGGCGACCAGGCTGGAATCTTCCAGGCGACCGAGGCGAATCGCCAGGTCGAAGCCTTCCTGAACCAGATCCAGCATCCGGTTGGTGAGCTCAATCTCGACTTTCAATTGCGGGTATGCCGTCATGAAGGCATTCACCAGCGGTACGATGAATCTCTCGCCATAGGCCACGGCAGCCGTCATGCGCAGCAAGCCCGTGGGCGCGCCGTGCAGATCGCTGATGGCCAGGAAGGCCTCATCGCGCTCTTCAATCAAGCGCTGGCAGCGCGTGAAAAAGGTCTGCCCGGCTTCTGTGAGCGAAACCCGGCGGGTAGTGCGATATAACAATCGCGCCTGCAAGCGTTCTTCGAGTAAAGCGACTTGCCGGCTGACATGCGAAGACGATACCCGCAAACGCTCGGCCGCACGCGAGAAGTTGGCACATTCGGCAACGGCCACAAATTCATCCAGCCCTTCCCAGCGGTTCATGGTTGATCCTTCCAAATGTCGTGCGTTTTGATCCCAAGGGAGTCGCGCAGATTGTCCCTGTGTGGCAACAGTGTTTTCTTGAATGGCCAATTATCCCATTCTGACTGTGGATTACACTGAAAAATTCCGTTGCTATCGAGTACTCTGCCATGACCATCAAATCGCGTGCCGCCGTAGCCTTTGCACCCAACCAACCGTTGCAGATCGTTGAAGTGGATGTGGCGCCGCCGAAAGCAGGAGAAGTGCTGGTACGCATCGTCGCCAGCGGTGTTTGTCATACCGATGCCTTCACTTTGTCCGGTGAAGATCCGGAAGGCATTTTCCCCGCGATCCTCGGGCATGAAGGGGGCGGTATTGTCGAAGCTCTCGGTGAAGGAGTGACCTCGCTGGAAGTGGGTGATCATGTGATTCCGCTGTATACCGCCGAATGCCGCGAGTGCAAATTCTGCAAATCCGGCAAGACCAATCTGTGCAGCGCTGTACGTGCTACCCAAGGCAAGGGATTGATGCCAGACGGCACCACGCGGTTTTCCTATCAGGGCCAGCCGATTTATCACTACATGGGCTGCTCGACTTTCTCGGAATACACCGTATTGCCGGAAATCTCGCTGGCCAAAATTCCCAAGGAAGCACCCCTGGAAAAAGTCTGTCTCTTGGGCTGTGGCGTGACCACGGGCATTGGCGCTGTGCTCAATACCGCCAAGGTGGAAGAGGGCGCAACTGTGGCGATCTTTGGTTTGGGCGGCATCGGGCTGGCTGCAATTATCGGCGCGGGCATGGCCAAGGCTGGGCGCATCATCGCCGTGGATGTCAATCCGGCCAAGTTCGAGATGGCCAAACAGTTGGGCGCGACCGATTTCGTGAATCCGAAGGATTTCGACAGGCCGATTCAGGAGGTTATCGTCGAGATGACCGATGGTGGCGTGGATTACTCGTTCGAATGCGTTGGCAATGTGAAGCTGATGCGCGCCGCGCTGGAGTGTTGCCACAAGGGCTGGGGCGAATCGATCATCATCGGCGTGGCGGGTGCTGGGCAGGAAATCAGCACGCGTCCGTTCCAGCTGGTAACCGGTCGGGTGTGGCGCGGTTCGGCTTTCGGCGGTGTACGCGGGCGCACAGAACTGCCGGGCTATGTGAAGAAGGCGCAGACCGGCGAGATTCCACTGGATGTGTTCATCACGCACAACATGCCGCTGCAAGACATCAATCAGGCCTTTGATCTGATGCACGAAGGCAAGAGCATCCGCACCGTGATTCATTTCTGAGTGAAGGCCGGCACCATGACACTGGAAAATATGGCTTGTCAGAAGAGCTTTGGCGGTTGGCATAAACGCTACCGCCATCGTTCCAGTACGCTGAATTGCGAGATGACCTTCTCCGTTTACCTGCCGCCGCAAGCCGAGCAGGGCCTGCGGTTGCCGGTGCTGTACTGGTTATCCGGGCTTACCAGTACCGATGAAAATTTCATGCAGAAGGCCGGTGCGCAGCGCATTGCTGCAGAACTGGGGCTGATTCTGGTCGCGCCGGATACCAGTCCTCGCGGCGCTGATGTGGCGGGCGATTCCGATGGTAGTTGGGATTTCGGCTTGGGGGCCGGCTTCTATCTGAATGCCACGCAGGCCCCGTGGTCCCGGCATTACCGCATGCATGACTATGTGGTGAACGAGTTGCCGGCGTTGATCGAGGCCAATTTCCCGGTTTCCGAGAAGCGCGGTATCAGCGGTCATTCGATGGGCGGGCACGGTGCGCTGGTGTGCGCACTGCGCAATCCCGGCCGCTATCAGTCTGTTTCTGCCTTTGCGCCGATTTGCAACCCGACAGCCAGCCCGTGGGGAGAAAAAGCCTTTGGTCATTACTTGGGCCAGGATCAATCACGCTGGCGCGAATGGGATGCCAGCATGCTGATTGCCAGTGCGCAGGAACAGTTACCGATGCTGATCGATCAGGGCGACCGGGATGAGTTTTTGGCTATCCAGCTCAAACCCGAAACGCTGCAAGCGGCGGCCAAGACCGCCAATTATCCGCTCACGCTGCGCATGCAGCCGGGGTACGACCACAGCTATTATTTCATCGCCAGTTTTATCGAGGAGCATTTGCGCCACCATGCGCAGACACTCAAGGGGTGAGTTGGGGCTTGATTCAAGCATGACCCACTGAAAGCAGCTACGCAGGTGTTCCCTCATGTTATGGGGTGCCTGCGCTGCTTTTTACTGCAGGAAGTCTTAGCGCGAAATGCTTTCCGCGCCGTCGCTTTGCTTCATCAGGGCTTTCACTTCATCGGCACTCACCAGGTTGAAATCACCATAAATGGTATTTTTCAGCGTGGCAGCGGCAATCGAGAATTCCAGCGCAGTGGCATCGCTTTGCGGGTAATTGATCAGGCCGTAGATGATGCCGGCGGCAAAGGCATCGCCCACGCCCACGCTATCGACCACATGCTCGATGGCATAAGTGCGCCCTTGGGTCAGCTTGCCATCGGCATACAACAGGCCGGTCAGGATGTGGTGGGTGGCATCCAGGGTATTGCGCAGGGCGATAAACAATTTCTTGTTGCCGCCAGCCTGCCCGTGGACTTGCTGCATGAACGCTTCGTAGCAAGCCAGATCAATCGGCTCGTCGGCAGTTTTGGCCTTGTAGGGCACTGGTTTCACGCCATACACCACCTGGTATTCGCTGCCGGTGCCAAACAGCACATCGCACTTTTCCAGCAAGGGGAGCATCACTTCTGGTGCCGATTTGCCGTATTGCCACAGCGTTTTGCGGTAGTTCAGATCGCAGGAGACAGTGAGCCCCAATTTCTTGGCGGCGTCGATGGCGCAGGCACAGGTGTCGGCCACGTCTTGCGACAGGCCTGGGCCGATGCCGGACCAGTGAAACCACGTTGCACCCTGGAATACCTGCTCCCAATCAATCATCCCGGGTTTGAGCGTTGAGAACGAGGAATTCGCGCGGTCGTACACCACCTTGGAAACACGCTGGGCAGCGGTGTTTTCAAAGTAATACAGACCCAAACGATCGCCGCCAAACACGATGTTGTCGGTCTTGATGCCGTGCGAGCGCAGCTCCATCAGGCAGGCTTCGGCAATGTCGTTCTTCGGGAAGCGAGTCACAAATTCACTCTTCAGGCCAAAGTGCGCCAGCGAGACGGCGCAGTTGGTTTCGCTGCCGCCAAACGTTGCCGCGAAGCTGTTGGTTTGCGACAGTTTGAGATAACCGGGTGGCGTGAGTCTGAGCAAGACTTCGCCAAAAGTGACAATTCTGTGTTCCATTTTTATCCGCTGGGTGCTTGAGAAAAGAAAGGTAAACCGATGAAACGGGCTGAATCAGCCATGGCGCGGGACTTGAATGCGCAAGGTTAATGGTAGGCGTCCTGCACGCGTTTTGTGTTGGGCTATATCAATTCTGCCCAAGCTGAGCGGGCTCGTCACGCTGGCACATTGGAGATGAGCATGCAGAAACGCTGTCTTTCAGTGGCAAGTTACAAATTCAATGCATCCTGACTGGGACGATTCCGGCGAATTGCCTCCAGCATGACTGGAAAGGCCGGGTTGTCATTATCATCTCGCCACATGAGATACAACTCGCTCCGAATTCCAGGGTCGAGCTCGATCTGGCGAAAAACAACATCATCGAACCGTACGTAAGATGCACTCTTGGGTACCAGAGCCATGCCCATGCCCGCATTGACCAAGGCAAGAATGGTGAGTGTCGAGTCAATGAATTGCACATGCTTGGGCGTGACATTGGCGGCGCGAAACATGCCCGACAGCAGCTCATAAAACGGTCGCCAGCCGGAAAATGAATACATGATGAATGGCTGATTATCCAAATCACTAAGCGTCAATCTAGTGGCTGTTGCCATTGGATGCTTTCGTGGAATCGCTAGTACAAACGGCTCGCGCATCAAACATTCGGTTTCAAATCCCTGTTGGTCCAGCGGTGAGCGGACGATACCCAGATCAATGCGGCGCGTACGCAATGCATCCAACTGTTCAAATGTGGTCATTTCCTTGAGCGAGATATCAATGTCAGGGTGTTCGGTTTGGACCTTGACGATGATGTTGGGCAAAAATTCGTAAACGGCGCTGGATACAAAGCTGACTGAGACCGAACCGATATCGCCCTGCGCTATTTTTTGGGCTGAAAGCGCAGCAAGCCGGGCATGCTCCAGCAGACTCTGCGCCTCGATAAAAAACGCCCGCCCTGCGGCTGTCAACTGGACTGAACGATTAGTACGCTCCAGCAGGAGCACGCCAAGCTGATGCTCCAGGAGCTGGATTTTCCGGCTTAGCGGGGGCTGCGTCATGTTGAGGCGAATGGCTGCCCGCCGAAAATTCAATTCCGTCGCAACGGCCACAAAGCAATTCAACTGTCCAAGCTCAAACATTGATTCAATTCCGGCATCATTTGATCGTCAATATAGATTAGACGAGTATCACTGCTGCAGCCATCATTTGCATGAACGTATGGCATGAAATTCGTGGGCCTCTTAGGTTCCGTGGGAGAGGCAAGATTTTCTTGTCGGCGCTGATCGTCGATCGCAATGGTTAACCCAGAGAAAGGCTTAAATCATGGTAACGAACAGTAGTCATGCATGTGTTGAAAACGATCGGATCCGCTGGATCAAACTGTCATCCGTCAATATCCCCCTGAAAACAGCCGTCAGCGATGCCAAGGTGCTGGCCGGACGCCAACCGGCGCTGAAAGATGTGGCACTACTGTTTGCTGAAATTGAAACCGTTAATGGTCATTCTGGGCTTGGCTTCACCTATGCTCTGCGAACTGGTGGGCCGGCGCAATATGCCCATGCCCAAGAAATCGCCCCGGGGTTAATCGGGGAAGATCCCAACGACATAGCCAAACTCTGGGGCAAAATGGTTTGGGCTGGTGCCTCGGTCGGGCGCAGTGGCGTTGCGACACAAGCCATTGCTGCACTGGATACCGCACTGTGGGATATGAAAGCCAAGCGCGCCGGGCTGTCTCTGGCAAAATTGCTTGGCGCCCACCGCGATTCAGTACGCTGCTACAACACCTCAGGTGGTTACCTGCAGGCATCGGTTGAGGAAATACTGGAGAAATCGACCGAATCACGCGAACGCGGCATTGGCGGTATCAAGATGAAGGTCGGCCATCCGAACCGGGCGCTTGATCTGCAGCGCGTGGAAGCTGTACGCAAGCATCTGGGCGATCATGTCCCGCTGATGGTGGATGTTAATCAGCAGTGGGACCGAACCACCGCGCTGCGGATGGGCCGTGCGCTTGAGCAATTCAACCTGGAATGGATCGAAGAGCCTCTGGATGCCTACGACGTTGACGGCCACGCCGCACTTTCTGCCGCACTGGATACGCCGGTGGGTACCGGCGAAATGCTGACCAGCGAAAGAGAAGTGGCGGAATACATCAAACGGGGCGCCATCGATCTGGTGATGCATGATGCGCCGCGTGTGGGGGGGATTACCCCTTTTTTGAAAGTCGCTGCGATGGCGGAAAGCCATGGACTGATGATGGCGCCACACTTCGTCATGGAAATTCACCTGCATCTTGCTGCCGCGTATCCACATCAAGCCTGGGTTGAACACTTTGAATGGCTGGAACCCGCATTCAACGAGCGTCTTGAAATACGTGATGGGCACATGATTGTCCCCAGTCGTTCAGGGCTGGGATTGACGTTGCATGAGCAGATTGCCAGTTGGACTGTTGCCAAGATTGAAATCGGGAAGCGCCCGTGATCTGAAAGAGTTGTTTCAGGAAGCACGCCAGCGTCGCGCTGGCTGCTTCCTGTTCCCCAACTAGCCTAATGTTTCTTGGGTCGCTCGTTCAATCGATTCTATCGAGCCGGGTGATTTGATTGGCGATGCAAAAAAATACGCTGTATGACCATGTTTCAGCGGAGTTTGTTACTTAGGGCCGGTCAGCTTTCGTCGGGACAAAAATACCTAAGACCAGCGATAAAATCCCCAGCGACAAGCTCCCAACCCCAATATCTGTAAACAGTTCAACCAGTGGCGCGTGATGTGCTGCTGCCCGGCCGATGCTGGGAGCATAAAGAAACATGGTGAACCATGCCAATGGATAGAAAATTGACAGGCCGATCAATGTTGAGGTTATCAGCTTGCGTCGTGGCGAGAGGTTGGTTAGAGCGGTCAGGATCACCATGCCCAATGAGAATGCGCCAATACCACCCGCGTGAAAATGTGCACGTTGCAACCAGCGCCAGATAATGTCTTGCTCCTTGTCCGGGTTGGAAAACAGATTGGCATGTGCCGCGATGCCGCTGTGAATGAAATTCTGGAAAAGATCTTCATTCATACCGAACATGGCACCTAGTCCGAAATTCAAGAACAGAGTAAGAAAAACGAGAGCCAGCCCCAGCTTGACTGGGGAGAGATCGATAGAGAGTGTTGTTTTGTCTGTCATGCCATACCTCTTCAAGTTGTTTTTGGGGCTGAAACCTTTGCTAAAACGTGCTTGGTCGTGAATAAGTCAATACGGAATCCAGCAGGAGCTAACGTCGATGATCATATCCAATACGACGTTAATAGCAATGAAAATTATTTGCAATTGTGCGAGGAGTTCATTTAATGGCTTATGGCTGTCTTGTCTGAATATGGTTGAGCACGGCGACATGCTTGTAGAAATCACACAGCCATTCGGGAGCTGGCGAGGGGGATAACTTCGTCGTGCCGATACGATGCGCCCGCAGGAAATGCTTTTCGGCCTTTGATGATTATTGCGGCCCGCGCACTACCTCCTGCGCTTCCGGTAGAATTGCGTTTTGGTTTCATACAACAAGATTCCTCGCCATGAACGCAGAAACACCCATCGTCAGCAATTTCCTCCGCAATATCATCGATGCGGACCTCGCCGCCAACAAGTTCGCCAGCCGTCGCTGGGGCGGTGGTCCGGGTGATGCCGCCAGTCACGCGGCTGGTGTAGCCGATCCGGCCAAGATTCGCACCCGCTTTCCGCCGGAACCCAATGGCTACCTGCATGTCGGCCATGCAAAGTCGATCTGTCTGAACTTCGGCCTTGCACGCGATTACGATGGCGTTTGCCACATGCGCTTTGACGATACCAATCCGGAAAAGGAAGATCAGGAATACGTCGATTCGATTCTGGATGCGATCCAGTGGCTGGGATTCGGCTGGGATGCCTTTGGCCAGAGCCACCTATACCACGCCAGCGATTACTTCGGTTTCATGTTCCGCGCCGCCGAATACCTGATCGGGGCGGGACTGGCGTATATCGACCAGCAAACGCCCGAACAGATGCGCGCCAATCGCGGCGATTTCACCACGCCCGGTACCGATAGCCCGTTCCGCAACCGCCCGGCAGACGAATCGCTGACGCTGTTCCATGAAATGCGCGACGGCAAGCATGCCGACGGCAGCATGATCTTGCGTGCCAAGATCGACATGGCGTCCCCGAACATCAATATGCGCGATCCGGCGATCTACCGTATCCGCCACGCCGAACATCACCGCACCGGCAATGCCTGGTGCGTGTACCCGATGTATACCTTCGCCCATCCGATCGAGGATGCGCTGGAGCAGATCACCCATTCGATCTGCACGCTGGAGTTCGAAGACCAGCGCCCGTTCTATGACTGGCTGCTCGCGCGTCTGGCCGAAGGCGGCCTGCTCGCCGATCCGCTGCCGCACCAGTATGAATTTGCGCGCTTGAATCTGACCTACGTGATCACCAGCAAGCGCAAGCTGATGCAGCTCGTCACCGAAAATCATGTCGAAGGCTGGGATGATCCTCGTATGCCAACCATCGTCGGCCTGCGCCGCCGCGGTTACACGCCGGAAGCGATCCGCCTGTTTTGCGACCGCATCGGTGTGACCAAGGCTGATACCTGGATCGATTACTCGATTCTGGAAGGCGCACAGCGCGATGATCTGGAAGAAAAAGCCGCACGCGCGATGGTCGTGCTCGATCCGGTAAAGCTGAAGCTGACCAACTGGGATGCCTTGTTCGGTACGAGTCAGACCGAGGCCTGTTCGGCACCAGTGCATCCGCATCATGAAGAAATGGGCAAGCGACACTTCAACCTGACACCGGAAATATGGATCGAGCGCGAAGATTTCCAGGAAGTGCCGGAAAAGGGTTTCCGTCGCCTGTTTCCGGATAACATGGCGCGACTGAAATACGGTTACGTGATCAAGTGCACCGGTTGCGAGAAAGATGCCGACGGCAAGATCAGCGCCGTGCTGGCCGAGATCGTTCCCGATACCAAGAGCGGTACGCCGGGCGCGGATAGCATCAAGGTCAAGGGTGTGATTACCTGGGTTTCCGCGAGCGAAGGGTTGGCTGCCGAAGTTCGCCTGTACGACCGCCTGTTTGTTGAGGCCCAACCCGATGCTGGCGGCAAGAATTTTCTTGATGCGCTGAATCCGAACAGCAAGCAGGTGGTGACGGCTTGGGTTGAGCCAGGCCTGGCAATGATTGATGCCGGTGTGAGTATCCAGTTTGAGCGCCACGGTTACTTTGTGGCTGATCGCAAGGATCACGGCAACGGCAAGATCGTGTTCAACCGCACGGTGACGTTGCGGGATAGCTGGGGCAAGTAAGCATGCAGGAACTGGCGTATTTGCGCGGCTATCCGGAGCCCGTGTTGCAGCAAGTGCGCCAGTTGCTGGCCAGCGGCGAGCTGGCCGGACATTTGGCGAAAAAGTACCCGCAAAGCCATACCGTGCAAAGTGATCGAGCGCTGTATGACTATGCGCAGGAACTGAAAAACCGCTTCCTGCGCAATGCGCCGCCGCTCAACAAGGTCTGTTACGACAGCCGGATCAATGTGGTTCGCAACGCGCTTGGACTCAATACGGCTATTTCACGCGTGCAGGGCAACAAGCTGACGGCCAAGAACGAGATCCGGGTAGCGGCATTGTTCAAGTCTGCACCCGAGGCATTTCTGCGCATGATCGTGGCGCACGAACTGGCGCACCTGAAAGAGAAAAACCACGACAAGGCGTTCTACCAGCTGTGTTGCCATATGGTGCCGGATTACATGCAGCTGGAGTTCGACTTGCGCCTGTATCTGACCTTGGGAGCCTTTGAATAATTGCTGCGAAGGCGCATGACTGCGTCGCGCGGTGCTCGAAATCCTCATGTATTCCCACATACATTGCGGTTTCTGTGCTCCGTGCTCCTTGTCCTGCGCCTTCTCGCTGGCTTATTCAAAGGCCCCCGTTGCAAGCACAAAACCGCGCTGGTCTGATCCGCGCCACCCATTTACCGAGTGTCTTCCATGACCAAAACCTACGAAATCCGTCCCGGCCAATCGGTCGAACTGCTCAAAGAGCTGCATATCCTGACCCGCGACGGCAAGATGAACCAGGACAGCCGGCGCAAGCTCAAGCAGGTGTATCACCTGTTCCAGTTTATCGAGCCGCTGCTCAAAGATGCGCAGCAGGATCATGCCGACATCAATCTGGTCGATCACGGCGCGGGCAAGTCCTACCTCGGCTTTATCCTCTACGACCTGTTCTTCAAAGAGCATGCGCCCGCCGGCCAAATATGGGGGATCGAAACCCGTGACGAGCTGGTTGCGCACACGCGCGAGCTTGCCTACCGGCTGGGTTTCGAGGGCATGAACTTCCTGAACCTGTCGGTGGCCGATTCGATTACCTCGACCGAGCTGCCCGAACGCATCGATATAGTGACTGCGCTGCATGCCTGCAACACGGCGACCGACGACGCGATCCGCTTTGCGCTGCAAAAGCAGGCGCGCTTCATTGTGCTGGTGCCGTGCTGTCAGGCCGAGGTCGCCGCCACACTGCGCAAGAACAAGGGTCGTGCGCTGAAATCACCGTTGACCGAGCTGTGGCGCCATCCGATCCACACACGCGAATTCGGCAGCCACCTGACCAATGTGCTGCGCTGTCTGCAACTGGAAGCGCACGGCTATCAGGTCAACGTGACCGAACTGGTAGGCTGGGAGCATTCGATGAAAAACGAGCTGATCATCGCCAGCCATAAAGGCTTGCCGGGACAGCGTGCTGCCGCTCGTCTGGCGGAAATACTTGAAACAGTCGGGCTGGAAGAGTTGTCCGAACGGTTTTTCACCGAAGTTGCATGAGCGATAGCATGAACAAAGAAATGAAAACAATCCGCTGGGGCATGATCGGCTGCGGCGATGTCACCGAGGTGAAAAGCGGACCGGGCTTCTACAAGGCGGCGCATTCCACGCTGCTGGGTGTGACCAACCGCACCTTGGCCAAGGCGGTGTCGTATGCGCAGCGTCACGGTGTGCCCAAAGTCTACCCGGATGTGGTGACCTTGCTGGCTGATCCCGAGATTGATGCCGTCTATATCGCCACGCCACCGGCCGAGCACAAGGCGCTGACTCTGTTGGTGGCAGCGGCGGGCAAGCATGTGTATGTGGAAAAGCCGATGGCGATGAATCATGCCGAATGCGTGGAAATGATCACTGCTTGCCAGGCCGCTGGGGTGCGGCTGCATGTGGCGTTCTACCGTCGCGCCATGCCGCGCTTCCTGCAGGTCAAGGACTGGCTCGATCAGGGCGCCATCGGCACGGTCTGCACCGTGAGCATCTTGCAGCGCCAGAAACCGGCGCCGGCAGAGCTCTCGCCCGATACCATGCCCTGGCGTCTGAAACCCGAGGTGGCCGGTGGCGGCAAGTTTCTGGATATGGGCGTGCATGTGCTCGATATCCTCTGTTCCTGGTTCGGCCCGATCAGTGAGGTCCATGGCCAGGCCAGCAATCGCGCCGGTCTTTACGCGGTAGAAGATACCGTGACCGCCAATTGGCGCCATGCCGATGGGGTGTCGGGCATCGGGAATTGGTGCTACGTAGGCCACGACGAGGCCGACCGGGTCGAAATCACCGGCACGCACGGACGGATCGAGTTCGAATTTTTTGCCGATTCGTCGCTGCGGCTGATCACGGCTACGGGCGTACAGGAAATGGCCATCGCCAATCCTGCGCATGTACAGCAACCATTGATCCAGAGCATCGTCGATGAACTCAATGGCGTCAGCACTTGTCCGGGCGATACGTCCATTGCCGCGCAGGTGAGTGCCGTGACCGATTCCATTTTGGCGGCGTATCGTCAGCGAATCGCGTAATGCCAAAGGGGTAATGTGATTCGTCTATTGCAAAACATGTTGCGCCCCTGTCGTGGTTTGCCGACGACGGTGTATGTCCAGGTCGTTTGCAGCCTGATCAACAATATCGGAGGTATTTCCAAACTGTTTTTGCCGCTGTATCTGCGTGAACACTATGACGTTAGCTATGCCCATATCGGCATGATGATGGGCGCGTATGGCGCAGGATCGCTGATCGGTTCGATGGCCGTATCCTGATTGTCCTTTTCCTTGCCTTGTCCGGCGTTTGCCTTGTATTGCTCGGTTGTGGAGTTCCCTTGTGGCTGTTTGTGCCGTTGCTGTTGATTGGCGGACTGGCTGATGGAGCTTTTCGCCCGGTTAACCAGCGTCTTGTGCTGGAACCTTGCTTGGTCGAGCAACGACCGTTGGCACAGGGATTATTACGGGTGGCATTCAATCTGGGTGTTGCCGTGGCCGGCGTGACAGGCGGACTGCTTGCTTCGCTGGGATATCAATGGGTTTATGTTGCTGACGGTGCCGCATCGTTGCTAGCCGCCGCTTGGGTAACGTGGGCTTATCGCCGTTTCCCGGTTGCTTGGGTACGGAATATCCAGGCCCGCAGCGGATCGACCGCTACGTTGAACGGACCATGGCAGGACAGTGTTTTTCTGCGGCTGATGTTGGGGATGGCGCTGGCAATTGCCGTATTCGATCAGATGTTTGTTACATTCGGCTTGTTCCTGCGTGAACAGGATGGGCTGGGTCCGGAGTGGATAGGCTATATGTTTACGCTGAATGGCCTGATGATTGTCGTTTTGCAAATTCCGGTGAGTCGACGGGTGCTGGATTGGGGATTGATGCGTTGTGCGCATCTTGGTGTATTGCTCACCGGGGCAGGGTTTGTCTGGCTTAATGCGGGGACAGGCGTGCTGTGGGCGGTGTTGGCCATGATCACGCTGACTTTCGGTGAATTACTGATTTCACCGACCTTTTCACAATTGATCATGATTCGCTCCGAAGGTCGGCAACGTGGACGCTATATGGGTATATATACCGCAGCCTGGAGTGGCCGAGCGCTCTATGCTCCGGCACTGGGCACCTGGCTTTATGGAGCCTTGGGCGGTGCCAGATTGTGGTGGGTTTGCCTGGTCGTCGTGTGCGTATCCATCATGATTCAGCATGATGCTCTGCGGCGGATCATAAAAGATGTCTAGCATGCCTTACCTGCCCCCTCCCGACGCGGGGCTGGATATTCTCTATCAGGATGAATCGTTGCTGGTTCTCAACAAGCCCGCCGGCTTGCTCTCTGTGCCCGGGCGGGGCGAGGACAAGGCCGATTGCCTGGCCAGCCGGGTGCAAGCGCAGTTTCCCGATGCGCTGATCGTGCATCGGCTGGATATGTCGACCTCGGGCATCATGGTCATGGCGCGCGGACTGCCTGCGCAGCGTGCACTAAGCAAAGCTTTTGAATTGCGCAGCACCCGGAAGTGTTATCTGGCTGTCGTCGATGGGGAACTGAAAGGCGAGGGGACGGTCAACTTTCCACTGATCACCGACTGGCCCAATCGACCGCGCCAGATGGTGGATCATGAGCTCGGCAAGTCAGCGCTCACGCACTGGCTGGCGCTGGAATACGCTGAAATGCAGGATGCTACGCGGGTTGAGTTGACGCCGGTGACTGGTCGATCGCACCAGTTGCGCGTGCATATGCTGGCGCTGGGGCATCCGATTCTGGGGGACGACCTTTACGCTTCACCCCAGGCGTTGACCAAGTCTGAGCGCTTGCTGTTGCATGCCTGTTTTCTGTCGTTGCCGCATCCGGTCACGCAACAACAACTTACCTTTACCTGCGCTGCGCCATTCTGAGATGATCCGGCCGGCATCGGGCCTAACAAGGAATCGTTCCATGACTATTAATTCTTTCGATGCCAAGGCGATCACCTGGGATACGACAGATCGCATCGAACGAGCCCGGATCTGGGCTGAGGCGTTCTTGCAAGCGGTGGCCCCCAGCCCTGATGCTGTGGTGGTGGATTTCGGCGCAGGGACCGGTTTGCTGTCGCTGAGCATTGCAGAGCGAGTACGCGAAGTGATCGCACTGGATAGCTCCGAGGGCATGCTGACGGTTCTCGGGCAAAAGTGTCAGGCCCGTGGCCTGGATAATGTCCGTTGCCAGCGTTTCGATATCGAAACTGATCCTTTGCCGGCAGAAATGTGCGATGTGTTCATTTCCTGCCTCACACTGCATCATCTGCATTCTCCCGAGCACTATGCCCGAACCGCCTTGGCTGCACTCAAGCCGGGCGGTTGCGCTGTCGTGATCGATCTCGATGAAGAAGGCGGTGAGTTCCATTCGGATCACACCGGCGTGCATTACCACGGTTTTGCGCGTGATGGACTCCAATCTGTTTTTGCCGGGGCGGGTTTCCGCGATATTGACTTCCGGACAGTGCATCACATCCGCAAACACAGCCGCTCCGGCCCCGAGCGCGATTTCCCCTTGTTCATGCTGTTGGCGTATAAACCTGCTGCGGGTGAGGCCTGAAATGCACCGATCCGTTGAACTGGAGAAAGCTTATCGCCTGCTCAATCATGGCCCGGTCACCCTGGTGACCAGCGCACATGGCACCGCCCGCAATGTGATGGCCGCATCCTGGGCGATGCCGCTTGATTTCGATCCGCCCAAAGTAGCGGTGGTCATCGATAAAACGACTTGGACCCGCGCCTTGATCGAAGCCTCGGGTGAGTTTGCGTTAAATATTCCGGCGCGCCAGATTGCAGCAGCCGTGCTTGAGGTGGGCAACCGCTCCGGGCGTGACGGCGACAAATTTGCCGCCTGCCAGTTGACGACATTCGCGGCAGAGAAAATTGCCGCACCGCTGGTAGAAGGCTGCGTTGCTTGGCTGGAGTGCAAGATCATCGACGAAGTGCATCAGCAACAGTCATATGACCTGTTTCTTGCCGAAGTGGTTGCTGCCCACGCCGATCCGCGCGTGTTCGACGGCCATTGGCATTTTGCCGACGACGCGCTGCGCACCTTGCACTATGTGGCGGGTGGCGCATTTTTTCAAACGGGAGCCGAATGTGTGGTTCAGGGATAACGGATTGACTGGAAGGATTTATTCATGAAGCTTCCCTTTATTTCATTGCCACCCAAAGTGCGCCACCTGTGGCGGCATTTCTGGCTGCTGACCAAGCCGTATTGGGAGTCGGAAGAAAAGTGGCGGGCACTGGGGCTGCTGGCGCTAGTGATTGGCCTGTCGCTGGGCCTGGTGTTCATGAACGTCCAGTTCAACAGCTGGTACAACGATTTTTACAATACGCTGCAGAAACTGGATTCGGTAGGGTTCAAGGCCTCCATCATCAAGTTCACCTGGCTGGCGCTGATCTATATCGCGATAGCAGTTTATGCCTTGTATTTTCAGCAGATGCTGGAAGTGAAATGGCGGCTTTGGCTTACGGAATATTATATTTCGCGCTGGCTGCACGGGCAGGGCTATTACCGCTTGCAGTTGACCGATCAGGGCACGGACAACCCGGATCAACGGATTGCCGAAGATGTGGCGCAGTTTGTGTCGAGCACCTTATCGATCTCGCTCGGCCTGTTGCGCTCGGTGGTTACCCTGGCATCGTTCATCGGTATCTTGTGGACGCTCTCCGGGCCGATCACGCTCGCAGGTGTGACGATTCCCGGTTACATGGTCTGGGTGGCGATTATCTACGCCTTGATCGGAACGATTTTCACGATCCTGATCGGACGCAAACTAGTCGGCCTCAATTTCCAGCAACAACGTTTCGAAGCGGATTTCCGGTTTGGCCTGGTGCGTATCCGCGAAAACGCCGAATCGGTGGCGCTCTATCGTGGTGAAAATGTTGAAGGCGGACGACTTTCGGCAAGGTTGGGTAATGTGGTAGCGAATTTCTGGGCCTTGATGCGGATGCAGAAGCGACTGGGCTGGTTCACCTCGTTCTGGGGCCAGCTGGCGATTATTTTCCCGATTCTGGTGGCCGCGCCACGCTTTTTTGCCCAGAAAATCACCCTTGGCGGCTTGATGCAAATTAATTCGGCTTTTGGGCAAGTTTATGGCGCATTGGATTTCATCATCGGCAGTTTTGGATCCTTGGCAAACTGGAAAGCGGTGATCGATCGGCTGTCCACTTTTCGCGAAGGACTGGATGTCGTCGAAAATCTTCCCGTGCTGGTACCGCAACGAATAGGCGATAGCTTGGATCTGTCCAGGATTTCGGTCAACAAACCCGACGGTACGCAGCTGGTGAACGAACCCGCTATAAGGCTGAATGCCGGCGAACGACTATTGATTCGCGGCCCGTCCGGTTGTGGCAAATCTACGCTGTTGCGTGCCCTGGCCGGTATCTGGCCTTATGCCGAAGGGGCCGTGAGTTATCCTGCACAAGGTGATGTGCTGTTTTTGTCGCAAAAACCCTATCTGCCGCTTGGTACGTTGCGTACAGCGTTGTATTACCCGCATGAGCCCGCAAATGATGCCGATGCCTTGTTGCCGCTGATGTATCTCGCCGGGTTGGGCCATCTGGTGTCGCGTCTGGATGATACCGATCAATGGAGTCATATTCTCAGTCTGGGTGAGCAGCAGCGGGTGGCGTTTATTCGCGCCTTGTTGGTCAAGCCGAAGCTGTTGTTCCTGGACGAGGCCAGTTCCGCGCTCGATGGCAAGGCCGAAGCTACGCTTTATGCTGCGCTGGTCGAGCGCCTGCCGCAGAGTATTCTGGTCAGCGTTGGTCATCGCGAGAGCCTGATTGCGTATCATGGGCGGACCTTGACCTGGCTTGCCCCGGCGGATTGGCAATTTGCTTGATATCTAAAAAGAGAAAAATATGAAACCACTGGAAAACGATACCTTCCTGCGCGCTTGCCTGCGTCAGCCCACAGAATACACACCGGTCTGGCTGATGCGCCAGGCCGGGCGCTATTTGCCTGAATATCGCGCCACCCGGGCGCGTGCAGGCTCGTTCCTGGCACTGTGCAAGTCGCCGGAACTGGCGACCGAAGTCACCCTGCAACCGCTTGAACGTTTCCCGCTCGATGCGGCGATCCTGTTCTCCGATATCCTGACGGTGCCCGATGCCATGGGGCTTGGGCTGTATTTCGCCGATGGCGAAGGGCCGAAGTTCGAGCGTCCCCTGCGCGACGAGGCGGTGATCAAAGCGTTGGCTGTACCGGACATGGCCAAATTGCGCTATGTGTTCGATGCGGTCAGCAGCATCCGCAGCGCGCTCGATGGTCGCGTGCCGCTGATCGGCTTTTCCGGCAGCCCGTTCACGTTGGCTTGCTACATGATTGAAGGCGGTGGCTCGGATAGCTTCAGCCGGGTCAAGACCATGCTCTACGACCGACCTGATCTACTGCACCACATTCTGGACATCAATGCCCAAGCCGTGGCGGCTTACCTGAATGAGCAAATCGCTGCCGGTGCACAAGCGGTGCAACTGTTTGATACCTGGGGCGGCACACTGGCTGCAGGCAAATATCAGGAATTTTCTTTGGCCTATATGCGTCGGGTGATTTCGTTGTTGCAGCGGGAAGCTGAAGGTCGACGCGTGCCGGTGATCGTCTTCACCAAGGGCGGTGGGTTATGGCTGGAAGATATCGCTGATTGTGGCTGTGACGTCGTCGGGCTCGACTGGACTGTCAGCCTTGTCGATGCGCAGCGCAGAATCGGTGGCAAAGTGGCATTGCAAGGTAACCTGGACCCGAATGCATTGTTTGCCAGTCCGGAAGCCATTGAGCGGGAAGTGGCAAATTTATTGGAGCAAACCGCTAAGGCGGGCCATGTTTTTAACCTTGGTCACGGTATTTCGCAGTTCACTGATCCTGAACATGTGGCGGCACTTGTTGACGCAGTACATAGAAGGCATCAATTTTGCACCGCAACGTAAAATTCAACGATTTTTCGTGTAAATCAGTGAGTTGCGTGCAATTTCTAATGTGAGGTGGATAGAATTTCCTGTAAGTTATGCACAATTGAGAATTGCTTGCATCAGCATTGTCAATAGGAAGTTTCATATCTTTTCTATGAACCTGTAAGATAAGTAACTGTTTGATTATAAATAGAAAAAATTTTGAGATTAATTTTTGTGCAATCTGTTTGAAATGGCTCCAATCCTGAGTTTATTCCGCTTATCTTCGCTTGATCCACAAAGTTATCCACAGAAGTTGTGGATATGCAATTGAAAGGAAATTTTGTGGATTTTATTGCTTTTGCCATGGATGAAATGTGATAGGCAAGCTGCTGAAAGTTGCTCTCGACATCCCTTTGCGGTGTTGCTTTGATTACACCGACGGGGACTGGGTGGTCGGCGTAGGCGAGCGTGTGCTCGTGCCTTTCGGTTCGCGCCAACTATCGGGCATCGTGCATGAAGTTGTGGAGCAGGGTGCTGAAGGGTATGCCGGGAAAATCAAGGCAATCTTGGCCAAGCCGGGAGATATGCCTTGCCTGCCGGCAAGCAGTCTGGATTTGTGCCGATTTGTTGCCGATTACTACCAGCATCCACTGGGCCAGGTGATCGCTGCCACGTTGCCGGCGGTATTTCGTGCGACTGAAGTATTTACGCCGCCTGCGCCGCGCCAGTGCTATCGGGCGCGAGACGTCTCGGCGTTGCTGGCAAGCTTGCCTGTTCGTGCCAAGGCGCAGCGCCGGATAGCTGAGGCGCTGGCCGAATTGCAGACACCGGCAGCTTTGCGTGAACTGGCTGCGCCAGCCATGCGCTGGGTGCGTGACTGGCTGGCTGCCGATTGGGTCGAAGCTTTGCCGGAGAAAAACCTGTCCGCCTTGCCGGCACAATCCGCGCCTACCTTGCACGGTGAACAAATGGCCGCCGTGGAAAGTATTGCCAGTACGCCAGGATTCGCCAGCTTCCTCTTGTTCGGCATCACCGGCAGCGGCAAGACCGAGGTCTACCTGCACGCCATCGCCGACAAGTTGCTGCAGCAACGCCAGGTGCTGGTACTGGTGCCTGAAATCAACCTCACACCGCAACTGGTTGACCGCTTTCGTGCACGTTTCCCTGCAGCGCGTATTGTCAGTCTGCACAGTGGGTTAAATGAAACCGAACGTGCGATTGGTTGGCTGGCTGCGCAATCGGGCGAAGCGGACATCGTGCTTGGAACACGGCTTGCCGTGTTTACCCCGATGCCCAATCTGGCATTGATCGTGGTCGACGAAGAACACGACAGCTCGTACAAGCAGCAAGATGGCCTGCGCTACTCTGCGCGCGATGTGGCCGTCTACCGCGCCAATCAGGCACAGATCCCGATTATTCTTGGGTCGGCCACACCGAGTCTGGAAAGCTGGCGCAATGCCGAAGCCGGGCGTTATCGGTTGCTGGAGCTCAAATCTCGCGCCGCAGCCGGAGCCGTACTCCCGACCTTGCGTTTGTTGTCGATGCGCCGTGCACCGCAGCGCGAAGGTCTGCACGAGGCTGCGATTGCCGCGATTGATGCGGCGATGGCGCGCAACGAGCAGGCTTTGGTGTTTATCAACCGGCGCGGTTATTCGCCGGTGCTGGCCTGTGGTGAATGTGGCTGGATGGCAGTTTGCCGCCACTGTTCCGCGCGCTTGGTGCTGCATTTGTCTGAACGGCGACTGCGATGTCACCATTGCGGACACGATGCCCCGGTGGTTCATCGCTGCCCCGATTGCGGCAATCAGGATCTCAAGCCCCTCGGTCGAGGGACGCAAAGGCTGGAGGCTGCGTTGCAGGCGCTATTCCCGGATCGGCGCGTATTGCGCATCGACCGTGACTCCACCCGGCGCAAGGGGAGCCTGGATGCCGCCTTGAATGCCGTGCATGCCGGGGAAACGGATATCCTGATCGGCACGCAAATGCTGGCTAAAGGACACGATTTTTCTCGGCTCAATTGCGTGGTGGTGCTGGAAGCCGATACCGGATTGTTTAGCGTCGATTTTCGTGCCGAGGAGCGACTGTTCGCGTTGCTGACTCAGGTTGCAGGTCGAGCCGGGCGGCGCGAGCAACCTGGAGAAGTCCTGATACAAACCCAGTTCCCCGAGCATCCGTTTTATGCGCGCCTTCTTGAGCGGGATTATCGCGCGTTTGCGAATCAGACTTTGCAGGAGCGTCGTATGCTACGCCTCCCCCCTTGGTCATCGTGGGCGTTGTTCCGGGCGGAAGCCAAGCAGCTCGATTCGGCGATGGCATTTCTGCAGGAGATCAGACGATGCTTTCCCGAAGTGCCAGGCTTGACGGTGTATGAACCGGTGGTGTCGGGCATGGTGAAGAAAGCAGGGATGGAGCGAGCACAGTTATTGATCACTGCTGAATTGCGTGGACAACTCATCCAGGCATTGGCACGGGCGATGCCGGAAATCGAGGTGCTCAAGACCAGAAATGTGCGCTGGTCGCTCGATGTGGACCCCATTGAAGTGGGTTAGCATAAAAAAAGCGCCCAGGTCAGGGCGCTTCATCTTGGGCGTTTGCAACTCGATTATTTCAAAGTGCCGAGTCGTTGGTTTCACCCGTGCGAATGCGTACCACGTGCTCGACGGGAGAAACGAAAATTTTACCATCGCCAATCTTGCCAGTGTGGGCCGCTTTGACAATTGCCTCGATCGCAATGTCGACACGGTCATCGGAAAGCACTAGTTCGAGCTTTATTTTTGGCAGAAAATCAACCACATACTCGGCGCCGCGGTAGAGTTCAGTATGCCCTTTTTGCCGTCCGAAACCCTTGACTTCGGTGACGGTCATGCCGGAAATGCCCAAGTCGGAAAGTGCTTCGCGCACTTCGTCGAGCTTGAAAGGCTTGATGATCGCTTCAATCTTCTTCATTGTCTGGTTCCTGGAGGGGTTCGCCAAGGCGGGCGTTGATGACGTAATGAGTATAGCTGCCGTCACTGGGCGCGCCAAGCAGTAAGGCAGCGCAGGTTTGTGAGTGCACCCGCTTTACCCTATAATCGCCCGCTTGGTCCAATAATGGGCGTCTGGTTGTTGTGTCGCGAGCGTGGCGAAATTGGTAGACGCACTGGATTTAGGTTCCAGCGCCGTAAGGCATGGGAGTTCGATTCTCCCCGCTCGCACCAAGCTAACAAGACGAAGTCTGCACCGAATGTTTTTTTGACAGCGCAGGTTTTTTGCGTTGAATTAATTTCTGAAAATTGAAGGAATACGGGTAATGCAAGCACAACTGGAAATTCTGGAAAACCTTCAGCGCCGCCTGATCATCTCAGTACCGCGCGAAGAAATCGCCAAGCAGGTAGATGCTCGCCTGAAGCGTGTTGCCAAGACTGCCAAGATCGACGGATTCCGTCCAGGCAAGGCACCAATGAATGTGGTGGCACAAAGTTATGGTTTCCGCGTCCAGGAAGAAGTTTTGGGTGAAACCGTCGAGCGCGCTTTTGGTGAAGCCGTGGCAGAGCAAAAGCTCAATGTTGCTGGCTATCCACGCTTCGAGCCGCAAGAAAGCACGGATGCCGATGCTGGATTCCAGTTCGCTGCAACATTTGAAATTTATCCGGAAGTCAAGATTGGCGATCTGTCCGAAGTGGAAGTGGAAAAGCCTCTGCTGGAAGTGTCCGATGCCGAAGTTGAAAAAACGATCAATGTTTTGCGCAGCCAGCGGACTCGCTATGATCGTGTAGAACGCGAAGCGGCAGATGAAGATCGTGTGATCATTGATTTCAAGGGCACCATTGATGGTGTTGCATTCCCTGGCGGAACTTCAGAGAACTATGCTTTCCTGCTGGGCAAAGGCCAAATGTTGCCGGAGTTTGAAGCCGGCATCCGTGGCATGAAGGAAGGCGAAACCCGCACCGTGACCGTGAATTTCCCGGCCGAATACCATGGCAAGGATGTGGCGGGTAAAACTGCACAGTTCGAAATTACCGTGAAAAATGTCGCTGCGGCAATCTTGCCAGAGGTAGATACTGCATTTGCCACTAGCCTCGGTATTGAGAATGGCGATGTCGCCAAAATGCGCGAGGAAGTGAAAACCAATCTCGCCCGTGAAGTACGCAATCGCCTCAAGGCACGCGTGAAGGAAAATGTTCTGAATGCGCTGGTGCAAGCGGCTCCGTTGGAGTTGCCAAAATCGCTGGTTTCCCTGGAAATTGGCCGTTTGTTGGAAAATGCGCAATCTGACATGAAGGCGCGTGGCATGGATCCGAAAGAAATGCCGTTCCCGCCAGAAATGTTTGAAGCGCAAGCCAAGCGCCGCGTACATCTGGGACTGGTATTGGCTGAGTTGGTCGAAGCCAATGACCTGAAGGCTAAGCCGGAACAAGTGAAGGCAGTTGTTGAAGATCTGGCGCAAAATTATGAAAACCCGGCTGAAGTCGTCGCTTGGTACTACGCGGACAAGAAACGTCTGGATGGTGCGGAATCGATGGCGTTGGAAGATGGCGTAGTGGAATTTGTTCTGAATAAAGTCAAAGTGGTTGAAAAGGCCGCTGCTTTTGACGAACTGATGGGCCAACAGGCCTGATCGGTCTAAATGGGCCTTACAGGGAGATATACTATGTCCAGACAGGAATTTGATCCGCAAAACCTCGGGTATATCCCGATGGTGGTAGAGCAGAGCGGGCGCGGCGAGCGTTCTTACGATATCTATTCGCGCCTACTCAAGGAGCGGGTGGTTTTCCTGGTGGGACCGGTCAATGATCAAACTGCCAATTTGGTGGTGGCTCAGTTGCTGTTCCTGGAGTCGGAAAATCCTGACAAGGATATCTCTCTGTATATCAATTCGCCGGGTGGTTCCGTTACTGCTGGCCTGGCGATTTACGATACGATGCAGTTCATCAAGCCCGACGTCTCAACCTTGTGCGTCGGCATGGCGGCCAGTATGGGTGCGTTCCTACTCGCTGGCGGTGCCAAGGGTAAGCGTTTTGCGTTGCCGCATTCACGTATCATGATTCATCAGCCATTGATTGGCGGATTGCAAGGTCAGGCATCGGACATCGAAATTCATGCTCGTGAACTGATCAAGACCAAGCGTACGCTGAACGAGTTGCTGGCCAAGCACACGGGGCAAAGTCTCGAGACGCTTGAGCATGACACTGATCGTGACAATTTCATGAGTTCTGATGAAGCCAAGTCTTATGGCTTGATTGATGAAGTGCTGTTGACCCGTAGCGCCGCACGCTAAGCTTTTGTTTTATTCCGGCTGTCGCCTTGTCGGCGATGGCCTTTTTTCCTTCTTCGCCCTGACGGCAGAGATTAGCCAATATGCCCAAATCGAGCGACAAGCTTCTTTACTGTTCTTTCTGTGGCAAAAGCCAGCATGAAGTTACCAAACTGATTGCCGGCCCACAGGTGTTTATTTGCAACGAATGCATCGCACTCTGTACTGACATTATTCGCGAAGAATCCAGTCAATCCAATGTGACCGAAGTCCAGACGCCGAGTGGCAAGCATTTGCCATTGCCGACGGAAATTCGCGAAAATCTCAATCAGTATGTGATTGGTCAGGATCGTGCCAAGAAAATTTTGGCAGTGGCGGTCTACAATCATTACAAACGTTTGTCGAGCAAGATTGGCGACCAGGAAGTAGAGTTGGCCAAGTCCAATATCTTGCTGATTGGCCCGACGGGTTCAGGCAAGACTTATCTGGCGCAGACTTTGGCCAGAATGCTTGATGTACCTTTTGTGATCGCTGATGCCACGACGTTGACTGAAGCGGGCTACGTGGGTGAGGATGTCGAGCACATCATTGCCAAATTGTTGGCACAGTGCGATTACGATGTGGAAAAAGCGCAACGCGGTATTGTCTTCATCGATGAAATCGACAAAATAGCCCGAAAATCGGAAAACCCGTCCATTACTCGTGATGTCTCCGGTGAAGGTGTGCAGCAAGCGCTGCTGAAGATTATCGAAGGGACCGTGGCTTCCGTACCTCCCCATGGCGGGCGTAAACACCCTAATCAGGACATGCCACAAGTCGATACCACAAATATCCTGTTTATTTGTGGTGGCGCATTTGAAGGGCTCGACAAGATTATTCGCAACCGCTCGGTCAAGGGCGGTATGGGTTTCGGCGCTGAAGTGATCAGTGAAGCGGCGCGTGAAAAAAATGCGCGGCGCCTGAATGATGTCGAACCCGACGATCTGGTGCGTTTCGGCTTGATTCCGGAATTCGTGGGCCGTTTGCCGGTGATCGCCACGCTGGAAGAACTGGATGAGGCTGCTTTGGTGTCGATTCTGACAGAGCCGAAAAATGCACTGGTCAAACAGTTCCAAAAGCTTTTCGACATGGAAGGTGTTGCCCTTGAAATTGAGCCGGGTGCACTGATGGCGATGGCGCGTAAAGCCATGGAGCGCAAAACCGGCGCGCGTGGGCTGCGTTCTATCTTGGAGGGCGTACTGCTGGACACAATGTACGAGTTGCCTGCTTTGCAGGGTATTGCTCGTGTAGTAGTGAATCCCGCAGTTATTACCGGGTCGGAGCAACCGCAGTTGATTTCTTCTGATGCAGATCAATCAGCTGCTGCATGAGCGTAACAGGTGAAAATCGCCTATTGGTAAATAGGCGATCTCCTGTGCTGGTGCGGGTTGAATAAATGACCTTTCAGCCGCATTGTTCCTAATGAATAAACTCCTATCAGGCTCTGAGCATCATGTCCGAACAACAAGTACTACCCACTGAACTCACAGCCTTTCCCCTGTTGCCTTTGCGCGATGTTGTTGTTTTTCCGCACATGGTAATCCCCTTGTTTGTCGGTCGTCCCAAGTCGATTCGCGCGCTTGAAGCTGCGGTGGATTCTGGCCGTCACATTTTGTTGGCAGCGCAAAAAAATGCCGCCAAGGATGAACCGGAACTGGCTGATGTGTATCCGGTTGGAACCATTGCCAGTGTGTTGCAGCTTCTGAAGTTGCCAGACGGTACTGTGAAGGTACTGGTGGAAGGCGTGCAGCGAGCTGATATTCGGTCGCTTTCTGATGACGAAGGTTACTATCGTGCCGACGTTATGCCGTTGGCGCAGGATGATGAAGAAAGCCACGAAGTCGAAGCGATGCGTCGCACGCTGGTCACGCAATTTGATCAATATGTGAAACTTAACAAGAAGATCCCACCGGAAATTCTGGCTTCATTGTCTGGGATTGAATCGGCGAGTCGCCTCGCCGATACGGTGGCTGCGCATCTGCCGCTGAAGCTTGAGCAGAAGCAGGTCATTCTGGAAATGACCGACGTGAAAAAGCGCCTGGAGCATCTGCTTAAGCAGCTGGAAACAGAGCTCGACATTTTGCAGGTGGAGAAGCGTATCCGTGGGCGTGTCAAACGCCAGATGGAAAAAAGCCAGCGCGAGTATTACCTCAATGAGCAAGTCAAGGCGATCCAGAAAGAACTGGGCGAAATTGACGAAAATGCCGATCTAGATGATCTAGATAAAAAAATTAAAACAGCTGGAATGAGTAAAGAGGCGCGCGAAAAAGCCGAATCCGAACTCAAGAAACTGCGCATGATGTCCCCAATGTCTGCGGAAGCTACGGTGGTTCGAAACTACATCGATACCCTGCTGGCATTGCCATGGAAAAAACGGACCAAGATTGGCAAGGATATTGCGCTGGCTGAAGCCACGCTGGATGAAGATCACTATGGCCTTGAGAAGGTCAAGGAACGCATCGTTGAGTACCTGGCGGTACAAAGCCGCGTCGAAAAGCTCAAGGCGCCGATTCTGTGCCTCGTAGGCCCTCCTGGTGTGGGTAAAACGTCTCTTGGCGAATCCATTGCCAAGGCGACTAACCGCAAGTTTGTGCGTATGGCGCTGGGTGGTATGCGTGATGAGGCGGAAATCCGTGGTCATCGGCGTACCTACATCGGCTCGATGCCAGGCAAAATCTTGCAGTCAATGACCAAGATTGGCGTAAAAAATCCGTTGTTCCTGCTCGATGAAGTCGACAAGATCGGTGCGGATTTCCGAGGTGACCCGTCGTCTGCGCTGCTGGAAGTGCTGGATCCCGAACAGAATCACGCATTCAGCGATCATTATCTGGAGGTCGATTACGATCTATCGGATGTGATGTTCGTTGCCACGGCAAACACACTCAATATTCCACCGGCGCTGCTTGATCGGATGGAGGTGATCCGTCTTGCCGGCTATACCGAAGACGAAAAGGTCAATATCGCACTGAAATACTTGGTCCCCAAGCAAATGAAGGCCAACGGTGTGCTGGATGGCGAGTTGCAGATCAACGATGGCGCGCTGCGTGACGTGGTGCGTTATTACACGCGCGAAGCCGGGGTGCGTAGCCTGGATCGAGAAATTGCACGTATTTGCCGCAAGGTGGTTAAGAGTTTGTTGACCAAGCCGTCGGATAAGAAGGTGGTGGTTACACCGAAGAATATTGACAAATACCTCGGTGTTCGCCGGTACGATTTTGGCATGGCGGAACAGAGAAATCAGGTTGGCCAAGTGACCGGACTGGCTTGGACCGAGGTCGGCGGAGAGCTGCTGACTATCGAGGCAGTCAAACTGCCGGGTAAGGGGAAAGTCATACAAACAGGCAAGTTGGGCGATGTAATGCAGGAATCCATTCAGACCGCGATGTCTGTCGTCAGGAGCCGTGCAGCACTGTTGGGCATCGACCCAGACTTTTATCAAAAGCACGATATTCACATCCATTTGCCTGAAGGCGCCACCCCAAAGGATGGTCCATCGGCAGGGATTGCGATTGCTACGTCAATGGTTTCCATTTTGGCTGGAATTCCGGTACGCTGCGATGTAGCGATGACTGGTGAGATCACTTTGCGCGGCGAGGTATTGCCGATTGGTGGTCTGAAGGAAAAATTGCTTGCAGCACATCGTGGTGGTATCAAACACGTGTTGATCCCAGAAGGAAATGCAAAAGATCTGACCGAAATGCCCGATAACGTGAAGCGTGGACTTGCGATTCACCCGGTTAAGTGGTTTGATCAGGTTCTTGGGTTTGCACTGGAGCGCCAACCGGAGCCATTGCCTGTCCGGGGGGAAATAACGGATGCGGTAATTGGGAAGGTAGAACTTGAGCCTACCCAACAGCCGTTGAAACATTAGTTGACATGGTAATTTCCGGCTTGCTATAAAGCTTGGGCAATTCGGGTAACCGGACCATTCCAATCATAAATCTGAAAAAAGGGGACATAAGTGAACAAATCGGAACTGATTGACGCTATCGCTGAATCGGCTGGCCTGACCAAGGCTCAATCCGGCAAAGCGCTGGATGCTGCTGTTGAAGCTATTGCCAATGCCTTGAAATCGGGCGATGAAGTAACTCTGGTTGGCTTTGGTTCTTTTTATGTGGCTGATCGTGAAGAGCGCACTGGCCGGAATCCGCGCACAGGCGAGACAATTAAGATTGCTGCGGCCAAGCAGCCCAAATTCCGGGCTGGAAAAACCTTGAAGGACGCCGTACAATAACCGTCTTTGCCGCTCCTGTGAGTGGCAATTTTCTTGAGCGCAAGGGTGGTTAGCTCAGTTGGTTAGAGCGCCTGCTTCACACGCAGGAGGTCGGTGGTTCGAATCCACTACTACCCACCAGATTACAATGATGCTTGCAGTTGGCTGATTTTTTGGTTACAATGCGCTTATGTGTTTGGAGTGGTAGTTCAGTTGGTTAGAATACCGGCCTGTCACGCCGGGGGTCGCGGGTTCGAGTCCCGTCCGCTCCGCCAGATTTCCAAAAGGGCAAACTTCGGTTTGCCCTTTTTTATTTCCTCTTGCTATTCATTTGGCGTCAAGACAGTTGTGCTGTGATCTGGCATCATACGCCGCTGTGTCTTCGAAGGAGTTCAGCGTTCATGTTTGATCTGGTACAAAAGAATAAAACCGCCGTGCAGATCGTGCTGGGCATGGTGTCGTTCGGTTTGGTGGTTGGCTTCGGTCTTAGTGGTTATAGTGCTTTCCAGCAAGGAGAGAACTTTCTGGCCAAGGTTGGCGGGGTGACTATTACCGAACGTGATCTGGCTGAGGCGGTGAGTAATCAGACTGTCCCTGATGAAATGAAGCCTGCCGTGGTCGAGCAACTGGTTCAGCAGAAATTATTGGCGGAAGAGGCTCATGCATTGCGGTTAAGTATTGCTGATGCCACTTTGCGTACTGTGATCTCAACAATTCCGGCTTTTCAGGTTGATGGAAAGTTCGATTCGAAGCGCTATATGGAAGTTCTCGATCAGCAACGCATGACACCTGAAAGCTTCGAGCAGAAACTTAAGCAGGATCTGATTTCTCGTCAGTTGGTTGGTGGCATTTCAACGGGTAGTTTCACTTCTGCTGCAATGCAGGATCGCATGGAGAAATTGCTCGGCGAGCGGCGTGAGGTACAGGTATCTCTGATTCCCGCTACGGATTTCGTCAAGCAGGTTGCGGTGAGTGCTGATGAGATCAAACAATACTACACCATGCATTCTGCCGAATTCAAAATGCCTGAACTGGTGAAGTTGGAGTATCTGACGCTATCGCAAACAGCACTTGCTGCCAAGCAAGACGTGAGTGAGGCTGAAATCCAGAAGTATTTTGACGAGCACAAGCAAGACATTACCAAAGAAGAACGCAAAGCACGTCATATTTTGCTGGCATTGCCCAAAGGTGCTACACCGGCGCAAAAAGCTGAGTTGAAAAAGCAGGCTGAAGCACTGTTGGTTGAAGTTAAGAAAAATGGCGCGAATTTTGCGGAAATCGCCAAGAGAAATTCCCAAGATCCCGGTTCTGCAGCCCAGGGGGGCGATCTGGGGTGGTTCTCGCATGGCATGATGGTAAAAGCATTTGATGATGCGGTTTTTGCTCTGAACAAGGGCCAGATCAGCAATGTTGTCGAGAGTGAATTTGGTTTCCATATCATCAAACTGGATGATGTGCGGACTAAAACCCTAAATGATGCCAAGCCGGAAATTATTCAGCACCTGAAAGAGCAAAAAGCTCAAACCGCTTTTCAGTCCCAATCTGAAAAGCTCAATGAAATTGTCTATCAGCAAGCGGATAGTCTTAAGCCAGCTGCCGATGCGCTCCATCTGGAAATTCACACGAGTGACTGGGTAGGCCGACAAGGTGGTAAAGAAACAGATTTGGCCAATCCCAAGATCGGTGAGGCGGTATTCAGCGATGATGTGCTGAACAAAAAGCACAATTCAGAACCCGTCGAGGTGGCTCCAGGAGTAATGGTGGTTGCCCGAGTAATTGAGCATAAACCTGAGCAGGTGTCACCTCTGACAGAAGCTAGCGATAAGATCGCGGCCCAATTGCGTTCCGAAAAGGCTTTCAAGCAAGCTGTTGAACAAGGTGCCAATCATCTGAAGACTCTTCAGGCTGGACAGAACGTTGATCTCAAATGGACGCAGCCCCAGGAAGTGATGCGCGTAGGCAATCAGCAGATGGCGGAAGAGCAGGTGAAAGCCATTTTCCGAGTTCCTGCCGAAAAGCTGCCGGGATATGTGGGTGGAGAACTGAAGGGGCAGGGGTACCTTGTCTATAAAGTGGTCAAGGTTGCGCCAGCTATAGAGCTGGCTGCCGATGCCCGCCAGCAGATGAAGGATACCCTGGCCCAGATGTATGGGCAGGTAGCCATAACGGGTTTTGTAGAAGCCCTGCGCAAGCAGATTAAAGTGGAATATAAGGCAGTAACGCCTAAGAACGAATAACATTTCAATGTTCTTCTAAAGCGGTAGCGAATAAGCTACCGCTTTTTTATTGCCTACTGGCTCGAGTTTTTGCTTCTGATGCCGATATAAGGAGCATGGCAAAATCGTGGGCGCAATCGTCCATAGTTGGGGTGGGTAATGTGGCGAGCATATGATGTTGTTAGTGATTCTGATCCTCTGAATGACAAAAGCAGGCTAGGGGAAGATGGGGGCGAGTTGTCCATGGTGGCTCAATGGCATCGATGGCCATTGACTTCGCCGGTTGCGGCCATGGATGGCAATGTCCGATGTGAAAGGATAGTTCACATTCCCCCGGGTTTCTTATCCTGGTAAGCTTGATAGGCTTTAGTGCAGTGCGTTGTTCCATGCAATCTTTCTTGTGGTAAAGTTAGCAGGTTCACTACAAGTATTGCAGGCACCGGATTCCCGGTGCGATCACTGTGTGACCATAGGTCGAGCCGTTAACGTGTTACTTCGCATCATTTCCTTGCTAGTCCTGCTTGGTGTGTCATTTCCCGCAAATGCCTATCGCGTTCGTATCCCTGCGGGGGATCTGCGTCTTCCTGCTGAATATCTCGCTCCGGTCCGTTCAGGCATGCCCGCAGTACTGGTTTTGCACGGCTGCGGTGGACTGTTTGCCAAATCAGGGGAAATTGGTTCTCGCATGAGTCGCATGGGTAATCTTTTGCAGGAGATGGGCTATGCCGTTCTTTATCCCGATAGCTTCACGCCGCGGGGAGTCAAGCAGGTTTGCACTTCCCGATCATCTGCCCGTATCGTGACACCACATATCCGGGCAGACGATGCGGAGGCCGCAATACGCTGGTTACGGGTGCAGAAAGATGTCGATGGCAATCGTATCGGCGTTCTGGGTTGGTCGCAGGGGGCGGATGCTGCCTTGGAGTTGCTGGGGCGTAAACACCGCTGGATAAAGGCGGCTGTGACTTATTATCCAGCTTGTCGCTCGTTTGCCAATGATAAGGATTATCGGGTCTCAGCGCCAACGCTAGTTCTGATCGGTGATCGTGATGAATGGACACCTGCGCAGGATTGCAAAAACTTGGCGACTGAAACCGGGCAAGACTTGTTCCATGTAGTGACTTATCCCGAGGCATTGCATGATTTTGATGCGCCAGTAACATATCCGTATGTAGAAAATGATATTGCGAATCGGGTCAAAGGTATGGATGGGGTACTGTCAGCCCCTGATCCCGATGTGGCGCATGATGCCAATCGCCGTACTTTCAAATGGTTTGCGCGTTGGTTTGATCCTGAACGCGCCATTCCTGGTTTTCCGCCTAGCAAGTATGATCATTGAGTTAGATAAATCGGGGCTAGAGATGGTTGGTCCCATGATTGAGCTGTAATGCTTAATCGGTTCTAACTTAACCACTTCCATCGCGCCCAGTCCTGATTTCACGGAAATTTCTTCCAATAAACATCCTAATAGACCTCACGTGTTTTCATCATGGGCGGTCAATCGCAATGAACCAAGTCCGGTATTGATTGCCATTATGCAGTTTTCCAACTATTGACATGGTCTGGTTGATCATTGTCATTGGAGTGAACTGGGCGCGAGTAATTCCCGAAGGATTGTTTCCCAGACGTCCACGATGCGAGCTTATCTTGCGTCAACTCAATACGACGTTACAGTCATCGGTAGCCATGCCTTGAGTCGTTCAATTACAATCACCCTTTTCCCGGGAGGCCAGAATGTCAGACCAGATTACTCAATTTGCCCAAACAGCCGGAGTCCGGTTGGTCAATTCCACAGAACTCTATCCTGAGTTACATCAACCCGGTGATGTCGGTCTGCCGATGTTGATCGTTGAAAATGATCTCGGGCGTGCTGTGATTGCCTTGCAGGGGGCGCATCTGATGGCATTTCAGCCTGCTGGCAAGCGTGAAATGTTCTGGGTATCTCCGAAATGCATGCTGGAAGCCGGCAAGCCGATACGTGGCGGGATTCCGCTTTGCCTGCCTTGGTTCGGTCCGGGTGCCGATGGCACAACGCCGCATGGTTTTGCTAGATTGATGCCTTGGTCGCTGGTGGCGGCTGAAATTTGTGAAGATGGTGCGACCCGCGTGGTTCTTGAGCTCACTGGCGATGCTTCAATCGGTGGCGCCAACTGGCCGCATGCTTTCTGTTTCCGGATGGATGTTGTGGTGAGCAGTAAACTGGAACTCGCACTCGCTGCCGAGAATCTTAGCAATGAAGCTGCGCCATTCGCTTTTGCTTTTCACACATACTTCGCGGTACCGAATGTGGCCGAGGCACGCATCTCCGGACTCGACGGTGCAACCTACATAGACAAGATGGATAACTTTGCCCGCAAGCAGCAGCAGGGCGATGTGGCGATCAGTGCAGTGACGGATTGCATCTATCTGGATGTGGCTGCGGAACAAACCTTGAAGACCGCTGCTGGTGACGTGAAAATCGAATCTGATGCCAAGTGCGCTGTGGTCTGGAATGCTTGGACCAATGACAAAAATATCGCCGACTTGGGCGAAGGCAATCACGTGGGCTATCTGTGTGTTGAGCGCTGTGATGTGGCTGATCGTGCCATTACTTTACCCGCTGGCGGTACCTACCAGACCTGGATGATGCTTTCTTATTGAGCATGTATTCCGCGATTTGAAACGGCCCGTCATAATGAGGGGCCGTTTTCTTTTGGATGCCCAATGCAATACCACGATCTACGCGATTTTCTGGCGCAACTCGAAACGCTTGGCGAACTGAAGCGGGTCACTGCGCCTGTTTCACCCATCCTCGAAATGACTGAGGTGTGTGATCGCGCGCTGCGCGCAGCAGGGCCATCCATCTTGTTTGAAAATGTGACAGGCCATGGCATGCCGGTGTTAGGTAATCTATTTGGAACGCCGCGTCGCGTTGCGCTGGGTATGGGGGCCGAGGATGTTAGCGCGTTGCGTGAAATCGGGAAATTACTTGCCTACTTGAAAGAGCCTGAGCCGCCACAGGGTTTGCGAGATGCTTGGGATAAGTGGCCGATTCTTAAACAAGTTCTGAATATGGCGCCCAAAGTAGTCAAAAAGGCACCGTGCCAACAGACCGTCGTTGAAGATACTGAAGTGGATCTGGGCCAGTTGCCGATCCAGCATTGCTGGCCTGGCGATGTGGCACCGCTGATTACCTGGGGGCTGGTGGTGACGCGTGGCCCGGGCAAGAAGCGCCAGAATCTTGGCATCTATCGCCAGCAGCTTATTGATCGCAATAAGGTCATCATGCGCTGGTTGGCGCATCGCGGCGGTGCGCTGGATTTTCGTGAGCATGCCACGCTTAATCCTGGACAACCTTATCCGGTCGCAGTGGTGTTGGGCTGCGATCCTGCGACCATTCTCGCTGCGGTGACGCCGGTACCCGATGCTTTATCTGAATATCAGTTTGCAGGGCTGCTGCGTGGTGCCAAGACTGAGTTAGTGCAATGTATGGGATCTGATTTGCAGGTGCCGGCGCGTGCCGAGATCGTACTGGAAGGACATATCTATCCTGATGCCAACTCGCCAACGGGTTTCGAGCAGGCGCTGGAAGGTCCTTATGGCGATCACACGGGTTATTACAACGAGCAGGATTGGTTCCCCGTTTTCACTGTTGACCGCATCACCATGCGTGAGAATCCGATCTATCACAGCACTTACACTGGCAAGCCGCCGGATGAACCTGCCGTGCTGGGTGTGGCGCTCAACGAAGTGTTCGTGCCAATCCTGCAAAAGCAGTTTCCTGAGATTGTCGATTTTTATCTGCCGCCGGAAGGCTGCAGCTATCGCATGGCGGTGGTGTCAATCAAGAAACAGTACCCAGGGCATGCCAAGCGAGTGATGTTTGGCATCTGGTCGTTTCTGCGCCAGTTCATGTATACCAAATTTATCATCGTTGTCGATGACGACGTCGATGTGCGTGACTGGAAAGAAGTTATTTGGGCGGTCACCACGCGCATGGACCCTGCGCGCGACACGACACTGGTCGAGCGCACGCCGATTGATTATCTGGATTTCGCCTCTCCAGTGAGTGGCTTGGGCAGCAAGATGGGGATGGATGCTACCAATAAATGGCCGGGCGAGACGCCACGTGAGTGGGGACGGCCAATTGAGCGCGATCCAGCGGTGATTGCCCGGGTTGATGCTATCTGGAATTCATTGGGACTCTAGCTATGTGGTTTTTGACGCAAATTGCCGAAAAACGCATTGAAGAAGCACGGGACCGAGGGGATCTGGATAATCTGCCAGGCAGCGGTCGGCCGTTGGATTTTGATGGCGAACCCTTGGTGCCAGAACACCAGCGCATGGCCTACCGAATTTTGAAGAATAGTGGTTATTTACCGCCTGAGTTGGAAAAGCACAAAGAAGCCGTTGAGATTGCGCTACAGTTGGCCAAGGTTGATGCGGGCGCTGAGAAAGTACAACTGCTGGATCGGCTCGCGCGAATCAACCTGTGGTTGACTGAAACAGGCAAGCGTCAACTTGTCGTTCCTGAGAATTACACTATCCAGATCGCCAAGCATCTGTCGACACGGTAGCCCTTCCTGATAAAGCTTGAGCCAATAAGAACATAGAAAAGAGATTACAACATGCACCCAAGCCCATCTCGAGAGTTCCATTTTACCGATCAAGATTTTGAAAAGGTTCGTAAAATCATTTACGACTATGCCGGCATCGCTCTTTCTCCAACCAAGCACGATATGGTTTATGGTCGGCTGGCGCGGCGTCTGCGTGCGCTGAATTTAACGACTTTTCAGCAATACCTGCAAATACTGGAGCGGGGTGACAGTAAGGAGTTCGAACTTTTTACGAATTCATTAACCACAAATCTCACTTCGTTTTTTCGCGAGGCGCATCACTTCGATATTTTGGCGCAACATTTCCTGTCAAATAAGACGCAGGGGGCCTTTTCCATCTGGTGCTCGGCATCCAGTACCGGCGAAGAACCTTATTCTATTGCCATCACAGCGTGTGAAGCATTTGATAGCCTGCGCCCCCCTTTGAAAATCATCGCCACGGATCTGGATACCAATGTTTTGGAAGTCGCCAAAATGGGTATTTACAACGGTGAAGAAGTTCAAAAGCTGACACCGATGCGGGTGCAACGCTTTTTCAACAAGCTTACCGATGGGCGCTACCAGATCAAGCAAGAATTGCGGGATATGATTGTCTACCGACGCTTGAATCTGATTGAACCCAACTGGATGATCCGCGGGCCGTTTGATGCAGTCTTCTGTCGCAATGTCATGATCTATTTTGACAAACCCACGCAGCTCAAAATTTTGCAGCGCTTTGTGCCCTTGCTGAAGAGCAGTGGGCTGCTCTTCGTTGGGCACTCGGAAAATCTGTATCACGCTAGCGATCTGTTCAAACTCCAGGGAAAAACGGTATACGAGTTGGCCAGTTCGGGATCGAGTAGCGGCGGGCGTTGATTTCTCATCACTCGCGCAGCCAGTACCATACTCCCCCTATCCATTCGCGAAACGCAATACTGCTGGAATAGAGTGCACTGGCTTGTGGCAGGAAGCTGCGCACGCTGAGTGCTTCACGGTTGGTGAAGTCGGTTGGTGCGGCCGTGACTTTGAACCCAGCTGCTTCAAAAGCCCGCCGGGCACGTGCCATGTGATTGGCTGAAGTAACCAATAAAATATGACGGTCTTTAGGTAATAACAATGCCGCGCTCATGGTGGCGTTTTCGCGTGTGTCGTTTGAATGATTTTCCACCCAGCGAACGGTTGTATGGAAATCCTGTTCCAGTGCATCGCGCATCAGGTTGGCTTCAGGAATACCGCCCACAGGGGCACCACCACTAAGCAGAACCGGTTTACCTGTCTGATGTTGCAAACGAGAAGTCAGACGCAGGCGCGCCAAAGTCACATTGTTGATGGTCTCCTCATGAGGCATGTCATGCGCGCCAAATCGTTTTCCTCCGCCCAGGCAAACAATGGCATCGATTTGCTCAAGTGCGGCATGTGTGAGCGCCGGCGCTTCGATCTGCAACATCAACCAACCGGCAACAAACGGTGTACTCAGGGCGTAGATAAACGCCGTGGTGAGCCAACACAGCAATCGTCCAACGGCAGAGCGCCAGCACAGCAGGCCCAAGGCCAGCAGCAGGACGAACAGTCCCGGAGGCAGGAAGAAATCGCGCAGGATTTCCTTGGCCAGGAAAGAGTGAGCAAATTCCATAGTGTGTCTCCAAACGAAAAGGGCCGCGTTGTGAAACGCGACCCCTAAGAATAGCAAGAATTGCCTGACCCAATCACTCGCCCAGATAAGCTTCCTGGATTTTGGTATTCGCCAGCAGATTCTCGGCGGTATCGGACAGCGTGATTTGTCCCGATTCCATCACATAGCCTCGATTGGCCGTTTGCAGCGCGAGTTTGGCATTCTGTTCAACCAGCAACATGGTTACGCCTTCTGCGGCAATCATGCGGATGATCTCGAAAATCTTTTGCACGATGATCGGCGCAAGCCCCATGGACGGCTCATCCAGCAACAGCAGTTTGGGGCGACTGAGCAGGGCGCGGCCAATGGCCACCATTTGTTGCTCGCCACCGGAGAGCGTACCGGCGAGTTGCTTCATTCGCTCTTTCAGGCGCGGAAAGAGTTCATAAACACGTTCCAGATCCTGCTTGATTGCAACCTTGTCATTGCGAACATAAGCGCCCATCAGCAGATTTTCTTCCACGGTCAAGCGGCTGAAAATACCGCGGCCTTCAGGCACCATCACCAACCCTTTGCCGACATGTTCATGCGCGGGCACACGGATGATGGATTCTCCGTTGAAAAGAATGTCGCCGCTCGCCGGTTTGACCATGCCAACCAGGGTTTTCAGCGTCGTTGTTTTGCCCGCGCCATTGGCGCCAATCAGGGCGACAAGTTCACCCTGTTTGATTTCTAAATCGATGCCTTTGACAGCATGAATACCGCCATAGGCGACTTTGAGATTTTTGACTTGCAGCATCTTGCAGCTTTCCTTATTCCGGGGCGACGCCAAGATAGGCTTCGATCACACGCGGATTGCTCTTCACTTCTTCCGGTTTGCCCTCGGCAATTTTCTTGCCGTAATCCAGCACCGCAATGCGGTCACAGAGCCCCATCATCAATTTGACATCATGCTCAATCAGCAAAATGGTGACGCCATCGTTGCGGATCTTTTGCATCAGTAACTTGAGCTCTTCCGTCTCTTTCGGATTCATCCCGGCCGCAGGCTCATCCAGTGCCAGCAACATGGGATCGGTCGCCAGTGCGCGAGCAATTTCCAGTCGGCGCTGATCGCCGTAGGAAAGATTGCGTGCAAGTTCGTCGGCGTGTTGCGGAATACCTACGTAGTTGAGCAGTTCCACGGCACGACTGTGAATGGCGGCTTCTTCGCGACGAGCGCTGGGTTGCCGCAGTACCGCCCCGATAACCGATGCCTTGGTGCGCACGTGGCGGCCAACCATCACGTTTTCCAGTGCAGTCATATTGGCAAACAACCGGATGTTCTGAAACGTACGGGCAATACCGGATTCGACCACCACATACGGCTTCTGGCGGAAAAGGTTGCGGCCATTGAAGGTGAATTTACCTTCATCTGGCTGATAAAGCCCGGTGAGCACATTGAATAGCGTTGTTTTTCCGGCGCCATTAGGGCCAATCAGGCCGTAAATCTCACTCTTGTTGATGGTGAGGGCGATATCGTTAAGCGCGTGCAAACCGCCAAAGCGTTTGTGGATGCCGGATATTTCAAGCAATGAATTAGTCATGATTGCGCTCCGCATCCTGCATATCATCTTTTTCTTGCTGGCCGATTTCTGTGGTTTTCGGCCGTAATTCAGCTCGGCGGCGCTTGGAGGGCCAGAGGCCGCCTGGACGTACCAGCATCATGATGATCATGGCCAGACCGAAGATCAGCATGCGCAGGTTCTCCGGATCGACAATGCGCCGTCCGGCGATGGCTTGTTGAAGTGGATTAATAATGTCGCGCAGAACTTCTGGTGTGGTGGAAACAATGATGGCTCCCAGAATTACCCCGGGAATATTGCCCATCCCGCCGAGCACCACCATACACAACACCATGACTGATTCCATCAGGATGAATGATTCGGGCGATACGAAACCCTGAAGACTGGCAAACAATGACCCAGAAACGCCACCAAACGAAGCGCCCATTGCAAAAGCGAGCAGTTTGACGTTGCGCGTATTGATGCCCATGGCGTTGGCTGCGATCTCATCCTCGCGAATCGCCACCCATGCGCGACCCAGGCGAGAGTTTTGCAAGCGCAGAGAAACAACCACAATCAACGCGCAGAAGAACAGGATCAAGTAGTAGTAAAGATGTACGGGCTCGAAAGTCAGGCCCAGAATTTTGATCGGCTGACCAAGGTTGTAGCCCAAGAGGTGTACGCGCTGGATATTGTTGATCCCTTGCGGCCCATTGGTCAGGTTGATTGGCCGATCCAGATTGTTCATGAAAATCCGGATGATTTCGCCGAAGCCAAGGGTCACGATCGCCAGGTAATCGCCGCGCAGTTTCAAGGTCGGCGCGCCTAGCAGGATACCAAAGACACAAGCGATCACGGCTGCCAGTACGACTGAGACGATAAAGGGTGGGTACATCATCCAAACCGGCAAAATGGCTTGCAGGTGAGGTGAGTTGAGCAAGGCGTAAGTATAGGCACCGACAGCATAAAACGCGATGTAACCCATGTCGAGCAGGCCGGCGTAACCCACTACGATGTTGAGGCCCAGCGACAGCATGATGTAGAGCAGCGCCATATCGAATGCGCGCAAATATGAGTTGCCGCTTTCAAAGCCGCTGCTAATCATCCATGGCAGTACCAGCAGGAGCGCGATGAAGGCGATCAGGCCAGTTTTGCTTTGGCGCAGACGGATAAAGAAATCATTAAAATTCATGGGGAATTCTCCAGGGCATCAAGCGCGTTCGGCCACGCGTTCGCCCAACAGGCCGGACGGGCGGAAGACTAGTACGAGAATGAGCACGAGGAAGGCAAAGATGTCCTTGTATTGGCTACCGAGGAAGCCACCGGTCAAATCACCCAGGTAACCAGAGCCGATACTTTCAATGATGCCCAGCAAAATGCCGCCGAGTACGGCGCCACTTAAATTGCCAATACCGCCCAATACAGCAGCAGTAAAGGCCTTCAGGCCGATCATGAAGCCCATGTAGGCATGGGCCTGGTCGTAATTGGCCGCCACTGACACGCCAGCGATGGCGCCCAGTGCCGAACCAATCATGAATGTCATTGAAATGATATTGTTGACGTTGACGCCCATCAGTCGGGCGACTTCCGGACTTTGCGAGGTGGCGCGCATGGCGCGGCCCATCTTGGTCCGTTCAATCAGCAGGAACAATGCAGCCAGAATGATGCCGGACAATACAATGATGGCAACTTGCAAGGTCGTAATGGAAGCGCCGCCAATTTCAAGTACGTGCGTCGGCAGGATGGCCGGGAACGGGCGATAGTTGCGTCCCCAGATCAGTATGGCCGTCTGCTGCAATACGATGGACAACCCAATGGCTGTGATCAGCGGTGCCAGGCGCGGCGCCTTGCGCAGCGGACGGTAAGCCACGCGCTCCATCAGATAGCCAAGCAGCATGGTAGCTGGAATGGCCATCGCCAGACCTGCAACCAACAGCAGGGGGCCAGGCAGGTTTACATGGTGATCGACCAGGAAGTTGATACAAGTGATAGTGATCATTGCACCGAACATCACAATTTCACCATGGGCGAAATTGATCAGTTGCAAGATACCATACACCATGGTGTAGCCCAGTGCGATCAGCGCATAGATGCTGCCGACAACCAGACCATTGATGATTTGCTGGAGAAAGATGTCCACTCTGAGTTCCGAAAGGTAAGCAGTTGGCGGCTAATTTAACCGTAACAGTTTTTTACTGCTTGAAAATTACACTGTCAGGAGTAGGGCTGGATACTTGCGATTATCCCCAATTACTGGCGCGGTTTCTTCTGAAGCTTATCTTTCGCATGAATGGATGGTGTTGGGGTGAAAAAACAGGGGTTGCCGAGGCTTCCCCTGTTTGCTTTGGCCCGGCTAGAAGTGGTTATTTGCTGGCTGCGCCGCCCACGACTTCGAGGATTTCCCACTTGCCATTCTTTACCTGGTAGATGGTGATGGCTCCATTCTTGATGTCGCCTTTTTCATCAAAGGCGATTGGGCCTGTTACACCGCCGCTGAATTCGGTCTTGGCTAGTTCCGGCAGATACTTGGCTGGTTCGCTCGATCCTGCCTTCTTCATGGCTTCAACCAGTACCAGTACGGCATCATGGCTGTTCGGTGCATAAAGCTGAACCTCAGTACCGAATTTTTCCTTGAACTTGGCCAGGAATTCCTTGCCGCCAGGTAGTTGTTCCTTTGGCTGGCCAGGTAATGAGGCATAAGTGCCTTCAGCATCGCTACCTGCAAGCTTGATGTATTCCGGTGTTTGAATTGCGTCACCGCTCATCAATATGGCTTTGATGCCCAGTTGCTTCCCTTGCTTTTTGAGTGGTGCCGCTTGTGCATCCAGTCCACCGTAGAAAATCAGGTCCGGCTTGCTACCCTTGATGGAGGTCAGAATGGCATTGAAATCGGTTTCTTTGTCATTGGTGTATTCGCGTTTCACTACTTCGATGCCGTTGGCCTTGACCGATTTCTCGAACTCATCGGCCAGGCCTTGGCCATAGGCGGTGCGGTCATCAATGATGGCTACTTTCTTTACCCCCAATTTCTTCGCTGCGTATTCACCCAGCACTTTGCCTTGCTGCGCATCGTTGGCCATCAGGCGGAATGCCGTCTTGTAGCCCTGTGCCGTGTAGGCAATGGCGGTGGCTGACGGGGAAATCTGCGGAATACCGGCGTCGGCATAAATCTTTGAGGCAGGAATGGTGCTACCTGAGGTCAGGTGGCCGACGACGCCGACGACTTTTTGATCAACAAAGCGCTGTGCAACGGTGGTGGCTGTTTTGGGGTCTGCTTGGTCATCTTCTGAGACCAGTTCGATCTTAACCTTTTTGCCGCCAATGTCAGCGCCGCCAGCGGCATTAATATCGTCCACTGCCATGCGCGCGCCGTTTTCCAGATCTTTACCAATGTGGGCGATATTGCCTGTCAGTGGCCCTGCGTAACCGATCTTGATGGTATCTGGTGCGGCAGATGTTGCGGTTGTCGATGCTGGGGCCGTGGCTGCTGGCTGGGCTGGTTCTTGCTTGCTACAGGCGGTAATGGCCAGGATGGCTGCAGCAATCAGGCTATAACGGGCGATGTTCATGGATAGGACTTCCTAGTTTCCGGGCGTTTATAAAAGTGAAGTTGTTAAAATTCGTCGGAAGCAGATTAAAGGCTTGTGCTTTTATTTGTGGCAATTAGAGGAAGCCCTAATACATGCTGGTTTATGGCAATAAAAAACGGGGCAGCCTGGCTGCCCCGTTTTCTGGTCGAAGAGCGTAATTTACTTGGGGGCTGCGCCGCCAACCACTTCCAGTGTTTCCCATTTGCCTTTTTTGACTTGGTACAGCGTAATTGCGCCGTTTTTAATATCGCCTTTGTCGTCAAAGCTGATGTGGCCTGTTACGCCGTTGTAGTCGGTCTTGGCCAATTCTGGCAGATACTTTGCAGGTTCAGTCGAGCCGGCTTTTTTCATGGCTTCAACCATGACCATCACGGCGTCATAGCAGTTTGGTGCGTAGAGCTGAACTTCGGTGCCGAATTTTTCCTTGAACTTGGCCAGGAATTCCTTGCCGCCTGGAAGTTGTTCTTTCGGTAAACCGGGAATGGAGGCAATCGTACCTTCTGCATCAGAACCGGCCAGCTTGATGTATTCCGGTGTTTGGGCGCCATCGGCACTCATGACTTTAGCCTTGATGCCCAATTGCCGGGCTTGCTTGGTCAGTGGTGCAGCTTGGGCATCCATGCCGCCATAGAAGACCAGGTCAGGTTTGGTGCCCTTGATTGAAGTCAGGATGGCATTGAAATCAGTTTCCTGATTGGTTGTGAATTCGCGTTTAACGATTTCCGCGCCTGCAGCTTTGGCTGATTTTTCGAATTCATCGGCAAGACCCTGGCCGTAAGCCGTACGGTCATCCACGATGGCAACTTTCTTGGCTTTGAGTTTGTTAACTGCATATTCGCCCAGCACCTTGCCTTGTTGCGCGTCGTTTGCCATCACGCGGAAGGTGGTCTTGAAACCTTGTGCGGTATAGGCGACGGCGGTTGCGGAAGGGGAAATTTGTGGAATGCCCGCATCTGAATAGATTTTGGATGCCGGGATGGTGGTGCCGGAATTCAGGTGACCAATAACTCCGACGACCTTCTGATCAACGAAGCGTTGAGCTACCGTGGTGGCAGTTTTGGGATCGGCTTGGTCATCCTCGGAGAGCAGTTCGATCTTGATTTTTTTGCCGCCGATATCAGCACCGCCTGCTGCGTTGATCTCGTCCACCGCCATGCGTACACCGTTTTCGTTATCTTTGCCCAGGTGGGCAATGTTGCCGGTCAAGGGGGCAGCATGGCCGATCTTGATGGTGTCTGGTGCTGCTGCAGCGACAGGGGCTGAAGCGGGTGCCGAGGCGGCAGGTGCGGGCTGCTCTTGTTTGCTGCAGGCGGCGATAGTCAATACCGCTGCGGCAATCAGACTGTAACGTGCAATAGTCATGGTTCATTCCCTTTGTGAATGTTGATGTCGGTGTTGTAACGCTGTATTGACCCGGATTGGGTTATCCGCAAGATTTCGCCGCCCTGGCCTGTTGGCTCCGCATCTTTATATTTGATGCTGTATATGAAGGGTTGCCGGAAAAATCGGTCAGAACGCTTGTCCATTATCAAGCGATAATCAAGCCAGTTGCAACGTGATTGCTGGTAATAAAAAGCGCTGTGGCGGAACTGCTACAGCTTTTTATAGGGGAAACTGTAACTTGATTTAATGCAATTGCTGAAAGCCTGTATGAAGATGAGGGGGAGGGCGCTGTCAGTGTCGGGGCCGTTGGGTGTGGAAGAATTTGGTTTTCCTATGAAAAACAGTGAATGACGCTGGCGTGCCTATTTTTTCTTCCCTAAGATAGTCAGACACAACAAAAAATAAGCATTTGGGAGAAGTCATGCTAGCCATTATTGGTGGAACCGGGTTAACCAAGCTCGCGAATCTTAGTATTACGCGTCGTCAAGTGGTGCGCACGCCCTATGGCGATCCTTCTGGTGCGCTGACTTTTGGTGAAATCAATGGTCACGACGTTGTGTTCCTGGCCCGCCATGGTTATGGGCACACGTTATCGCCGCACGAAATCAACTATCGCGCCAATCTCTGGGCGCTGGCGCAGCAACAATTGACCGGCATTGTGGGGGTTGCATCGGTAGGCGGCATCCGCGCTGATCTGGCTCCCGGAAAGTTGATCGTGCCCGACCAGATCATTGACTATACTTGGGGGCGCAAGCACACCTACTTTGAGGGAGTAGGGAAGTCGGTCACACATATTGATTTTACCCAGCCATTTTCCTCATCCTTGCGCGAGATGATTCTTTCGGCCTCGATAAGTCTGGTTGATCCGGTTCTGGATGGCGGGGTTTACGCCTGTACGCAGGGGCCGCGCCTGGAAACCGCCGCCGAAATTCGCCGGATAGAAAACGACGGTGCGGATATGGTGGGGATGAGCGGTATGCCCGAAGCTTGCCTGGCGCGAGAGCTTGGGGTTCCCTACGCGATACTCGCGGTGGTGGCGAACTGGGCGGCAGGAAAAAATGACAGTACGCAGAAAATTCATCTACATGCGGCCAATGAAGTCGTGGCAATCGCCATGCAGAAAGTACACAAGATTTTGGAGTGCATGAGTGGAGTGTGTGCGGTTTGATGAACGGATGGTGCTGCTGTTTGTAGTTGCACCTGTTTTGTAAATCATATGATGTCGGATTGCATCGGGAAATGAATATTTGATCTGCCGCGTTGGTTTGCTTGCGATTTAATCGCGCGGTGTGTTCAATAGGCCTCCGGCTTTGTTGGAGGCCTTAAACTTCAGGTGTTACTTTGTATGCAGTCGTTGGAAGTTGTCCATAAAACCAGCTAGTTCTTCAACGGCTGAAAGTGTCACTGCATTATAAATTGAGGCTCGAATACCGCCGATGGCGCGATGGCCGGAAAGCCCTGAAAAACCAGCATCCGCAGCTCTGGTTAAGAATTTATTTTCCAGTTCCGGGGTGGCAAGATTGAATGCCACGTTCATCATGGATCGATCTTGCGATTCAGCCCTGCCACGATAAAAGCCATTACTGCTATCGAGCAGCCTATAAAGCAATTCAGCTTTGTTCCTATTGATCTGTGCCATTTTCTCCACGCCACCAATTTCATTGATTAGCCAGCGTGTTACCAGTAAAACGACGTAAATTGCGAAAACGGGTGGGGTGTTAAAGTTTGAATGCGCATGGCTGTGACTTCGATAATCAAGGAATCCGGGAAGATCCGCAGGTACATCGTTAAGTAATTCATCGCGGATGAGAACAACAGTCACGCCGGCTGGGCCAATGTTTTTCTGGGCGTGGGCATAAATCAGAGAAAACCGCTCGGCCTCACAGGGTTTGGAGAGGAAATCCGAAGACATGTCACAGACACGAGGAACATCGTCCCGGCCTAAAACCCGATCAAACTGGACACCTTCTACTGTTTCGTTGGAAATGTAGTGGATATAGGGCGCATCCGGAGAAAACAATAGTTCGTCGTCTTCGGGCAGACGTCGGAAGCCGTTGGCTTCGCCAGACCAGATCACGCGAATCGGGCCTTCACGCCTAGCCTCTGGAAGTACCTTTCCGCTCCAGTAACCCGAGTGTATATATTCTGCCGGAGATGTTTTCCGGTGCAATAGTGTCATGGGTACCATTGAAAACTGTTGCGTGGCGCCGCCTTGTAGCAGTAGTACATGGTAATTTTCGGGCAATCCCAGTAGCGTTCGGATATTGGTTTCAAGTTCGGTAATAACAGCGGAAAACCAATCGGAACGGTGGCTGATTCCCAGTACCGACAAACCAATTTCTGGTACTTCAATGATGGACTCTTGAGCTAGACGCAATACGCTTTCTGGTAATGCGCCTGGCCCTCCGGAAAAATTCAAACTGTTTTTAGGTGTCATTTATGTAAGCTCTACGGTCTTATTTAGCCTAATGCTTTGCGTATATCGCCCGAAGTCAGGCGAATAAGAAAATCTCGAAATGCGTTTTTCACCTTCAGCATATGGATTTGCTTGTAAGGGAACATGTCTTCCAGATCCATTGCATGCACTACCATCGCGTGGTCGATTTCAAAAACCAAGAGTTGGCCATCTGGTGTTTCTGCGCAATCGAGGCAAAGATAATCGAGCTTTGTGCGGGTATAAATGGCATCCAGGGCCAAATGGTGGCGTCGGGAAAAGCCATCGAAATTTGCCATAAAGCTGGCCTCTTCAGCACGCTTTTGTGCATTCTCATACATGCCTGCATTCACGTAATGAATCATCCAGTGAGCTGAAACGGCCATATGGCAAGCAAAGGCTTTTCCCTCAATCAGTGCCACCCGGAATTTTCGGAACAGTCCATCGGGATTGCGGTAATCAATGAATCGAGACAGGAAAAAATCGGTTTCATCTACCCTGGATAGATAGCTCGTGATGTCCTTAAAAGAGTCAATCTTGGCTAGATCGCGTCCAGCATGGGAGCCGACAGGACGCAAAATAATTGGGAAATCGCAGTCATCGAAAAGTTTGGAAAGGATGGTGTCACCGACCGCGATAGATTGCAGTACTGCGCGGGATGCCTGCAATGTTGGCGGAATCAGCAAACCTGGCGCATCTTGCAAAAGCATACTGGCCATTGCGCGCCCAACGGACGGGATGTGTCGCGGCGCATTAATGATCGGTTTAGGCCAGTTTGCTAATGCTTGTTCAAGCGTAGCTAGAAGCTGGTGGTTTTCGTCGGCTTCACTTATCGCTACGATCAGTGCGTCGTGCTCAGGGATTGGCAAGGCCAATGGATCCTCGGGGGAGACATAATAGAAGCACAAATCGATATCACTATTTTCAAGCAAGCATTCAAGTGGCGTATTGGCTGCCAGATCACCCGCTGTCATGAGCATCAGTAAGCGCAATTTTGCAGGCTGTACCAACGCTGCGAGATGATAGACCCGCTTTAAAGCCAGCGCCTGCTCCTGGATCGCTAGCCCGAGTTCTCGCTGTCCAAGGCACAGTAGGGCAATGGACAGATTCATCCACAGGTTCGCATCGTCAGGATAATGCTCGATCTCGGCTAACATCGCTTGGCCAACCGGCTGCAAATCCGTACCGGCAATACTCATGCGAAGAAAAGGGGCGAGCCCAACAAA
>JARLJJ010000109.1 GCA_031291275.1 Formivibrio sp.
CCTGATAGAAAAAGAAGCCAAGAGAAACCAAGCCCAAAAACCGGGCACCGTAAACTTCCAGCTTTAACCCGGTCAAGCCACCAGTCAGAAGTTCTCAACTTCCTCCGCCTTCAGGCTCATACCTGGATTGGAAAATACTCCGATTGAGCTCGCTTCCGGAACTATCCACCTTTCAAATTTGCTACAGATCCCCTAAAAATTCGGCTGCTCGTTTGGCTGTATCTTCATAAGTTGGCCTGTAAGCCAGCGCATCAATCGCCTCAAACTGCAGCTTCAAAATGGCAGAGCGACTCTGGAGCTGCTCCAAAAATGCAGTCCTGTAACGAACAAGATGCCTGGATACTGACATGAGGGCTTGGGGTTCGTGCTCGATGACCAGCGACAAATCGAAGAGATCTCGCGCCGAGACTCGGTCCCCACGGTGCCACAGTTTCTTGGCCACAATCTCGGCAGGTGTTTCAACGCGAACCTTTCGTCCCAATAGCGTCCAAACCTCAAATGGTGAGCTGGTCAAATTGGGCGATGCGACAAAGTCTATTTCGCCTTCCGGTCGGATGAGCTTCACGAAGCCGTTGCCCTCGACGTACTCGTTTGAAATTTCCTCGGCAATGTCGCTCAGTCGAGGCGAAACAAATCCCAGGTACTGAGGATCTGGCACAAAAATGTCAATGTCTTTGCTCATACGATGCCGGTAGCGCAGCATAAGGACAGTTCCACCACCGAAGGTCCAAAACGGATCCTTGATGCCGTTGCGGTGAATGTCGTCGACAAGCCTGAATGCGTATTGCAAAAGCCCGATCCATACGCCAGACGGCAGGTTTTCTGGCGTTGTATCTGGGAAATCGCCAAGATCAGAACTCATGCCCAGACCTTTCGCGGCGACTGAAGCTCATGCGCCCATTTGATGACATGGCGCCATATGGCCTTGGGTGCGACATGCTCTTGTTGCGCCGCTTCCTCTACTGCCGACACGATGATCTGCAACGGGGCCTCATCCAGCAATGTTGCGACATGCGGAGCGATTTCAATGGGCAACGCACCTCCGCCAAGGGCATGGGACAACTCACTGGATGACAGTTCTCTTTTGTAGCTGACGCTTGCTGTGCGACTGGCCATGCCCAATCCATGGCCGCGCGCTGGCCGAGCATGGGCATCAAGGGCCAGCCCCAGCAAGTCCAGAAGATTCAATAACTTGGAAACACCCAAATCAACAATCGCGCCGGTTTCCAGTTGGTTAACAGTGACGCGCGACAACCCTCCGAGCTTGGCTAGGCGGTCTTGCGACAAGCCCAACTCTTCTCGTCGATCACGAATACGCCGTCCGATTTGAATCAAGTTCATGGGTGCAAGTAGACTTGAAAATTCATTAATTGTCAAATATATTTAACTATTTAGACTTGGTGCGATCAGTTGTATCCGGGCTTTTTGCGCATTCGTGGCGCTACGTCTGCGATCCTCCATGAGCATCACATCATCTTGCACCTCAATGGTTGATGCTCCGTATTCCGACTGTCGGCAGACAGAATACGAACTGAATTTGTCAGAAATAGCAGCAATTTCGTGCAATGGCTTGCCCATCGAACTCACCGGTGACGCCTTGCCGCTATGCCCACTTCATGCACATCTTGACAAACAGAACAGCATCATTTGCCCAACGGGGCAAAACACCGTACATTGCCATCACCACATCTGAATTGGATGTGCAGCGGTCGTAATGATCGCCTACAACCCCAAAATAATCGGTCCCCAATCCTTCTAGACAAGGGACATCGTCCAACAGCTGACTCCGCCTTACTTTGTCATGCGCCAACGGGCCAATGCCCATCGCGTGGTGATGGGTGCAAATGTTGTCAATCATGACGGTTTGCTTTGGATTGGCTGCATGGGTTACATCCCGGATTTTGCAGATGAGGACAGCTACATAACGACACGATGTGCGATCACATAGTCGCACGCGTTATTGTTCCTGACCGCCAAGGATCAGATCAACAGTGCGATTCGCAACCTGCAATAGGGTGCAGGCGCATGTCGCCTGACCGTCAAAACTACACGGCGATCCGCTTCGACGCCTGCAAACGACCCACGCGATTTTTGAACAGCCACACACTAGTGTGTCAATTTTTATATTGTTTCCCCCTGATACCCACGCCGGGGAGGTGAACAGTTTCAATTTCTAGGCGGGGAATTGATGCGCGGGCGGGCGCATTTCGCAATGGAGAAATTATGAGCTCTGATCACTCTGACCCACTTGTCAGCCTACCCACGTCCATCCTGCCTGAAAAATTGACGGCGCGTGAGGCGTTTAGCCAACTCACCTCGTTGGCGCCGCCACCACACGGGGCACCCTGCAGTAGATACGCGGCGAAGGGATATCGTATCTGTCTTGACAGCGCACTCTCAACCATTCCGTCACCAATCGAACCGGCGTTGGCGATCAGAGACAGCTTCAAGTCGTTGGAATCTGCACTCATGGCAACCTTGGAGACCAACGCAACTGTCGAGTCTCTTACTGCCATTAATGGTACAAAAACTCGTCATCACGAATGGCATTTGCTTGCCAGCATCGGCACATTTAAGCAAGTGAATTTGCTTGCAACGACGTACATTGGCTTGAAGTCCTTGATGGCAATCCGGACGGGAAAACCTCTGAGTGCAAGCGTAATCGTGAATACGGCGGCACTATTGAAGGAGCACGACTTAAGCAGTGAGCATTTGAATGCGCTCCTTCATGGCACCAGCCCGGAGCAGTTGCTTGGGCAGAGTTGGCCACGGGACTTATGTGGAACCTGGCGTGAAGTGATGCGCCACTACTCCGCCGATGGAACCCCTCCTCCACCCACAACAAAAGAGAGGATTGCAGGGCAGATGCTGGATGCCACTCTGCATGCAACCGCATCACGTCGAGGGGGAGCACCCTCGCACCGAACACTCAGCAAATCTCAGCTACAGCAAGCGCTGGACCACATCCGAGAAGGACAAGAGCAGCAAACACTGCTTGGCGCTCTGGGTGTGCTGGTATGCCTCACCACATTTTCGGTGGGCGTGGTTGCAGACCTGCGGCTCAAATCTAGGTCACTGGATGCTTCATGGCTGGCGCAAATTGATGTTGAGACTGGGCTGCTATCGGTCGATTACAGCTTCATCGCCCATGAAGCGGCAGTACCCATCATGGGCGCGATTCCGGCATCCTACATTTGCACACGCCCGCTCCCGAAAATACTGACAAATGATCTTCGCGCCCGAGCGGAAAAATACCCCCACGCCAAAACACTCAAAGAGCTTTACCCGAATGAAGCGGTACCTGCGCATGATAGTCTGGTTTTTGCCTGCAAAGATCAAATCCAGCCAACCTGGGCGAGGCTGCGGCGCAGCATGGGGACGTACCTTCGCAAGGAAGGTTTCGACAACTTTCTGGCCAGCGTTATGAGTGGTGATTTCACACACGTTCCGAGGAGTAAGTTGTACTACGCATGTGCAACCGCTTCAGAAATTGCAACCGCATTTGATCGCTTTTACAAACTGGTTGGCTGGTCGGAGCCGGGATTCCTTCCATCTCAAACCATCGCATTTGGCTGTCAGGTGGTGCCAACAATGGAGTCATTGACAGCGCTGGACCAGCATTGGCAAGGCAAGGTGAAGGATAGCCATCCTGGCAAGCATTGCTCGCCTGACAACTTGATGAAATTTCATAACAACTTCATGTGCTGGAATGCCATGCGGTTGTCACTGCTGCTTGCACTGCGCGAGTCAACAGAGATTACGCTGTCAGCGGCTGTCGATGAGAAGCATGACCGTTGGATCCCCATCCATGACAAGCATGTCCCTGGCGATTATGGTGCCACGCCAGTGCCACTGACGCAATGGGTAGCCTTGTCCAATGAGGTATGAGCCTGAACGGTTTGCGTATTTCCACCCAGGAGTGAGCCTGAGTCGACGAATTTACGGTTGAACTTGTTGCTTGATCATCCAAGGATGGTGATCAATATGGACGAGGCCAAACTGCG
>JARLJJ010000110.1 GCA_031291275.1 Formivibrio sp.
CAAATTCTGACCGAGCACCAGCGCACCCGACATTGATACGAAGGCGACCGAGTCCACTCCCATGCGACCTGCCAGGAAGTCGCGGATCATAGAAATCAGCAGACCTGCAACCACCGGCAAGGTGCCGCCGGCCCAACACCAGTTCGCTATATCACTCAGCCCATTCGCCCAGGCCACAGCTCCAGAAACAAGTCCGCCAAGGGCTATCGCAATCAATGCTCGTCGAAACATCCTTTCAGTCAGTAGCCCCGGCATTCAAAGCATCCTTCGGTGGATAGAACGAGATCGCCTGCAGGGCTAAGTGGGTCACGTCTTCGCCAGTTCTGAAACGTGGTTAGCGCTAAACCGAGTATGATGATTTGACCGAAATCAATGCTAGTTATCTGGCGGAAGTGCGAATTGAGGATTGCATCGCAAGCGGTGCCGGATGACAGCAAGAGTGCAACGCTTCGAGGCACCGTATTTATGGAACTGTTGGCGTGCGAGACAAACGCGAGCGTAGCCAAGTTTCTGTAATCAGCGCGATCCTTGAACGGAGTCGCTGTGGCAGCGATCTTCGCGACTGGATGTTTGGCGCGACGAACGGCGCGATAACCACTTTTGCAATCATAGCCGCAGTCGTTGGGGCCGATCTGCCGACGATGGTGGCGCCAGTTCTTGGGCTCGCCAATCTCTTTGCCAACGGGTTTGCAACCGCGGCACGGAGGTATACCAACACGAAACTTGCTCGGGACAACTACGATCGCTCGCATACGAAGGCAGTCTGGGCGGCGGATATTACCGCGAAAGAATATGATCTCTCTCGGTGCATGAGATCGCCTACGCAAGCCGCTCTTAACACATTTGCGACGTTCATTTTGTGTGGCCTTATACCGCTTGTTGCTTACCTACTGGCGCCCACTAAACTCACCGTATGCGTTGTAGCGACGGCATGCGCGCTCTTTGCCATCGGGGCAGTCAAAAGTCGTTACTCTCTGACTGCGTGGTGGCGATCAGGGCTGGACACAGTATTTTTTGGAATGGGCGCAGCGGCGCTGGCCTTTGCGGCCGGCCATACAATGCGCTTGTTGATCGACATTCCGAAGCCATAGGACGTTTCTCTCGGCGGATCGTGGGAAGAATGCGCCCTGTGTACTCACAGTTCAGCAAAAGGCGGAAACGCTCGGTACTTTCTGCGCTGCAAAGTGACGCTAGTGGCACGAAACGGACCAGTCAGCGCCGTCTGACGAAGTCTGTTCATAGGGGAAGACCGGGAATGGTCGGCACATGGTCAAACCGACGCGATTGGACCCGCAACTGACATTGGCCGACTTGCACGTACCGGATGCCGGATCGCTGGAATAGGTTGTTTCAGTTCGATGGTTCCATCGGCTGACCTTGCGCTACATCATGCTCCGCAGTCTCAACGCCATCATAATTTCACGATGGCTCAAATCCTGTTCACCTGCCCGACGGTATCGATGAAGGTCCAGCATTGGCTCGACGAAGATGACGTGCCAGAAAACGAATATGAGGGCATCACCTGTCCAGCCTGTACTCGATTGCACTTCATACACCGGAGGACCGGTAGGCTGTTGGGCGATGATAAAGAATAGGCAGGTTCAGCTATAGTAGGATATGCGGATCGTAGGTCCCACCCTTTAGGAGAGGCGGTTGCTCCAATCCGGTCAACATGACAACTGCCTTCGGCAGAATCCGGATCGCTTTCCTCTGCTCAAGCTTGGTGAACGTGCGACTGATTGTTTCCAATGTCAGGCCGAGAAAATCTGCGATATCCTTACGTGGCATAGGTAACGGAACTGCTTCCGAAGATCCCGTAATCCGAGCCAAGCGACTGCGCCAATTGACAAGAAATATTGATACTTTTTCCTCGGCGGATCTCCTGCCGATCAGTGCTATCTGATCTTGAGCCATTTCCAGTTGGCGGGCTGCAAATTCCATCAACAGCCGCAGGACGTTCGGGCTGGATAGAATAAAATTCGCTAGCTTGAGGCGTGAAAAACGCGACAACGTAACTTCGCCAATCGTGTCTGCTGAAACGGGGTGCCTGTCATTGATTGGCATTCCCAAGAAATCACCGGGTAGTGCAAACCCTAGAATCTGACGCCGACCATCTGGCAGTAGCCTGTAGAGGCGTACAAAGCCCCGGGAGAGACCAAACACGCTATCTGCCAATTCGCCTTCCGAGAAGATCGTCTTTCCTGCGGCGACACGCACTTGGACTGCGAGCTTCTGAAATTCGCGAAGTTCGTTTGGATCGGCGGCTTCCCCACAAAAACGAGCTGGAAAGAAAACGCCCGGCATTTTCGCCACCTTATTGCCGACTGTCCTTCTGCTTGGGTCGAAAGCACTGCGACCCGAGCCGGAGCAACGATAAGGCTACAACTCTTGCCTCTTAAAGAACTTGAGCCAGATCAAGCAGCTAAACGCGTCAACTTCAATGGCATCAGCTTCCTTGCTTATCTTTGAAAGTCGAAGCCATCGCCTGATTTGCGATCATCAAGTTTGGAATTGCCGCGTCTCGGCGGCTTTTCCTTCTAG
>JARLJJ010000111.1 GCA_031291275.1 Formivibrio sp.
CAGCAAAACCGGCTTCCAGATTCCAGCGCTGGGCATGTTGCAAGATGATGCTCTTGAGTTTGCTACCATTGGCTTCGATCAATTCGCAAGGCAGGAATACCAAGCCCGGTGCAGCGGCACCGCCCATTTTCTGGTAGCGGGCGTAGAGCAATGCAGCCATCTGCGCCGGGAAGCTCTGTTGGATCTGGCCTGAGGTGTAGGCTTCCTCAAGATCGGCAATGCCAGCTTCGGTGGTATTGGAAACAACAAAACGCAGGGCAGTGGAGGTCGCCAATTCCAGCATGCGGTTCCATTGAGCGTGCGGGTTGATGGCTTCAGAGATGCAGCTCACCACGCGACGGTTTTCGACGGTCTCGCCGTTTTCGATGCCGCGCAACAGGACAGTGTACAAACCGCCTTGCTCGTTCAATTTCTCAGCCAAACCGCGTGCCAGTGGTTGGGCCACCGCAACGTTACCGTTGAATTTTCCCTGCTCGTTGGCAACATCAATCATCCAATCCACAAAACCGCGCAGGAAGTTGCCTTCACCGATTTGCAGAATATTGATCGGGCCAGCTTGGGTTGGGGCGTGGGCAACGTTGAGTGTGCCAGCAGCGAGAGTTTCACGGGTCAGCGCTTGCATTGGGGGTGTCTCCTCAAAAACGGGTCAATGCGTTGAAAAAAGACCGGGCAGCACATCGCCCCCGGTCAAATCAAAAATTAACAGTCTGCCTTTATTACCTCAAAGCAAATCAGCAGGCATTACTTCGCGTGGGATAATCGCACCAGGATATTGAATCACTACCGAAGCCATGCGTGCACCACTTCTTGCCGAGGCTTCAGGGTCACTCCCGGTTAAACGAGCAGACAAATATCCAGCCGCGAAAGAATCACCAGCGGCAGTGGTATCAACAACTTTATCCACCTTGCAAGCCGGCACATACACGGGGTCAGATCCGGTCACACGAATGATGGCTGGTTCGGCACCGCGCTTGATCACCACTTCCGGGGTTGGCAGTGCAAAAGTGCGCTCCAAGGCCTTCGATTCATCGGTGATACCGAACAACGCCATTTCATCGTCCAGCGTAATCATTGCAATATCGGCCATTTCATAGGCATGGGCGTACCACGCGCGGGCTTCAACTGTAACCGGCCAAAGACGCGGACGATAGTTGTTGTCAAAAATCACTTTACCGCCACGCTCACGCAGGCGAGCTGCGGCACTAAACAAACGATCACGTGCAGTTGCATCCAGAATAGCCAAGCTGATGCCGCTGAAATACAAGGCGTCAATATCGTCCAACTGCTCTTCCAGAGGGCTGGTAGCACAGTTGAAATAAGCTTTGGCAGCGCTCATGTCTCGCCAGTAATGGAAAGTACGCTCACCAGTTTCGTCGACCTGAATGGTGTACAGGCCTGGCATACGCCCTTGCTCACGAATGATCAGACTGGTGTCGATTCCTTCAGATGTCCAAGCCTTGACCATGGCATCGCTAAACGGATCAATGCCCAGATCAGTTGCATAAGACACTTGCATGCCTTTGTGGCTAGCAAGGCGGGAGAGATAAACCGCTGTATTCAGCGTATCTCCACCAAACGCCTGTTGCATTACTCCAAACATCTGGCCACGCAATTCGATCATGCATTCGCCCAGTAGGGCTATTCGGCAAACTCGCTTCATTTCGTAAAAAACCCTGCTCTGTGAGACGCCTCAAAGGCATCAGCATTAGTACAACCGGAGCAGAGAAAAGCTCCGATCCATCAGAAGGGATAATCCGTGCAGCCCAACTGGCCTGATATGTTGCGGGCAGTTTGATGCAGCATAGAAACGTACTCTCCCTGGCGGACCGAATTGTATCTGAATACTGGTAAGGCCATACTTAGACCCGCGACAACATTATGCAAAAAATCAAAGATTGGAACCGCCAAACAACACAAATTTTGATCAAATTCTTGTAGATCAAGCGCAAAACCCTGTTGACGGGTGCGTTCAAGATCCTCACGAAGACTGATTTGATCCCGATGAGTAGCAGGCTGAACTGGTCTGATTTGCATACCAGATAGGAGAGTATCAGAAATTTCTATCGGGGTGAATGCCAAAAGCACCTTTCCGACGGCCGAGCAATAAGCAGGGATTCGCTGCCCTATCCTAAAACCCAAGTTCAGAATACCAGGTGAGTTCACTTTGTGGATGTAGACAACTTCGCTGTCAACCAGAGATGCCAGATGCAAAGTTTCTTCACAGCGCACAGAGAGTAGTTGCATCTGCACATCAGCGATCCGAAGCAAATCTGGATATGCAAGCGCTTTGGTCCCTAATTCATAAAGCCGCATGGTCAAGCCATAGCGCTCGCTTTCCTGCTCCTGTTGAACATATCCCAACGTTTTCATTGTTTGCAAAAAACGGTATACCGTTGCCTTGGGCATTGCCAAACGTTGGGAAATGTCAGAAACACCCATCATGCGTTGATCTGTGAGAACTTGCAGAATACCAAACACCTTGAGCACCGCAGCAACAGACTCCGGCTGACGCTCATCCTCAACATCCCTCCCCTCCTGTTCACCGGACAGATTCGATGCCCCTGGGCGCATTTTCGACAAAGACAAGGCACGTCCTTGTCGTTTGCTATTCCGGGATCGATCGCGTCCATGAATTGAAACGCTGTTTTCAGCCATTAGAGAAGCCATTCTATTACCTCAATCAAAACAGAAAACCTCACTAAATCAACGCAGTGAAGTACCTAAAACATAAGCCAAACCATGCGCCAGCCAGTGGCTTAATGGTCCGACCTCTCAAAAGAGAGAATATCCGTTTACTGAAAAAGGGTAAAGAAATGTCAGACAAGATGGATTCGAAGACAAAAAAAGAGGGAGCAAATGCTCCCTCTTTTTACGCAGTACCCATGGAAACTACACGCTGAACCGCTTAATTACGTGTGACTGGTGCATCTTCATGGCTTCGCGCGCAGCATCAGCATCGCCCGCCCGAATAGCATCAAGAACAGCTCGATGATCTTCCACCGTTTGCAATTTTAAATCTCGCTTACTGAAATGCTTTTCTGCACGGCGGAAAATCGGTGAAAACCGACGCTTTCTCAAGCCTTCAACTAATTCCACAAGCACATAGTTACCTGTGGCTTCAGCAATTCTCATGTGGAACAGCCAATCTGCCTGGGAAAGTGCATCTTCATTCAATGGCAAAGGTGAATTAACAACTTCAGCCATCCGATTTACCGTTTCCTCAATACCGGCAATCTGGGCAGGTGTTGCATTCTTCGCTGCAATCGCCGCCACTTCACCCTCCAAAAGTGAGCGTGCGCCAATCAACTGAAACGGGCTGTCATAGTCCTGATCTTCTTCATCATCCAGAACTCCATGCCCATGGCCATCATCGGGAGAAAGAACCATCACACCATTTCCCACACGAATTTCTACCAGTCCCGAAACCTCCAAGGCGATCAGAGCCTCTCTGACAGAAGAGCGGCTTACGCCCAATTGATGAGCAAGATCGCGCTCTGCAGGCAGGTAGGTACCAGGAGAAAATTCGCCTGACTTGATATGGTTGGCAATCAAATCAGCAATTTGTTTATAAAGGCGTTTGGGTTGAAGTGTAGGTAGCACAAAAATTTCCTGTCTCGTTTTCACCCAGCCAAAACAGCTGGAAGGACTAAAAATGCTCTTGCATTTGGTACTTCTAGTAGGGCGGCAAACATGAGCGGACAACCACCTGATTCAAGCACCTAGCAATTTCTTCTATATATTACACCACGGCAAGTCGATGAAATCCCGTTCAATCCAGAGTACGCCGAAAGCGTTTAAGACCGATACCCATCACCAGAACCATAAACAGCAATAGAGGCCAAAGATTGGGCCACACTTCCAGCAAATTGTTCCCCTTTAACATCACCCCCCGACTTACTCGCATAAAATGGGTCAACGGTAAAATCTCACCAATAGCCTGTGCCCATTGCGGCATACCTCTGAACGGAAACATAAAACCGGACAGTAACATTGAAGGCAGAAAGAAGAAAAAAGTCATTTGCAAAGCTTGCATCTGGTTGCGGGCCACGCTGGAAATCGTAATTCCTACGACCAGATTAGTGGCAATGAAGATAAAAACGACGCCTGCCAGCAGCCATAAACCTCCAACAAAGGGCACATCGAACAGCCATCTTGCCGCCACCAGAATCAGTACCATCGATGCCAAGCCCATCAGGATATAAGGCACAATTTTGCCAACCATGACTTCAAGTGGCCGCACTGGTGTAGCCAGCAAATTTTCCATCGTGCCGCGTTCAGCCTCGCGAGTCAGCCCCAAGGCCGTCGACATGATCATGGTCATGGTCAGAATCACCCCCATCAAACCAGGTACGACGTTGTATTGTGATAAGCCCTCAGGATTGTAGCGTCGATGGATAATCAAATCGACCGGCGCTTCCCCCCTATTTACCCCTCCCGTCACGCCTTTCAGATCATGGCGCAACATGCCATCGACCAAAAATTGAATCGCCGCAATCGCATTGCCCGTTGCCGCAGGATCGGTTGCATCCGCCTCGACCAGCAACTGAGGGCGCTCACCTCGCAGAATTTTGCGCGAAAAATCAGCCGGTATCGTGACTGCAAACTGCACCTGACCAAGTGCAAGCAACTCGTCTGCTTCACGATCACCGACAGAAGTTGAAATCACGTCAAAATATCCTGTATTGATCAGTGACTGCACCACACTACGCGCGAACGTGCTTTGCTCATGAGTCACGACGACCGTTGGCAGCCGTTTCGGATCTCCGTTGATAGCATAACCAAACAACATCAACTGGAGCAGTGGAACACCCACCAGCATGGCAAAAGTCAAACGATCACGTCGAATCTGAATGAATTCCTTTTTCACGATAGCCAGCAAGCGGGCCATGCTGAATCGATTCATATTCCACACCCGGCCAAGATAGGCTGGGAAAAATTTATCTTCATTCGAAGTTATCCTGTGCTTTGCCCATCAAATGAATAAACAGATCTTCCAACTGCAGCTTGCCCAACATCCATTGCTGCACCGAGTTTGTTCGAAATGGGGCAATCGCCGCATCCAGCTCCAGTTCGCGCTCTCCACTGACATGCAGCGTGTTACCAAAACGCGTCACCATGGTCACGCCACTCTTTCCATGCAACTCATCAGCCAAGCGATTGAGCGCTTCACCTGTCACATACCAGGTTACAAAATTACTCCGTTCCACCAACTCATTAGGCGTGCCCAATGCCATCAGGCGGCCATAGGCGATATAGCCCAAGCGATGGCAACGTTCAGCCTCATCCATATAATGGGTCGAGACAAGCACTGTGATGCCGTTGGCTGCCAATTTATGGATTTCTTCCCAGAAATCACGCCGCGCCTTTGGATCGACGCCCGCAGTTGGCTCATCAAGAAGCAACAATCTGGGCTCATGCAACATGCAGGAAGCCAATGCCAGACGCTGTTTCCAGCCGCCGGAAAGACCGCCAGCCAACTGGTGCTGCCGCGCCTGCAGCCCGAGACGTTCCAATGCCAGATCAACCCGGTGCCTACGCTGGTCCATCTGGTAGATTTGCGCGATGAAATCAAGATTTTCGCGAATGCTTAAATCTTCATACAAGCCAAAACGTTGAGTCATATACCCGACTTCACGCTTGATGGCAGAAGCTTCGCGCAGGATGTTATAGCCCAGCGTATGCCCTTCCCCGCCGTCGGGCGTGAGCAGGCCACACATCATGCGAAATGTCGTGGTTTTTCCACTCCCATTGGGGCCCAAAAAACCAAACACCTCACCACGTCGGACCTGCATGGAAAGCCCATCCACCACAGTCTTATCGCCATACCGCTTGGTCAACCCTTGGACATCAATGGCGAATTCCGATGGATTCACTGCGGCAACTCCAGCAACACATCCACGGGCTGACCTGGGGACAAGGTTTGCCCTTGATCAGGCAGGGCCTCGACCATAAACACCAGTTTTGCGCGGTTTTCCTTGCTGTAAATTACTGGCGGGGTAAATTCTGCGCTCTTGGCCACATAACTGACTTTGGCCGAAAAGGTTTTACAACCATCGCAACGAACCTGGATTTTTTCTCCTGGTCGAAACTGGTTGAGTTTGTCTTGCGGAACGAAAAATCGCACCTTAATTGCACCGGGCTCCTGCAGACTAACGACCGGACTTCCGGCGGGAACCCATTCACCGACCCGGTACAGCGTGTCATCCACCCATGCGCCAACGGGGGCGACAACGGCTTTCTGATCCAAACGCCACCTGGTTTGGATTAATTGTGCTTGCGCTGCAGCGACATCAGCCTTGGCAGCAGCTTGGGCATCAACCCGTGCTGCGAGCTTGGCAACCTTAAGCTGCGCAGCCACTTCCGCTAATTGGGCTTGTTCGGCACGAAGTTTGGATTGCAACGCCTCAAGGCTCGCGCCACTGGTAAAGCCAGCATGTGCAAGCTCACCCTGACGCCGCAAATCACTTTGGGCCAGCGATAAACTGGCTTGCACGGCAGTCCGCTGCGCCTCCAGTACGGCAATTTCATCTTGGCGTTTGCCTTTAGCAAGATCAGCAGCTTGTGCCGTACTACGTTGCACCAGGGCTTTCGCCTCATTCACAGCCGCCAATTCACTCTCTGCTTCAAGGACAAAGAGTGGCGCACCGACCTTGATTTCTGAGCCTTTACTTGCCGATAACTGCACCAACCGCCCGGCAATCGGCGCGGCAACACGGGTATATTCCGCTTCGATATAGCCGGGTAGAACCTGTTTTTTTTCTTCAGTACAGGCAGCAAGCAGAACCATCAATAGCACAGCCATGCGCTTCATTACCGTCCTCCATTACCTGCAAGTCTTGGTCAAGAATTCTTTCTCTCAAAGAAGTGTAGCTGCCGCCGCCATTTTTTGGTGGGTCGACCGCGTACTTCCGGATGATCAAATTGGGGAGCCAGCGATTTTTCTTCAGCGACACGCGCCCGTTTCTCGGCACTTTCCGGCGTTTCCTCATACAGCGTGCGCGCCACATCCGCCGAACCGCGTTTATCTGCCAACCCGACTACTTTTATCTCGAATTCACCATGCGCAGCCTGGATGCGCAACATATCGCCCAAATGTACAGGGCGTGCAGGTTTGACCTTGTCGCCATTCAAATAGACATGACCGCCTTCGATCGCATCTGTAGCCATTGAACGTGTTTTGAAAAAACGTCCGGCCCATAACCATTTATCCAACCGGATTTTGTCGGCGGGCTCAGCCACTATGATTCCACTCCAGATGTGAAAACTCCCCGACTTGCGGGGAGTTGATATTACTTTTATTCAGCGGCCTTGTAAGCTCTGCGGCGTTCGTGTTCCAACAAAAAGCGCTTGCGGATACGGATAGTGACCGGCGTAATTTCGACCAATTCATCATCATCGATGAACTCCACAGCCGATTCCAGCGTCAGCTTGATCGGAGTGGTCAGGCGAACAGCTTCATCGGTACTGGAGGTACGAATGTTGGTCAGTTTCTTGCCCTTGATCGGATTTACCACCAGGTCGTTGTCGCGGCTGTGGATACCGATGATCATGCCTTCATACAGCTTGTCGCCCGGACTAACAAACATGCGACCACGATCTTCCAGGTTCCACAGGGCATACGCCACGGCATCGCCGTTATCCTGGGAGATCAATACGCCATTGTGACGGCCAGGCATATCCGGCTTGACTGGCGCGTAGTCGTCGAATACATGACTCATCAAACCAGTGCCACGAGTCATGGTCATGAAGTCGCCCTGGAAACCGATCAATCCGCGTGCCGGGATATGGTATTCCAGACGGGTACGGCCCATGCCATCGGATTCCATATTGGTCAGCTCGCCACGACGACGGCCGATTTCTTCCATGACGGCGCCTTGGTGATTGTCTTCCAGATCAATGGACAGATTTTCGTACGGCTCGCATTTCTCACCGTTAATGGTCTTGTACACCACACGCGGCTTGCCCACGGCCAGTTCGAAACCTTCACGGCGCATGGTTTCCAGCAAAATGGTCAAGTGCAATTCGCCACGACCTGATACGCGAAAGATATCGGTATCCTCGGTATCTTCAACACGTAATGCCACGTTTACCAGCAATTCTTTGGTCAGACGCTCGCGAATCTGGCGGCTGGTTACGAACTTGCCTTCCGTGCCGGCAAGTGGTGAGGTGTTCACCATGAAATCCATATTCAGCGTTGGCTCATCCACACCCATGATCGGCAAACCAATAGGGTTTTCTCTGTCCGCAATGGTAATGCCGATACCGATCTCATCGATGCCGGAAATGATCACGATATCGCCGGCCTCGGCTTCTTCAACCGGAACGCGCTCCAAGCCCTGGAAGCCCAGCACCTGGTTGATACGGCCTTGGCCAACCTGATCTTCGTGGTTCATCACGGAGACCAGCTGTCCGGGGCGAATGCGGCCATTCAGCACGCGACCCACGCCCAAACGACCGGTATAAGTTGAGTAGTCGAGCTGGGCAATCTGCAATTGCAGCGGAGCATCAGGATCGCCCTTGGGCGGAGCAACGTGAGAAAGGATGGTATCCAACAGCGGGCGCATGTTTTCCGACGTTTCTTTCAGGTCGAGCATGGCATAGCCATTCAATGCCGAAGCGTAAACAATCGGGAAATCAAGCTGTTCGTCGGTAGCACCCAACTTCACGAACAAGTCGAAGGTATGGTTAACAACCCAGTCCGCACGCGCACCGGGACGGTCGACCTTGTTGATCACAACGATGGGCTTCAGACCCAGCGCCAGTGCTTTTTTGGTCACGAAGCGCGTTTGCGGCATCGGGCCTTCAACAGCATCAACCAGCAGCAGCACACTGTCGACCATGCCAAGCACGCGCTCGACTTCACCGCCAAAGTCCGCATGGCCCGGGGTATCAACAATATTGATATGCACGCCTTCGTATTCGATGGCGGTATTCTTGGCCAGAATCGTGATGCCACGCTCTTTTTCAAGATCGTTGGAATCCATGACGCGTTCGTCGATTTGCTGGTTGTCGCGGAAGGTGCCGGATTGGCGCAGGAGTTTGTCAACCAGGGTTGTCTTGCCGTGGTCAACGTGGGCAATAATGGCGATATTACGAATGGCGCGGGTCATGGATCGATTCTAAGGACTTTGGGAAACCGTGGATTTTAGCACGTCAAAGCTACTTTTCCATGACAAAGGCACTATTTCCTTTTTAAGACAGCGATTTGCCTGCTCAAGGATAATGCACCAGATCGTCCCGTTCCATGGGTTCGCCTACCGAACCCAGCAAGCGCGCGAAACCAATCAACATCCCGGCAGTCGCGCCCCAAACCAGACGACCTTCATAATCCAGAAAATGTGACTTGATCCGCATGCCGCCACGTTCCACCCAACGACGCTCATATTGGCTGGGATCAAGCAGTACTGCAGCTGGAATCTCAAAGACTTCCTCAACTTCCGCCGTATCCGGGCTGAACAGGAACCCCGGTTCTACCAAACCAACAACCGGGGTCACGCAAAAGAGACTGGACGTTTGATACTCTCCCAACATCCCCAACACCTCGACACTGTGCTGCGAAAGGCCTATTTCCTCTTGGGTTTCACGCAACGCAGTGGCCACCAGATCCACATCACAATCTTCACGCGCACCACCAGGAAAAGAAATTTGCCCAGGATGAGCAGGAAGATGTGCCGCACGCCGGGTCAGTAAGATAGTAGGCCCCTGAGGATGCAATACCAGCAATACCAGCACGGCAGCTTGGCGACCGGCAAGCCTGCCGGCAATATCGCCCCCCAACGGCAATACGTCGCCCGCCAATCGTTCACGCAGGGACTGAGCCAAACTTTGGCGATCGTGCGGCAGAATCATTATTTCACTCTCGGCAAACGCAATTCACGCGAATGGGCTACCAATCGCAACATCAATCCACATATAAATAGCCACCACATGGCCGGTGCCCCCCCGATCTTCATGCCAGCAAGGCCATACCAGAGCAGAGCAACCAGAATCGAAACTGTGCCATAAAAATCTTCATGCAAGATAAATGGCACATCGTTAACCATCATGTCGCGCACCAGCCCACCCCCTACTGCCGTCACAAAACCCAACATGCACACCCCGAATGGATTAACACCCATCTCAATGCCAATTTGTGCCCCCGCTATGCTGAACGCCACCAATCCGACTGAGTCCGCCACAATGAACAACTTGTAGAGCAAGCCACTGTTTTTGCGATGCAATTTGATTGCCCAGGCAAACGCCAATGTCGCAAAAATTATATAAAGAGGACTCGCATCCAGAAAAATTCGCGGCACACGTGCCACCAGTGCATCGCGGATCATTCCTCCGCCAATGGCTGTTAACAACGCCAGAATTGCCACCCCGAGCAGATCAAACCGCTTGCGAGCGCCAATCAAGTAACCGGAAACCGTGAAGGAGGCGGTACCGACAAGGTAGAGCGAATCAAACGCAAGCAAGCTGCTCATGCCATTCAACAATCAAGAAAACCCTAGTTTATCAGGAGAACCGTTGACATCATCTCCTGAGACATCCCTGCATTCACAATCACGTCGGCACCGCGAGCTGCGCTATAATCTGCGCTTCATTTTCATCAGCTCCCGATCCGGCCATCATGACCCGCAAGATTCTTGTTACCTCCGCCCTGCCCTATGCCAACGGTGCCATCCACCTTGGCCATCTGGTCGAATACATCCAGACCGACATCTGGGTACGGATGCAAAAGATGTGCGGACATACTTGTCACTATGTCTGTGCTGATGACACGCACGGTACTCCTGTGATGCTGTCAGCCGAAAAAGCCGGCATTACGCCCGAACAATTGATTGACCGCGTAAACGCCGAACACCGAACCGACTTCGCCGGGTTCCATGTCAATTTTGACAACTACTACAGCACGCACTCGCCGGAAAACAAGGAACTGGTCTATCGCATCTATGCCGCACTGAAAGCCGACGGCAAGATCACCAGCCGCACCATCGAACAGCTGTACGACCCGGAAAAAAACATGTTCCTGCCGGATCGCTTCGTAAAGGGCGAATGCCCGAAGTGCGGTGCCAAGGATCAGTATGGCGATTCCTGCGAAGTCTGCAGTGCCACCTACAGTCCAACCGATCTCAAGAATCCGTACTCTGCCGTTTCGGGCGCCACGCCGGTACTCAAATCTTCCGAGCACTACTTCTTCACACTGGGCGCCTGCCAAGACTTCCTTCAGGAATGGACCGCAATCCCCGGTTCATTGCAACCGGAAGCCGCCAACAAGATGCAGGAATGGCTGGAAGGCGATCTGCGCGACTGGGACATCTCGCGCGACGCACCCTATTTCGGCTTCGAAATTCCCGATGCGCCGGGCAAGTTCTTCTATGTATGGCTTGATGCGCCAATCGGCTACATGGCCTCGTTCAAGAACCTGTGCAACAAGACCGGGATTGACTTCGACGAATACTGGAAGCCGGATTCGAGCACCGAGCTGTATCACTTCATCGGCAAGGACATCCTCTATTTCCACGCCCTGTTCTGGCCTGCCACGCTGAAATACGCCGGACTGCGCACACCGACGGGTGTGTTCACTCACGGCTATCTGACCGTCGGTGGCCAAAAAATGAGCAAGAGCCGCGGCACCTTTATCACGGCCAACAGCTATCTCGAACAAGGCTTGAACGCCGAATGGCTGCGCTATTACTACGCAGCCAAGCTCAACAGCAAGATCGAAGACATCGACCTGAATCTGGAAGACTTCGTTGCGCGTGTGAATGCGGATCTGGTCGGCAAGTACATCAACATTGCCAGCCGCGCTGCCGGTTTCATTGCCAAGCGCTTTGGCGGCCAGCTTTCTGCCGACCTGGGCAACTCCCCGCTTCTGGCGCGACTGCAAGCTGCGCAAGACGAGATGGCCAAGCTCTTTGAAGCGCGTGAATACAGCCATGCCATCCGCAATATCATGGCACTGGCTGATGAAGTGAACCAGTACGTTGACCAGAACAAGCCGTGGGAGATGGCCAAGCAGGAAGGGCGCGATGCCGAACTGCAACAAGTCTGCTCGGTACTGATCAACGCCTTCCGCCTGCTGACCATTTACCTGAAGCCAGTATTGCCGAAGCTTGCAGCAGAAGTCGAAGCTTTCCTCAATATTGCCCCGTTGGTCTGGAACGACGCATCTACATTGCTGACCGGCCACACCATCAATACCTATCAACACCTGATGACCCGCATTGATCCGAAACAAGTCGATGCGCTGGTCGAAGCCAACAAACAAAGCCTGGAACCGACAGTGACTGAACAAGCCAAACCAGAATACGAAATCCCCGCTATCGAGCCGACGATCAGCATCGACGACTTCATGAAGATCGACCTGCGCGTCGCCAAGATTATCGACGCCAAGGCAGTGGAAGGCGCTGACAAGCTGGTATCGCTAACACTCGACATCGGCAGCGAAACGCGGCATGTATTCGCCGGCATCAAGTCGGCCTACAAGCCGGAAGACTTGATCGGCCGAATGACGGTGATGGTCGCCAATCTCGCGCCGCGCAAGATGAAGTTTGGTTTATCCGAAGGCATGGTACTGGCCGCCGGCGGCGATGGCGGTCTCTACATCCTGACCCCGGATGAAGGCGCGAAGCCGGGCATGCGGGTAAAGTAGCCCGCAAATTTGTCCTTGCAGCGTCAGGCACGAAGAACACCCAAACAGAATCAGGGTTTTCTTCGTGCTTTTTCCGTTAAATAAAGAGCGCGCGTACCTTTTCCGGGAGATGCGAATGATTGCCAAACGGATACAAGTTTTTGGGCTGGTTCAGGGTATTGGCTTTCGCTGGTACACCTGCAGGGAAGCTCACCACCTTGGCATTGTCGGCTGGGTTCGGAACCGAAGCGATGGCAGCGTTGAAATCCATGCACAAGGACCGGAAGCCGCCGTGAACGCCTTGACTGCTTGGACAAGGTCCGGACCAGAACATGCACGAGTTGATCGAGTTGAAACAACAAGCTGCCCTATCGAGCCACTGGTCGGATTCTGCGAACACGAAACCGCATAACACCAGGCCATCAGGCATCATCCGTTAGTACATAAGCGGAAGAGACTTGCGACTCACAAGCCAAGCAATAATTCTTTCACCTACGAATATTTTCTTATCGATTGCTTTTGTCATCCACTTACAACACATAACCCACAATAGCTGTAGGTAATTGCAAGGATCGGCAACTCCCTCTGTTAGAATCGCAAAATTTTGTAAATCACCCGCCCTTGAGAGCTATGAACTCAACCTATGGCACCGCGCCAGGATTTTCACTACGCAACTGGTCCGCTTGGGCACCAGGGCTGGAAAATCAGCAAGACTGGCTCGACTGGCGAGCAAACCCTCTGTTGCCGTCTGGCGACACGACGCCGGCCGCAGCCTGTCTGCCTCCATTATTGCGGCGTCGTGCATTGCGTCTCGGTCGAATGGCACTGGAATCCCTCTCGAACATTGCCAAAACTGCACCAGCAGAATCACCTGTCATTTTTGCCTCTCGCCACGGCGAAGTGTTGCGTTCACAGCGCTTGATGGCTGAATTGATTACGGAAGGCAATGTGTCGCCGCAATCGTTCAGTCTCTCGGTCCACAACGCTACCATTGGGCTCCACACCATTGCCCAAGGCTGTCAAGCCAACGTTACCGCGCTCGCTGGTGGTAACGCGACGGCCTCCGCCCTATTGATCGAGGCCATGGGCCTGTTGGTCGATGGCGCGCCCTCGGTTCTGATTGTTGCCTGCGACGAGACGCTGCCAGATTGTTACTCGACCTATGCAGATGAACCGCAAGCGCCATTCGCCTGGGCTGCGGAACTCGTTGCCGGCGAAGAGTTCATGCCCGGTACCCAGCTTGTGCCTCCTGTTACGAAAACCCTGCCAGAGTTGCTTGATCTTTTCCGTTTTCTGATCGACCCTCAGCAATCCGTTTGGCACGCCACCTCTGGCTCTTTGCAATGGCAGCGCACCGGACAATCATGTTGAATCTCGGTCGTCTTTGGCGGGTAGTGGCTACCGGATTCTGTTTTGTCATGTTCGGTGTCGGCGGCTTGGGCATTGCCGGGGCAGCACTGCCCCTGCTGATCCTGATTCCCGGCCGGCATCGACGCCAATCGCTGACACGGGAATTGGTTCACTACAGTTTCCGCTTGCATGTCGCGTTGATGCGACTGACCGGGGCCATCGGTTGTGTTGTTCATGGCAAAGAAAAACTGGCACGTGGAGGCTTGCTGATCCTCGCCAATCACCCGTCGCTGATAGATGTCGTCATGTTGATGTCGCTGGTCCATCGCCCGGATTGCATCGTCAAGGCAGCGTTGTGGCGTAATCCGTTTACCTGGGGACCAGTAAAGCTGACCGGTTTTATCAGCAATGCCAGCGGACCTGCCTTGGTTGAAGCCGGAATTGCCTCGGTTCGCAGTGGCAATAATCTGATTATTTTTCCGGAAGGCACACGTACTGTGCCAGGTTGTTTGTCGGTATTTCAGCGCGGTGCGGCGAATATCGCCAGCAGAGGCGATTTAACTATTACACCGGTTATCATTACCTGTTCGGAAACATTCCTGACCAAGGGACAACCCTGGTACAACGTGCCCCGGCGCAAACCCATTTTCGAACTGACGGTATTGGATGATTTGCCGCCAGCCAGCCAGATCACAGGATCAGACGAGCCTGCCCGTCAAGCTCGCCGCCTGACCGAATATCTGACGCACTATTTCTACGAGGAGGTAGAACAACATGGATAACCTGATCGCCGAGATCAAAACATTGCTGATCAGCAGCCTCAATCTGGAAGACATTCAGCCTGACGACATCGATACCGATGCCCCATTATTTGTCGATGGATTGGGATTGGACTCGATCGATGCGCTGGAACTCGGCGTGGCGCTACAACGCCGCTACGGGCTGAGTCTCGCCGGTGATTCCGCCGAAACCAGACAACATTTCACCTCGATTGCAGCCCTGGCTGCTTTTGTTACCACCCACCGAACCAAGTAAGAGAAGCACATGGAAAAACAGGAAATCCACGACTGGATCGCCACGACCTTGCACGAAACCTTTGAAATCGATCTGGCCCGGATCACGCCACAAGCACGTTTGTATGAAGATCTCGACATCGACAGCATTGATGCAGTGGACCTGATGGTGCAGCTGAAGCATCACACAGGCAAACGCCTGCAGCCAGAAACCTTCAAAACCGTGCGCACCATCCAGGATGTGGTCGACGCCGTATACGCGCTTTACCAAAACTAATGCCCGGCTGGTTTTCCCTGCTTCCCGGGCTGCTGATTCCTGCCTGGTTCTGGATTGCCCAACTGCATGGTTGGCCTTTCTGGCCCGCAGGCTTGCTGCTGATCCCGCTCGCCTGGCGCGGCGCGGGTAGCCTGCAGCTGCCGCGCTGGGCCCTGCTCGGCGCGACTGTCCTCGGTCTGGCAGCCGTGTTAGCTCGTCGTGAGCTGCCGGTCCTGTTCTATCCCGTGCTGATGAACACCGCCTTCCTGACAGTATTCGGCTTGAGCCTGCGTGCGAGTCAGACCGTGATCGAGCGCATTGCCCACTTGCGCGAACCGGATTTGCCCCCCGCAGCCATTGCCTACACTCGCAAGGTCACCATCGCCTGGTGCATTTTTTTTGGCCTGAACGGGCTGATTGCATTGTGGACGACACAACAGGACCGCATGATCTGGACGCTCTACAATGGCGCGATTTCCTACCTGCTGACCGGACTGATGTTTGCCGGCGAATGGCTGATCCGGCAACGGGTTCGGAGACAGACGCATGGCTAAGATGCGTGATTTGGGTCGCTTGCTCGCGGCAGAGCAAAACCATGGCATCGCCACGGCATTGCGTGACGATGTCGCTCGCGCCACCGCTTGGCTGCAAAACCAGCCACCAGGGCCGGCTGCGCTGTTCCTTGCCGATACCCACCTGTTTGCGATCTGGCTGCTGGCCTGCTGGCAGAATGGCCGCTACGTGATCCTGCCCGGCGATGCCACTCCTGCCACCACGCAGCATCTGCAGCTACGCGGCGCACTGTTGCTGGGTGATTTTTCCGGCGCGGCACGACGTGACTGCCCGCAAGAAGGGCTGGTTGCAGCACTGCGTATCTGCCCGGACAGCCAACCCGCAGTCGAGGTATTCACCTCCGGGACTACGGGCGCGCCGATCAGCATCGTCAAGGCGCTGCATCAACTCAACGCCGAAGTGCAGGTATTGGACAAGGTATTCGGCGCAAGCCTGCCTTGCGATCTGGAGTTTCACAGCACCGTCAGCCACCAGCACCTGTATGGCTTGCTGTTCTGCATCCTGTGGCCGCTGGTACGTGGGCAACAGGCACTGGCGAGCCTCGTCACTTACCCGGAAGAACTGCTCGTCAATACCCATGACTACGTACTCATCTCGAGCCCGGCTTTTCTCAAGCGTCTGCCCAGCGAACTACCCTGGCCAATACCGTCGCGCTGCCGGCAGATTTTTTCCTCCGGCGGCCCGCTGCCTGCCAGCGCCGCGTTGAAGGCGCGTGAGTGCCTCGGCGCCAGCGTAACCGAAATCTACGGCAGCTCGGAAACCGGCGGCATTGCCCGGCGCAACGATCCGGCTGCCGACTGGACCGTGCAACCCGGCGTGGAAGTGCGCCTGGAAGAAAATGGCTGCCTTGCCGTGCGTTCGGCCTTCCTGCCCGACACCAACTGGTTCGTCACGGCCGACCGCGCGCGCCTGACCGACGGCGGATTTGTACTGGCCGGTCGCGACGACCGCATCGTCAAAATAGAAGAAAAACGCATCTCGCTCACAGCGCTGGAAACCGCCTTGCAAGCGCACGAGTGGATCAGCGAAGTTCGGGTCGTGCCACTTGAAGGCTCACGCCTCGTGCTGGCAGCCGTGGCTGTACTATCACCCACAGGCCAAGCCGCGCTTTCAAGCAAAGGAAAATTCGCACTCAGCCAAGCACTGCGTACCGCGCTAGCAGGCGAATTCGAACGCGTCGCCCTGCCCCGGCGTTGGCGTTTTGTTTCACACTTACCGGTCAATCCCATGGGAAAAACCACCGATTTGGCACTCGTTGAACTCTTTACTGCAAAGCAAAATCTACCCTTGGTGATTCAGCAGCACGCCACGGCAACCGGCATTGCGTTACAGCTCGAACTCAAACCTGAACTGGCTTGTTTTGATGGGCACTTTCCAAACCTGCCGATTCTTCCCGGCGTCGCCCAGCTGGAATGGGCCGTGCATTTCGGCTGCACGCTGCTTGGTGCTCCGACCGAGTTCCAAGGCATGGATGCGATCAAATTCCAACAAATCATCCGCCCCGGCAGCCAGATCGAACTGGTGCTCGACTACTTGCCGGCCAAGCAACAATTGCAGTTTCGCTATCAATCCGCATCCGGCCAACATTCGAGCGGCCGCATACGTCTGGGTGAACCGTCCGCATGAGGATTTGCGCGCTGATCCCGGTCTACAACCACGAACACGCAATCGCCACGGTCGTGCAGCAGGTGCTCGCGCAAGGCCTGCCCTGCATACTGGTCGACGACGGCAGCCATGCCGCTTGCCGGCAGGTGCTGGAACGGTTGCAGGCCGAACATGCTGAAACCGTCACGCTGCTGCGCCTGCCCGTCAACCAGGGCAAGGGCGGCGCGGTGCTGGCCGGGATGCAGGCAGCCATGGATACCGGCTTTACCCATGCGCTGCAGATCGATGCCGACGGCCAGCACGATACCAATGCGATTGCGGATTTCATTGCCGCCAGCCAGATGCAACCTGATGCCGTAATTTGCGGCTATCCGCACTACGATGCCTCTGTGCCTCGCGCCCGGCTTTACGGCCGCTATGCCACGCATGTCTGGGTGTGGATCAATACCCTGTCGCTGCGCATCCGTGATTCGATGTGCGGTTTCCGCCTCTATCCGCTGGCCGCCACGCTGGCTGTCGCCAATAAAAACCACATTGGCCGGCGCATGGATTTCGACACCGAAATCCTGGTGCGCATGGACTGGGCCGGGATTCGCATCGTCAACCGCCCGATTCGCGTGAGTTACCCACTCGATGGCGTATCGCACTTCGATGCGCTGCACGACAACTTGCGCATCAGCTTGATGCATACCCGACTCTTTTTCGGCATGTTGCCCCGTTCTCCGCGCTTGCTGTGGCGGCTGTTACGAGGGGAAAACTGATGCATTGGGCAACACTGCGCGAAACCACCTCGCATACCGGCACGCGCACCCTGCTTGCGCTCTACCAACTAGGCGGGCTGCGCCTGTTCCGGTTTTTTACCTGGCCAGTACTGGCCTGGTATGTCTGGCGCCAGCCACTGGCACGCCAGGCTTCGCGCGATTACCTGCAGCGCTTGCATACTGCCAATGGTGGCGCCACGCCACGTCCGACCACATGGCAAGTGATTCGCCATTTCGGCGCATTTGCCGAAACCATGCTGGAAAAATTGGTCATAACCACGCCGGCTGCACTGGACGCTATTGTGCATACGCTTAGCGGCGAAGAACACATTCAAGCACTGTTGGCACGCGGTCAGGGCGCCGTGCTGGTGACTGCGCATATCGGCAATTTCGAGCTGTGCCGGCTGCTGGCGCGGGCGCGCGGTGATATCCGCATAAATGTGTTGGTGCATACCGAACATGCGCGCAACTTCAACGCCATGTTGCACGAAGCCAGCCCGGATGCCGCGCTAAACCTGATCCACATCACCGAACTGGATACGGCTGTAGCCATGATGCTGACCGAGCGCATCGACCGTGGTGAATTCGTCGTGATTGCCGGCGACCGCATTCCCGTTGCCAATGCCAAAGAAATAGTGAGTTGCGATTTCCTCGGTGCACCAGCCCGTTTCCCGCTGGGACCCTGGTTGATGGCGAGCATTTTCCAATGTCCGTTGTTGGCTGTTCTGGGCAGTCGGCGCGGCGATGTTTACCACTTGGCCATCACCCCCCTTGCAAGTGAAGTTCAACTTCCCCGCAAGGGACGGCGTGAAGCCGGGCAGCCACTGGTTGCCAATTACGCTCGGCTGCTTGAGGCCGAGTGCACCGCTGCGCCATTGCAATGGTTCAATTTCTTTCCATTCTGGGCCTCAAACCCAGCAGGCCACGATACTTCGATATGACTGAAACTCCTGTGATTGCTTTCGGCCCCACGCCGCTCACCCCTGACGACGTGGTGCGTATCGCCCGGCGTGAAGCCCGCGCGATTCTTGATCCGGCACCTGGATTTCGTGCCTGCATCGACGCCGGTGCCGCCTTCCTTGATCGCTTGTTGGCGGAAGACGGCGTGATTTACGGTGTAACCACCGGTTATGGCGATTCCTGCACCGTCAGCATTCCGCCTGATCTGGTGATGGAGCTGCCGCACCACCTGTTCACCTACCACGGCTGCGGGCTGGGCGAGCACTTCGACGAAGAAGCGACGCGCGCGATTCTCGCCGCCCGGCTGGCTTCGCTCAGTTGCGGCTATTCCGGCGTGAGTTGGGCGTTGCTCGAACAACTGCAGGCGCTGCTCGAAAACGACATCCTGCCGCTGATACCGTCGGAAGGTTCGGTCGGCGCCAGCGGCGATCTGACGCCGCTTTCCTACGTGGCTGCTGCGCTGTGCGGCGAGCGCGAGGTGCGTTTCCGCGGCGAAGTCATCCTCGCCAGTACAGCGCTGGCCGCCTGCGGCTTGAGGCCGTTGCGCCTGCGCCCCAAGGAAGGCCTGGCGATCATGAACGGCACGGCGGTGATGACTGCGCTCGCCTGCCTCGCGCTCGATCGCGCCGAACAACTGGCTCGCCTGGCGACGCGGATCACCGCGCTGGCCGTGGTTGCTAGTGGCGGCAACCCGCATCATTTTGACGAAACGCTGTTCTCGGTCAAGCCGCATCCGGGCCTGCAACAGGTTGCCCGCAACCTGCGCGCCGATCTGGGCATAGGCCAAGCCAGCCGCAACGATCACCGCTTGCAGGACCGCTATTCACTGCGTTGCGCGCCGCATGTGATCGGCGTTTTGGAGGATGCGCTGCCATTCCTGCGCACGCTGATCAGCAACGAGCTCAACAGCGCCAACGACAATCCGATCATCGACGGCGTCGGCGAGCGCGTGCTGCACGGCGGGCATTTCTATGGTGGGCATATCGCGTTTGCCATGGACAGCCTGAAGAACCTGACCGCCAACATCGCCGACCTGCTCGACCGCCAGATGGCGCTCCTGGTCGATGCACGCTACAACCACGGTCTGCCGGCCAATCTTTCCGGTGCCAGTGGCTCACGTGCGACGATCAACCATGGATTGAAAGCGCTGCAGATCAGCGTGTCGGCCTGGACTGCCGAAGCACTCAAGCACACGATGCCGGCGTCCGTATTCTCGCGCTCGACCGAATGCCACAACCAGGACAAAGTCAGCATGGGTACCATCGCCGCGCGCGATGCCCTGCGCGTGCTCACGCTGACCGAACAGGTGGTCGTGGCACTACTGATCACCGTGCGCCAGGGCATTACCCTGCGCGAACGTTGCCCGGAAGGCGCATTGCCCTTGCAGGCCGAAGCCGCCACTTTCCTTGCCGACCTGAATGCGCGCATTCCGTTTATCGAGGAAGATGTCGCGCTCGAACCGCTGCTGCGCCGGCTGCTCGCCGATCTGCACGCCCGTACCTGGAGGCCGTATGCCGCATCGTAAAACCGAAATTGAGTGGGTCATTCCATTCCACGATCTCGACCCGATGGAAGTGGTATGGCATGGCAACTACCCACGCTATTTCGAACACGCCCGCACGGCCTTGCTGCAAAGCTTTGATTATGACTACCCGCAGATGCGCGAATCCGGTTATGCCTGGCCAGTGATCGACCTGGCCGTGCGCTATGTCCGTCCACTGGTCTACCAGCAGCGCATCGTGATCCGCGCCACGCTCATGGAATGGGAACACCGGCTCAAGATCAACTATGAAATCCGCGATGCCCAAACTGGCGAACGTCTGACGCGCGGCCATACCGTGCAAGTTGCGGTAAAACTGCCGGAGATGTCGATGTGCTTTGTCTCGCCAGCCATCCTGTTTAAAAAACTCGGAGTTCCCGTGCCATGCGACGCTGCCTGATCACACTGACCCTGCTGCTCGCCAGCCTGGGTGCCCACGCCGATGAACTCACCACCCAGATCCAGCAGCAATTAAGCGATGCCCCGGTCCTGCGCGGCGAATTCGTACAGACCCGCGAGCTGACCGGGTTGAAGAAGCCGCTCAAGTCGAGCGGACGCATGCTGGTCGACAAGACCCGCGGCGTGCTGTGGAAAACCGAAAAACCGATCGCCGGCACGCTGCGCGTCAGCCGCCAGGAAATCGTGCAAAAAGACGGCCAGCAGATCCTGATGCGCCTGTCGGCCGAAAAGGAACCGGTGGTCAAAACCATTGGCAGCGTGCTGTTCTCGCTGTTTGCCGGGGACCTCGCCACGCTTGACCGTTACTTCAGCCACACCGGATCGTTGCAACGGCGCGATGGCCAGCGCGGCTGGGAACTGCAACTGACGCCGCGCGAGCCGGCCCTGGCGCACCTGATCCAGCGCATCGAGCTCAAGGGTGCCGGCACCGCCGAAGAAGTCGTGCTGCGCGCCGAAAGCGGCGATCTGACTCGCATCGAATTCCGCCATATTGCCACCGCGCGCACGCTCACCGCCCCCGAGGTCGCCGAATTTGAGTAAAACCCCCAGTACAACCGCCCTGCACCGGCTCGCGGCCGGCCTGTTCCTGCTGCTGTGCCTGCTGGCCGCCGCCTATCTGTGGAACCAGCGCGCATCACTTCCCTCACGGATCGACAGCGACCTGTTCGCCCTGTTGCCGCGCAACGAGCGCGATCCGCTGGCAGAAACCGCGATCGCCCGCCTCGCCCAGCAGGGCGAGCGCCAACTGGTGATCCTGATCGGACACCGCGATGCCAGCCGTGCACTGCAAGCCGCGCGCGATTACGCCAACCGGATTGCCAGCCTGCCGCTGAAGAGCCGCGCGCTGCCCGGCGACATGGCCGGCCTGGTCGATTTCTACCGGCCCTATCGGCAAGGATTGCTGACCGCCGGCGACCGGGAGCAACTGACGAAACAGACGCCTCAGGCGGCCTTCGAGCAAGCGTTGGGCCTTGCAATCTCGCCTTTTTCCGCAGGCGGACTGGCCTGGCAGGACGATCCGTTCGGCCATTACAGCCACTGGCTGCAGGATCTGGCCGCCGGCACGCGGGTCCGGCCGCAGGAAGGCATGCTGATGGTCGAAAACCGGGGCATGCATTACGTCGTCTTGCTGCGCGAATTGCCGGGCAGCGCTTTTTCCTTTGACCTGCAGGCGCAAATCGTTCCGGCGCTCGACACCATCGGCACAGCCGTACGCAGCGCCATACCGGGCAGCGAGATCTACCGCGCCGGCGTGATCCTGCATGCCGCAGCCGCGAGCCAGACCGCGCAGCGGGAAATCTCGCTGATTGGGTTCGGCAGCACGGTCGGCATCCTGCTGCTGGTGCTGCTGACTTGGCGCGGCTGGCAGGCGCCGTTGCTGGTCGGGCTGTCGCTGGGCACCGGCCTGCTGGTTGCCAACGGTGTGGCCTTTGCCAGCTTTGCCCGGGTGCATGCGCTGACGCTGGTCTTTGGCGCGAGCCTCGTCGGCGTAGCCGTGGATTACGCGTTGTACGCGCTGATCCAGGCCGTGGATGACGATACGCCGCCTCTGCAACGCTATCGCCGCCTGCTGCCGGGCATGCTGCTCGCGATGTTGACCACGGTGCTGGGCTATCTCGGGCTCGCACTGACGCCCTTCCCTGGCCTGATGCAAATGGCCGTCTTTTCTGCCAGCGGCATCATCGCGGCCTGGCTGGCGGTGATGCTCTGGTTCCCGCTGATCGGCCCGGCACGCATGCGCGCAGGTTGGTTGGCGCGACGCTATCTCGAAAGCCCGCGCAGCTGGCAGCCCGGGCAGCGCATGCTGATCGCTGCCGGCACACTGCTGCTGGCCCTGGCGCTGGCGGGCGGCGCCCGTTTCCGCGCTCATGACGACATTCGCGCGCTGGCCGGCCTGAATCCAGGTCTGCTGGCTGAGCAAATTGCCGCCAGCCGGATTCTTGGGCTGCCGAGCCCGGCGCAGATGTTCATCGTCACCGGTCCCGATGCCGAAACCGTGCTGCAGCGTGAAGAGGCACTGGGCAAAGCACTGGACGGCTTCGTGCAGCGCGGCCAACTCAGCGGATTCGATGCCATCAGCCGCTGGCTGCCCTCGCAAGCGCGCCAGCATGCCGACCAGCAGTTGCAAGCGAGGCTGTCCGGTCCGCGCCAACAGTTGGCTGCTGAACTCGGTTTGCCGAAAGAATGGGCCGAGTTGCCCAAGTCTCCCACGCTGGATTTCGCGCACTGGCAGGCCAGCCCGCTGGCCGATGCCGCGCGTCATCTCTGGCTGGGTCAGGGACCGGACGGCCGGGTCGGCAGCATGGTCCTGCTCAAGGGCCTGAACGACCCGGCGCTCACCCCCGCACTGGCCGCACTGGCCGGACCCGATGTGCGCTGGATCGACAAGCCGGCCGAGATCTCGCAACTCTTCGGCCGTTACCGCGTGCTGCTGTCGTGGGTGCTCGTGGTGGCTTACGTGGCGACCGGCCTGTTCCTGTATGCCCGCTACCGCCGCCAGTGGTGGCGCGCGCTGCTTCCGCCGGCTCTGGCCAGCGTGCTGGTCATTGCATTGCCCGGTCTTGTTGGCCAGACACTGCAATTGCTGAATCTGGTCGGGCTGTTGCTGATACTGGGCATGGGCGTCGATTACGGCATTTTCCTGCTGGAAAGCCCGCAGGATAGACGCGGCATTCTCGGCATCGTCTTGCCGGCGTGCACGACGCTGCTCTCGTTCGGTCTACTCGCCCTCAGCACCACACCCGCCCTGCAAAGCTTTGGCCTCACCATGCTGCTCGGCGTGACGCTCGTCCTCGCACTGGCGCTGGTTTTTCGTCCGGGACAACAATCATGAGAACACGGCTTAAAATCCTGCTGCTTATCGCCAGCCTGTCGCTCGCCGCCTGCAGCCGCTGGAACGACCTGCCCTTGCTGCAGATCGACCTCGCAGCGCTGGGGCCGACGCAAGTCGCGCAACAGCGTATGCAACTCACCTGGCGCGGCGAAACCCATGTGCTCGAAAATGTGATTGAATCCAGCCCGGACAGCCTGCAGGTAGTCGGTCTGGCCATGGGCTTGCGTGTATACAGTTTCAGCTATGACGGACACACGCTGCAAACAGGCCCTGGTTACTTGCCAACGGGATTGTCGGAGCAACGCATTCTCAACGACCTATTGCTGATACATATGCCGCTGACCTCGTTGGAACAGGCATTACCTGCAGGCTGGAAAATCAAGGATCTTGTCGCGGATACCGGACTGAAAACCCGGCAGCTTTGGCAAGGTAACGACATGGCGATCGAGGTACAGTATCAATCCGAAACGCCCTGGCAAGGCCGTAGCGTACTCATTAACCACCGCCACGATTATCAACTGATCCTGGACTCAGCAAGCGAATCATGAACGTCTATCTGAATAATCTAGGCATCATCTGTGCATTGGGCGACAACACTGAATCTGTGCGCGAGCAGTTGTTTGCCGGCACCAGCCCCGGCATGCGAAAAACGGATCAATACAGCCCTGGCCATCCGCGCACCCTCGGACTGGTAGAAGCCCAACTCCCCAAGCTGGATCACCATCCGGTGCAACTGCGCTCACGCAACAACGCCATGCTCGCGCAGGCACTAACACAGATCAGACCAGCCATTGAAGCGCTGAAAGCGAACATACCTGCCCACCGCATCGCTATCGTCCTTGGTACCAGCACGACCGGGATGGCCGAGAGTGAACAGGCCATGCAGCTTCACGCCGAGGAAAACCGATTTCCTGATGGATTTCATTATGCCCAGCAGGAGTTGGGCAGCCCGGCGCGCTTTCTTGCTACCGAACTGGGATTGACTGGACCGGCGTATGTGATCTCCACCGCCTGTACCTCCAGCGCCAAAGCACTGGCCAGCGCCGCACGCCTCCTGCAGGCTGGTCTGGCGGATGCCGTACTGGCAGGCGGGGTCGATACCCTATGCCGCTTTACCGTAGCCGGCTTTGCTGCGCTGGAATCCATCGACGATGCGCGCTGCCAACCGTTCTCGGCCAACCGGCGCGGCATCAACATCGGCGAGGGCGCGGCACTCTTCATCGTGAGCCGCGAACCCGGTCCGGTCTGCCTTGCCGGTTGGGGCGAGAGCTCGGACGGCCACCATATTTCCGCACCGGACCCGAGCGCCAGCGGTGCAAAACTCGCCATCGACAAGGCGCTGCAACGCGCGGCACTTTCTGCGGCCGACATCGGCTACATCAACTTGCACGGGACCGCCACGCTGCAGAACGACGCGATGGAAAGCCGCGCAGTGGCCGAACTGCTGCCGGACGTGCCGGCCAGCTCTACCAAATCGCTGACCGGACACACGCTGGGCGCTGCCGGCGCGATCGAGTCCGGCCTGTGCTGGCTCACGCTGACTGATCAGGCAGGACGTCTGCCGCCGCATGGTTGGGATGGCATACCCGACCCGGCACTGCCCGAACTCCCCTTGGTAAGCCAAGGTTCGGCGCCAGGAACGCCACATGCCGTCATCAGCCTTTCCTTCGCCTTTGGCGGTAACAATATTGCCCTGGTCCTCACCCGATGATTCTGCCTCCCATCGCCGAACTTATTCCGCACACTGCACCGATGATCCTGCTCGACCGGGTGATCTCGGCCAGCCCTGAGCAGCTCACTGCCGAAGTCACCATCCGCCCCGACTCTCCGTTCTGCGATGGGCAGCGCGTCGGCGGCTGGGTTGGCATTGAATACATGGCCCAAACGATCGCAGCCCTCGCAGGTTGGACTGCCAGGCAAAAAAACGATCCTGTGCGCCTTGGTTTTCTGGTCGGTACACGCCAATACCGAAGCCAAACGCCGTGGTTTCAGGTTGGCGACATTCTGCATGTCAGCGTTCACCGTGAAATTGATGGAGACAACGGCGTCAGTGCCGTGGTTTGCCATATCAACTCACCAGAAGGTCTATTGCATGCAGCAGCCACCATCACCGTCTTTCAGCCGGACAATCTTGAGGAGTTTCTGAAAACATCATGAGCAAGACCGTTCTTGTTACCGGCGCCAGCCGGGGTATCGGCCGGGCCATCGCGCTACGGCTCGCTCGCGATGGCTATGACGTCGCCATTCATTACCATAGCCGCCTGAACTATGCCGAAGCCGTAGCTCAGGAAGTTCGCACGCTGGGTTGCAAGGCTCGCATCCTGCAATTCGATATTGCTGACCGCGTGGCTACCCGAAGCATACTGGAAGCCGATATTGCCATGCATGGCGCGCCCTATGGCGTGGTCTGCAATGCGGGGATCGCTGCGGACAATGCGTTTCCAGCGCTGACAGATGCTGACTGGGATGGCGTGCTGCGGACCAATCTCGATGGTTTCTACAATGTGCTCCATCCGCTGGTGATGCCGATGATTCAAACCCGTAAACCTGGCCGTATCGTCACGCTTTCATCGGTATCGGGCATTGCGGGCAATCGCGGCCAAGTAAACTATAGCGCGGCCAAAGCCGGCATCATCGGCGCCAGCAAGGCGCTGGCCGTGGAACTCGCCAAGCGCAACATCACCGTCAACTGCGTCGCCCCCGGCCTGATCGATACTGAAATGGTCGAGCCACATGTGCTGGAAGAAGCGCTGAAAGTGATCCCGGCCAAGCGCATGGGCAAGCCTGAGGAAGTCGCCGCCACGGTGAGTTTTCTGATGAGCAAGGATGCGGCCTATATCACCCGCCAAGTCATTTCGGTTAATGGAGGCATGGTATGAGACGCATCGTCGTCACCGGCATGGCCGGCTTGAGTCCGCTAGGCCACGACTGGCCCACGATTTCGGCGCGCCTGCGTTCTGGCCGCAATGCCATCTGCCATATGCCAGAGTGGGCAGAATACACCGGACTCAACGCCAACCTTGGCGCCCCGGTTGCCGCATTTGAATTGCCGGCGGAGACGTACAACCGTAAACGCACACGCAGTATGGGTCGGGTGGCGCTGCTGGCTTGCCGGGCTTGCGAACTGGCATTGGCCGATGCAGGTTTACTGGGTGATCCCGTACTGACCAATGGGCGGACCGGCGTGGCTTATGGTTCATCCGCCGGTTCGCCCGCTGCGATCCGCGATTTTGGTCGCATGTTGATCGACAAAAATATCGAAGGCATCAACGCCACCAGCTACATACGCATGATGGGCCACACCACGGCAGTGAATATCGCGGTGTTTTTCGGCCTGACCGGGCGCGTGCATACCACGTCCAGCGCCTGCACCTCTGGCAGCCAAGGCATCGGCTATGCCTACGAGGCCATCAAATACGGTCATGCCGATGTGATGGTCGCAGGAGGTGCGGAAGAGTTGTGCGCTTCGGAAGTCGCCGTATTCGACACGTTGTTTGCCACCAGCACGCGCAACGACACGCCGGAGTTGACCCCGCGTCCGTTCGATGCCGAACGCGATGGCTTGGTGATCGGCGAAGGCGCCGGTACGCTGATCCTGGAAGAATATGAACACGCCAAGGCACGCGGCGCGACGATTTACGCCGAATTGGTCGGCTTTGGCACCAATTGCGATGGCGCTCATGTCACTCAGCCCAATGCCGTGACCATGGCCGGCGCCATGAAGCTGGCGCTGGCCGATGCCAAGTTGCCAGTCGAAGCCATCGGCTACGTCAATGCCCACGGCACCGCGACCGACCACGGCGACATCGCGGAAAGCCATGCCACACATCACATCTTTGGCGAACGCATGCCGATCAGCTCACTCAAGAGCTATATGGGCCATACGCTTGGCGCCTGCGGTGCGCTGGAAGCCTGGTTCAGTATCAAGATGATGCACGAAGGCTGGTTTGCCCCTACCGTCAACCTTAAACAAATTGACCCCCGTTGCGCCCCACTCGATTACATCACCGGCTCAGGCCGCGATCTCCAGACAGAATACGTGATGAGCAACAATTTTGCCTTTGGTGGAATCAATACTTCACTGATTTTTTGCGGCATGGCGTAAGCACGGTTTGTAAGGATTTTTTCGTTAAATTCATCATGTTTATCGAGTAAAATCCACCGCCAACCTTTCTTACACCTTCACAATCAAGGAATATTCATGAGCAAGAAATTGATCGCTGTAATGTGCGTGACCGCATCAGCCTTACTGCTAGGGGGCTGCGCCACCAATATCAAGGCCAGCACTAACAGCAATCCCCCCCCGACCGAGAAATTCAGTAATTTTTCTCATATTGAGATCAAGCCGGCCCAACTCTCTCCCGAAATGGCTGGCGATAGTGCCAACCAACGCGCGTTGATCAAGATTCAGGAAAATCTGGATTTGAATCTGAAAGCGCAACTTCAGCAATGGAATTCCGGCAAAGCGGGCACAGGACGAACATTGGTCATAGAGCCGATCGTTGAGCAGATCAAATTCATCAGCGGAGGCGTCAGGTTTTTTGCAGGCCCAATGGCAGGCAGTTCCGCAGTGGTGATGAAGCTAAAAATCATGGATACCGCAGGAAACAAGGTCGTTGCCTACCCGGAATTTTACCAGCGGGCAGAGGCTTGGTCTGGCGCCTTCACACTGGGCGTGCATGACAACATGATGCTGACGCGTACCGCCCGTATCGCCAGTGATTACCTGATTAACAACTACACGAAGGCCGTTGGTGGCCCAACGGGTGGCAATGTTTCTGAGTAATACGCTGCTTTCAAAAGAAAAGCCCAGGTGCATTGCCTGGGCTTTTCTTTTTGCAGAATGTCCGGGGTGCTTTGTTCAGGGTTGAAAGCACGACCGCATCTTATTCAGATAGTCATGCGCTTCCACAGTATCTTCAATTGGTGCCCAAGACACTTTTTCTTCAGGCATCAACGGAAGATAAGGCCCAGCCTTGCTTTCAAAGAACACAGAACCCGGCTCCAGTGCCACCACACTATGAATCACCCCCGCGGGAATATCGACACCAAGCGTGCCGCTATTAGGTGCCAGGATACGGCTCATGGTGACCAGGCCCGTTTCATCAAAACACAGCACACCAATACGTCCTGCCAGCACGATGATTGTTTCCGCCTTATGTAAAGACAAATGTCGATGAGGCGGAATATAGCTTTCAGGCTCTACGGCATTGAGCAAGCGATGGCATAACGCAGAATCGTCGGTATGCAGGTTAAAATTCTTGCGCCGTCTTGGTGCACTACGAGCCTCCTTCGACAAGGCTGCCATTATTTGTGAATCAATTGTATTAAATCGGCTCAATCCCTAGACTCCAAACGAAAAAAAACCCGAAACGGGCTGCGTTTCGGGTTTATCAACAACATCTACAAAGGAGAAACTATCAGGATATAGCTCGCTACAACCTGAAGTTTCGACAACTTTACGGCTAAAGTGGTGCAAGGTCAAGGTAAAACGCACCACTTCCGGGCGAAAAACTCCGCACCTGTGATTTACACACACGTGGGTATAATAATCATTCCCAAAACCAGAAAAATTGTTCGCCATCATGTCCCTACCTGATCCGCGCAACTACGCACCTGTCAATGCCCGCAATCCACTCATCCGCCAACTCATGTCACTGATGACCGAGCATGATCCACAGGCCATCATCACCAAACGAGCCGGCCTGCATGCCCAAATCACCGAGCTATTGGCTGCCAATGACCACGCAGCCCTCAATGCAGCGCTGAGCCAAGCTCCAGCAATGGAAGCCTGGCTGACGCTATGGCAAGCACTGCGTGAGGTGTTGGAAACAACACCTGCCGACGCAGACAAATACGCCTCACTATTTGCCATTCCCGTTGTCATCGTCGCGGGGAGTGATAAAGGCGCCACTCTGCCCGGAAAACTCATCGCGCCAGAAGACATTCTTAACTTGCTCCGTCAACATGATGTGCTGGCGCCAACCGCAGTGGCCTATCTCGCGCCGGAACTGGTTTCAATTGAAACTCTTTCCGCGATCAGCCCGTCGCAACAGATTCGCTGGAAAACCGATAAGGCAGATTTGCTCTCAAATGGTTCCAGTAATTTGTTTGACTTGACGCCCGCACCACTCGCGATCAAAGAAGAGGCAGCCGCGTTGCGTTTTATCGTTGGCGCAGTACTTCAGCCCGGCAACACGGCGCCTCTGATTCAACTTGGCGGCTCAGTCAGTCCCTGGGGAATGGCGTTAGCTCAAACCCTGGGCACACAACTCGCAACGGAAGGTGCAACCGTACTGGCTTTGCCCCGCGCACCACAAAGCTGGCTGTCAGCGCAGGAAAATGGTCGTCTGGTCCTACTGGAAACACGCTTGCAGCTCCTGGCCAGCAATGCAATCCGAACCATCCGCAGCAAAGGACGTACACCGGTTGCCATTATCGCCGCCCATGAAAGTGACGAGATTCGCATCACGTTTTCATCACGGGAAGACGCTGAGCGCTGGCAAGGATTTGTCTGGCCGCTGGCGCCCGGAGAACGGGTAGAACAGATTGTCGACTTCGCGCAGACATTGTTCCATGATTGCCAAGTGCAGGACATCCGGCTTGTTGATACGATTCAGCCAGACTGTGTGAACGAGCTACCTTTCTTCGTGACCGCCCACTTCGCACCGATGGTCCACCATTGATGGAGCATGCCATGAGTTACTTCAAATACCATGTCTTTTTCTGCCAGAACCAGCGTGAACCGGGTGAAACCTGTTGCAACAACTGCGGCGCGACCGAGATGCAAACCTACGCCAAGGATCGGATCAAGGCACTGAAGCTCAACGGCCCTGGCAAAGTTCGTATCAACAGGGCCGGTTGCATGGATCGTTGCAACAAAGGTCCGGTCCTGGTGGTCTATCCGGAAGCCGTTTGGTACCAGTATGTCGACCAGCAGGATATCGATGAAATCATCAATGAACATCTGGTGAATGGCCGGATTGTGGAACGTTTGAAAATATGACCCCTCCTCGCAAAGCCCCAAGTTTTGAACTGATTGAAATCGCGGGTCCCGCAGGTCGGCTGGAATGCCTGCGTCTGCCTGCAGCCACGGAATCGCCCTTCGGCATCGCTTTGGTTGCGCACCCGAATCCGACCGAAGGGGGAACCTTTACCAACAAGATTGTGCATACGCTGGCCAAAACCTTGTCGCGACTGGGTTATGTCTGCTACTGCCCGAACTTGCGCGGCGTAGGCCAGTCGGAAGGGATGCATGAACGCGGTGTGGGTGAAGTCGACGACATGGCGGCAGTACTGGCCTTTTCCCGCCATGAAAACCCGCATGTTCACCGACTGATCCTGGCCGGTTTTTCTTTTGGCACTTATGTGCAAGCACAGTTGCGCCAACGCCTTGCCGAGGATGAAGTTCAACACATGATTCTGGTTGGACCGGCCATCTCCCGCTATAACTTCCCGACCGTCCCAGCCAACTCGCTGATCATCCATGGCGAGCAAGATGAAGTGATTCCGCTCAACGCGGTATTTGACTGGGCTCGCCCGAATCATCTCCCCATTGTCGTCGTTCCCGGCACTGGCCATTTCTTCCACGGCAGACTGACTCGCCTGGCTGACATTGTTGAAGGCAATTTGCGGCGCTGACTACCCAACAATCTCCCTTACTGCATGCTAGAGTGAATAAGACATTTACATCTGTTCACTCCATGCACAGCATTCATCGCAGACTGATTGCATTTTTTGTTGTTGTTGTCACCGTGGTTCTTGGCGCATCGGGCGCCTTTTCGTATTGGCGCAGCCGTGCCGATCTCATCAATGATCTGAACCACACCGGCGATTCACTACGCAGCCGGCTTGAGACCTCTTTACCCGGCCCCCTTTGGAACTTTGACGATTACCAACTCGATCGCATTCTCGATTCCGAAATGCTCTCTCCCAAAATCCAGCAAATCGTGGTCGAAAACAACGGAAAATTGGTCACGGGTCGAACCATGTCCAGCACTGGGCAAATCGAACGTCTCAGCGTATTGCCAGAAAATCAGCCCAACGATATTGAATTCAATATTTTCTATCAGGACAACTTTCAGCGACCGATCGGCAAAGTGATATTCCGGCTATCCACTGCGCCGATGAATGCACAATTACAAAAATTCGTACAAGAAAAGCTGGTCGAAATTGCTCTGCTTATCGGCATCATCGTCATGGCATTGACGCGTAGTCTGACCATTTTGCTGATTCGTCCTTTGCGTCAACTGCAAAACATGTTGCAGCGCGCCGCAGACGAAACCGACGAAGGGATTTCCGATGCAGCATTGCATCTTCCCGATAGCCACTGGATTGAATTCTCAGAAGTTACCAGCAGCTATAACCGTATCGCCCGGCGCTTACTGGAAGATCTGCACAAACGCCACGAGGCTGAGGATGCCATGCGCTCGGCCAAAGAGGCGGCTGAAAGCGCATATCATCAACTCAAAGAGGCCCAATCCACGCTGGTGCAATCAGAAAAAATGGCCTCGCTCGGTGGCTTGGTCGCAGGCATTGCTCACGAAATCAACACGCCTATCGGTGTGATCCTGACTGGCGCATCCGTGCTATCAGAGGAATCCGTGGCATTCAAGAAAGGCATTGAAACCGGCGCCATGAAAAAATCGGAAGTACTGCGTTATACCGAAACGGCCATTCAGTCTGCAGCACTGATCCAGACCAATGCCGAACGGGCCGCCACACTGATTCACAGCTTCAAACAAGTCGCCGTGGACCAGACTTCCGAAGCACGTCGGGTATTTGACTTGGGCGAATACATTGAAGAGGTCATCCTCAGTCTTCGCCCCACGTTCAAGCACCGTGCGATCAAGATGAATATCGACTGTACCGAGAAGATCGAAGTGGATGGCTATCCCGGCGCACTCTCGCAAATCATCACCAACATGGTCACCAACTCGTTACACCACGCCTTCGAGCATGATCAGCCCGGCATTATGTCCATCTCTGCGAGTCATGAGCACGGCGCGGTCAAAATGGTTTTTTCCGACGACGGTCGCGGCATCTCGCAAGAACATCTGGGGCGCATTTTCGATCCATTCTTCACCACCCAGCGTGGTTCGGGGGGCAGCGGTTTGGGATTGAACATTGTCTACAACCTGGTGACCCAGCGGTTGGGGGGTACCATTGCCGTAACCTCATCTCTCGGCAGTGGCACCACCTTTACCTTCGTATTCCCACGTGTGTCTCCAGACCCCAAGAGCATGCAAACTTCTGCCGGGTAAGTATTCCAACCTCACGAATCACCAGCTGATTGTGGCGCTGCGACCACTTAAGCATCCGCATACGCTCCCACAAAACCAATAACGTCAGGGCGACACATATCCCCTTGTAACCCACGGCCTGCGTATTGGTCACAATTCACCATAATCGCAGAAGTAAGGTTTGCCACTTGCCTCCATCGAATAAGCGCGGCATGCTGGACTCATTCGCGCCAGTAAGGATCAGCCATGATCGACCAAAACTCCGCCAGCCAGTGGGCCACGCTCTCTGTCGCGACCTTTAACATGCTCAATCTGGCACTGCCTGATCGGATGTTTTATGCCAATCAGACACCGTATTCGACGCAGGAATATCGCCGCAAAGTCGAATGGCTGGGACTGCAACTTTCCCGCTTGAATGCCGACCTGATTGCCGTTCAGGAAGTGTGGGACGAAACCGCACTGCGCGATGCCGTGGCAAACAGCCATTTGCACTACAGTACCGTGCAAGCCCCTGGCGCAGAACAAGGTGCGACCGGCACCCCGCGTAACGGGCTGATCACACGACTACCGCTGGAAGATATCCAAGCCATACAAACTTTCCCCGCCGGCATGTCTGTTCCCATTCCAGAACTGGGTGAGCACAGCGGCTTCGAACGCCCGATACTCAAGGTTCGCGTCCATACCAGGCAAGGTCAGGTGCTGCATGTGCTGATTGCGCACCTGAAATCAAAACGACCCAAATTCCTGCAAGACGAGGAAGGCAACGCATTGGAAGATCGCGACGATCCACGAATCGCAGCGCGAGCCGCATTGCGTTCACTGGTGATGCGCGCAGCAGAAGCCGTGGCATTGCGGGCCATGGTTGTCGATATCAGGAAACAGGCGCACGAACCGCTGATCCTCATGGGGGATTTGAACGATGGGCCGCATGCGGTCACCACGCAGATGGTCGCTGCCACGGCTGAAGTTGCCTATGATCGCCATGCACGTGCCACAGCCTTATTCAATGCTTATGACATCCAGACTGGCGCGGCACTGTTGCGCGATGTTGCCTACAGCCACGTTTATCAAGGCTTTGCCGAAGTCCTGGACCAGATTTTCGTCTCGGAAGAATTCATGCCGGATAGCCGCTTTAACCTCGGCGATGTTCGGCGGGTAGACTACTTCAATGATCACCTCAACGAAGGGCATGACCGCATCCGCTCTGATCATGGCTTTGTTCGTGCGCTGCTACGCCTGCGGATGAAGACCGAATCGGGCCTCGACCTGCGTCATCGCTCACCCGCCTAACTTGCCCTATGCGAATAACTGCCATGCCCAAACCTTCCCCAGCCTTGTTCAACTGGCTTGATCAGCGCGACGCCGGTATCTTGCTGCACCCAACCTGCCTGCCTGGCACGCAGGGCGTCGGCGTACTCGATAATGCCGTGGATGATTTACTCGCCTTTCTGGCGGACGCCGGTATTCGTTATTGGCAAACCTGCCCGCTGGGACCTACAGGGTATGGCGATTCTCCATACCAATGTTTTTCCGCATTTGCCGGCAATCCCTATCTGATCGACCTGACGGTACTACAAGATATCGGATTACTGGATAAGGCTGACTTGGCCCCATTGGCAGCGCTTCCACAAGATCATGTAGATTTTGGCGCACTGTATGCAGCCAAATGGCCGATCCTGTTCAAAGCCTTCCAGGCTTTTGTCGCCACGCCCGATATCGCGCTGCCATATGGCGATTTAGAGCAATTCAAGCAACAACACCAGTTCTGGCTGGAGCCCTACTCGCTGTTCCTCGCGATCAAGGATCTGCGCCACGGTCAGCCGTGGTGGGAATGGCCAGAGACGCTGCGTTTTTATTCGCGCGCCATTTCGGCTCAATTGCCAGAGAGCGTCCAAGTCTGTGCTCAAGCGCATACCTTTTTTCAATACCTGTTTTTTGGTCAATGGCAGACGGTACGCGAACGCGCCCACAAACAAGGGATATCCATCATTGGAGATGCGCCCATTTTCGTCGCCCCTGATAGCGCAGATGTCTGGTCTCACCCAGAACTTTTCGAGTTGGACCAGAAAACTGGTCAGCTCTTGTGCGTGGCCGGCGTACCACCCGATTATTTCTCTGCCGACGGCCAACTCTGGGGCAACCCCCTCTACAAATGGGATAAACACATCGAAACCGGGTTTTCCTGGTGGTTGGAGCGTTTGCGTGCCAACTTCCTGCTGTGCGATGTATTACGTATCGACCATTTCCGCGCTTTCGATACTTACTGGGCCATTCCGGCCGATGCCCCGACCGCAGTCACCGGGGAGTGGCGCAAAGGGCCTGGTATCGCCTTCTTCAAGGCAATTGCTCAAGCGATTCCCGATGCCCGACTGATTGCCGAAGATTTGGGCGATCTCACGCCTAGTGTGCATGCACTACGTCAAGCCACGGGCCTGCCTGGCATGGCCATCCTGCAATTTGCCTTTGGTGACAACGCCAGCAATAGCTATCTTCCGCACAATCTGCACGCAAACTGTGTGATCTATCCCGGAACACATGACAACGACACCACGCAAGGCTGGTATCGCAATGCGCCGGAAAAAGTGCGTGATCATGTACGACGTTATTTGCGTATCGACGGACAGGATATCCACTGGGATTTTGTGCGCAGCGCCTATGGCTCGGTCTGCAATCTGGCGGTATTGCCTTTGCCTGATTTACTCGGACAGGATTCATCAGCCCGATTCAACGTGCCGGGACAACCCGCCGGTAACTGGCAATGGCGCTACTCGGCAGATCAATTGGCTACCTTGCATCGTCACGGAGCCGCCTACCTGCATGAACTTGGGATGTTATTCGGCAGAACAGCCGGCCCAACGACAAGCAAAACGTTATAATTCGTCCTCTTTGAAAACATGATCCAAAATGAACCCGTCGATTGAACAGGCCTTAGCCTTGCTGGCTGCAGGTGAACTGGTCGCCATTCCAACCGAAACGGTCTATGGCCTTGCGGCCGACGCAGCCAACCCGCAAGCCGTCGCCAAGATTTTTGCCGCCAAAGGCCGCCCTAGCGATCATCCAATCATCGTGCATATCGCAGGAAGCGCGCAGATCGATGACTGGGCGATTGACGTGCCCGAAGCCGCGCGCAAACTCGCCGCCGCGTTCTGGCCCGGCCCGCTCACGCTGATCCTGAAACGCCAAGCACATGTCTCCGATTCCGTAACCGGCGGTCAGGATACCGTGGGACTGCGTGCCCCGGCACATCCGCTCACGCATGAGTTACTGCTGCGTTTCGGCGGCGGCCTGGCCGCCCCATCAGCCAACAAGTTCGGTCATGTCAGCCCGACCACCGCAGAGCATGTACGCCACGAGTTTGGTCCGGAAGTCTCGTTGGTACTCGACGGTGGGCCTTGTCTCGTAGGCGTGGAATCAACCATTGTCAGCCTGGTTTCTGAACAACCGCTGCTGTTGCGCCCCGGCGGGGTGCCGCGCGCGGCTATCGAAGCCATTCTTGGTCAACCATTGGAACACCACCAGAAATCCGACACGGCCAAGATCAGAACTTCCGGCCTGCTCGATTCGCATTACGCCCCCCATACCTTACTGGTCACGGGATCGCTACTGCAATTGGTCGATGCCGCTGACCAGTATCAAACTCAAGGCAAGCGTGTCGGTTTGATTTTGTTCGGCGGAATACCAGCCAGCATTCCCGCAGCAGCCAAGATTGTCATGCCATGCGATCCCGATGCGTATGCGCGTGAGCTTTATGCCACACTACGACAACTGGATATGGCAGATTTGGACGTATTGCTACTGGAGTGTCCACCGACCACGCCGGAATGGCTCGCTGTGAATGATCGCCTGATGCGCGCAGCCCACTCTCGTTTGTCACATTAGGGCGCAATAATCGACAGCCCACCTTTTGGAAAGCCCTACACTCAATCATGCGTAGGCATTCATCAGAATGACATATGAAAACCGTCGTTCTCAGTTAATATACGCCCCTTGTTTTTTGTTCAGCCCGGCGGGGTTGCCATAAGGATTGCTGCCATGCGCTTTTCATTTCCCATTGTCATCATTGACGAAGACTACCGCTCGGAAAACACCAGCGGTTCCGGTATTCGTGCTCTGGCTTCCGCTCTCGAAAAAGAGGGCATGGATGTCGTCGGCTTCACCAGTTATGGTGATCTGACTTCGTTCGCACAACAGCAAAGTCGTGCGGCCGGTTTTATCCTTTCGATTGACGATGAAGAATTCGAAATTGATAGCGAGATCGTGCTCAGCAGCCTACGCAACTTCGTCGCAGAAATCCGGCGTCGCAATGCCGATATTCCGATCTACCTGTATGGGGAAACCCGCACCGCCCGGCATATCTCGAACGATATCCTGCGTGAACTGCACGGCTTCATTCACATGCATGAAGACACGCCGGAATTTGTGGCGCGACACATCATTCGTGAAGCCAAATCGTATCTCGATACGCTCGCTCCGCCATTTTTCCGCGCGCTGGTCAATTACGCACAGGACGGCTCCTATTCCTGGCACTGCCCGGGGCACTCAGGTGGCGTTGCCTTCCTGAAGTCGCCGGTGGGCCAGATGTTCCACCAATTCTTTGGTGAAAACATGCTGCGCGCCGACGTGTGCAACGCGGTGGAAGAACTCGGCCAACTGCTTGACCATACCGGCCCGGTCGCCGCTTCCGAGCGCAATGCCGCGCGCATCTTCAATTGCGACCACCTGTATTTCGTCACCAATGGCACGTCGACTTCAAACAAGATTGTCTGGCACTCGACCGTCGCGCCGGGCGATATCGTACTGGTTGACCGCAACTGCCATAAATCCATCCTGCATTCGATCATCATGACCGGCGCGGTACCGGTGTTCCTGATGCCGACGCGCAACCATTACGGCATTATCGGCCCGATTCCGCGCAGCGAATTCGAGCCGGAAACCATCCGCCGCAAGATTGAAGCCAACCCGTTTGCCCGCGAATCGCTGGCCAAGCGCCCGCACATCAAACCGCGCGTACTGACCATCACCCAGTCAACCTACGACGGTATCATCTACAACGTCGAAGAGATCAAGGGTCTGCTCGACGGCCAGATCGACACGCTGCACTTTGACGAAGCCTGGCTGCCGCACGCCAACTTTCATGACTTCTATCACGGCATGCATGCTATCGGTGAGAATCGCCCACGCTGCAAAGAATCGATGGTATTTGCCACCCAGTCCACGCACAAGCTGCTGGCAGGTCTGTCGCAAGCCTCGCAAATCCTGGTACAAGACCCGGAAAACCGTCATCTTGACCGCGATCTCTTTAACGAATCGTATTTGATGCACACCTCGACCAGCCCGCAGTATTCGATCATCGCCTCGTGCGATGTCGCTGCCGCGATGATGGAGCCGCCGGGAGGCACTGCGCTGGTGGAAGAATCGATCCTGGAAGCGCTCGATTTCCGTCGCGCCATGCGCAAGGTGGACGAAGAATACGGCGATTCCTGGTGGTTCAAGGTCTGGGGGCCCGATGCGTTGTGCGAAGAAGGCATGGGCAGCCGCGAAGACTGGATGCTCAAGAGCAATGATGACTGGCACGGTTTCGGTCCGATTGCCGATGGCTTCAACATGCTCGACCCGATCAAGGCAACCATCATCACGCCAGGCCTGAATGTGGATGGCACCTTTTCCGAGATGGGCATCCCCGCCGCCATTGTCACCAAGTACCTGGCTGAACACGGTATCGTGGTGGAAAAAACCGGCCTGTATTCCTTCTTTATCATGTTTACCATCGGTATCACCAAGGGCCGCTGGAACACGATGTTGACCGAGCTGCAACAGTTCAAGGATGCCTTCGATTCCAATGCGCCGCTGTGGCGCGTCATGCCGGAATTCGCCAACAAGCACCCGCAATACGAACGCATTGGTCTACGCGACTTGAGCAATCTGGTTCATGGTTTTTACACGCAATTCAACGTTGCGCGCCTGACCACTGAAATGTATTTGTCGGATATGACCCCGGCAATGAAACCCGCCAAAGCATTCTCGATGATGGCGCACCGCGAGATCGACCGCGTCCCCATCGACGAACTCGAAGGTCGAGTCACGGCCGTATTACTCACCCCTTATCCTCCAGGCATTCCGCTGCTGATTCCTGGAGAGGTTTTCAACAAGATCATCGTTGATTACCTGAAATTCGCCCGCGAATTCAACAAAGTCTGCCCAGGCTTTGAAGCGGATATTCACGGTTTGGTCAAAGAAAATCGCAATGGCGAGACAGTCTACTTTGTGGATTGCGTGCGCGTCTGATATCTATCGGTGGATATGACAGACCACCGCGAAGACAAGGAAAGAAAAAGGCCAATGATCTCATTGGCCTTTTTTGAGTTTGGTCGGTTATTTCCAGGACCCTGTCTTGTTAGGGCATAACAACGGATAGGAAATTTTCCCGTGCCAGTTAGTCGTTTGCGTCAAGAAACACGCCGTCTTCACCCCGGTCGAATTCAGCGCCAACGGGCTCATCAAGCAAATCGATAATCCCTTCATCGTAGTTGGCCACGACATTTACCTCGAGCACGCTGAAGTTCTTGGTATTGTCGATATAGGCATCGCTTTCGCTGCCTGCGAGAAAGCGCCAGCCGCTGTCGGCTTCATCTTCTGGCTCTTCGCGGTAGGCATAACCCACGAGTTGACCTTCCACCGTAATCAGGTCACTCACTACGCAAAGGCCGTAACCTTCCGCAAGGGGTTTGATCTGATTCTTCGAGAGTCGGTATTCCTTTTGCATGATGGCCGCCTTTGCGAGTGGGGAAATTCTTTAGACATTCACGATACCGCTTTGAATGGATGTTTGCAGCATGCCTAAACGTAATCGAGTGGCAAAGCAGTAGTGTACTTCAATTGTTCCATGGCAAAACTGGAACTTACATCTTGTAATTCAGCACAAGCGATAAGTCGCTTATAGACTTGATCGAAGGCTTTGATATCCGGGACGACCACGCGCAGCAAGTAATCCACATCTCCGCTCATGCGGTAGAACTCCACCACCTCAGAAATAGTACTGATGGCAGTACAAAATTCCTCGGCCCATTGCATGCTGTGCCGTGCAGCGCGAACGGAAACAAACACGGTCACTCCGACATTGAGCTTTTCTGCATCCAGCAGCATTACCTTGCGCCGAATGATCCCGGCTTCCTGCATGCGCTGTATCCGCCTCCAGCATGGCGTGGGCGAAAGATTCACTCGACTGGCCAGTTCATTGAGAGGCACGTCAGCATCCTGTTGCAGGATATCCAGCAAGGACAAATCGATCCGGTCAAGTTTTGTTCTCATATTATGAATTTCATAGAAAATATTTCTCTAATATCCACCAATATAAACAATAAACGCAATCAAATTCCACAGCAAACATCGCATACTTTGTTCATCAAATACCGGAAGCATGCATGATGAAAACCATTGGTCTGATTGGCGGAATGAGCTGGGAATCGACAACACTTTATTATCAAATCATTAATCGGGCCGTAGCGGAACGTTTGGGGGGCTTGAATTCCGCCCGAATCGTACTTGCCAGCGTCAATTTTGCCGAAATAGCCGCCATGCAACGTGCCGGTCAGTGGGCCGAAATGGCCGGGTTACTGGCAGATAACGCACGCAAACTTGAACATGCTGGCGCCGATTGCATCCTGATCGGCACCAACACCATGCACAAGGTCGCTCCACAGGTTCAATCGGCTATCGGCGTACCACTGCTGCATATTGCCGATGCCGCCGCTTCAGCCATCCGAGCCCAAGGGTTACGCAAGGTTGGGTTGCTCGGTACCCGATTCACCATGGAACAGCCCTTCTACGCCGAGCATCTGGCTCAATTCGGCATCGAGGCTATCACACCGGATGAAGCGCTACGCAACGAAGTGCACCGGATCATTTTTGAAGAGCTTTGCCAGGGGAAAATGCTGGATTACTCAAGGCATGTTCTGTTGCGCATCGCGGATATTTTGGCAGAGCAAGGCGCGGAAGGATTGATTCTGGGTTGTACGGAGCTGCCGTTGCTGCTGCAGCAGAACCATACGACCTTTCCGTTATTTGATACCACGGCTTTACATGCGCTTGCCGCAGTGGATTTTGCTTTGCAGGAAACCAGGACAAATCAAGCAACTGCCGAACTTCAAGAGGCGTAAACCATCCGGCAGTACCCATTCAATTGACGCTTAGAAACGCTCGCTGGAACCGAGATAGCGCCACTGTCCCTGAGGAACTTCGTTCAGGGCAACGCGCCCTATCCGGATGCGTCGCACCGCCGCTACCTTCAAGCCGACCAGATCACAGATCTGACGCACCAAGCGGTTGCGATTTTCACGCAAGATAATGCGCAATTGCGTATCGTTCTGGCGACTGGCTTTCAGCGAGGGCACTTCCGTCCCCTCGACCTTGAGCCGGCCGGTATTGAGCCGCGCCAGGGTATCTTCAGCCATGGGCACAGCCAGATCGACGAGGTATTCCTGCTCATAATCCTTGGCGCTGGCAAGCAGTTTCCGGGCGATCCGCCCATCCTGAGTCAGCACCAACAGGCCGGAAGAATCCACGTCCAGCCAACCCGCCGGGGAAAGGCCGCTGTGGTGGCGACGAACATAGTGAATGCCGGATTTATCCAGAACAAAGTGGGTTTCTTCCTTGACCAACTGCCAGGCCGGGCGCTCGCCCGGTTCGGCCGGGCCGCAGACATAACCTACCGGTTTGTTGAGCACAATGGTGACGCGCTCGGCCAGTTCGGTTTCGGCTTGTCGAACCAGTTCGATACGCTGCTCAGGCCGCACGCGGCTGCCCAGTACATCCACCACCACGCCATCAACCTTGACCCAGCCACGCTCGATAAATTCATCGGCTTCACGGCGGGAACACAGGCCAAGTTCGGCCATGCGTTTGGAAAGGCGGATTGAATCTTCGGACATGGTGACCCTGCTGCAGTAATGAATTAAAGGGGGATTGTAGCCCGGAAGGCCGTCGCTATCGTGGGGTTTATTCCGAGACCTTGCCGCGCAACGCTTTTATCGCCCCACGCCGCACCTTGCCTTCCACCCGTTTTCGTCGTGCATTGAACGACGGTTTGGTTGCATGCCGTACGTTGGGCGTACTGGCAACACTTTCGATCAATGCCATTAAACGCTGCAAGGCATCGGCCCGGTTCGATTCCAGGCTACGATATTGCTGTGCTTTGATAACCACCACACCATCTTTGCTGATCCGTTGATCACTCAGCGCCATCAGTCTTTCTTTATACAAATCGGAAAGTGACGAACGCATGATATCGAAACGCAGATGGACCGCCGACGAAACCTTATTAACATTCTGACCACCCGCACCTTGCGCACGAATGGCACTGAACTCGACATCGTCAGGAGCAAGGATGGCCGGAGGCAATCTACTCATATCCACCAGCCTCCTCTTTAAAATGCGGATCAAACCCCTCCGTCAGCTAAACCAAACACCGGCCATCAAAGACAGCTTTGCTTGGGGGGGTATTTTTTGAAGTCTGACACAATAACCCATATCTTGCCTTCTACCGCGTCATTTCTTGAAGAAACCACATCTCCAAAGTGAATGTCAGCATTCAACAGAATAGACACACAGGGCTGATCAGAATGACGCTCCAGCCAGCCAGCGGTTAATCAGCCCGCCCGTTACCACCAGATGCACGAACAGACACAGCCCCAGCAGGAAAGTACGAGATCCTGTTTTGCGTAATCGAACAAAGGTCGTTTCCAAACCCAGCGCGCCCATTGCGGCAGTCAGGAAAACAATCCCGGTTTGGCGCAAGAGTGTTACCAGTATCTCCGGCAGAACATGTAGCGAGTTGATACCGGCAAAAATCACAAAAATTACCGCAAACCACGGGATGGTAATCGCTTCACGCTGTTTTCCTGATCCACGGAACAACGCTCCGGTAGATAACAGAAAAGGCACCAATAACATCACGCGAATCATTTTTACAATCACCGCAGTGCGCGCCGCATCTCCGCCCACAATATTGCCGATAGCCACTACCTGAGCCACCTCGTGCACGGTTGAGCCAATGTAGATGCCAAATGTGGCCTTACTCCCGCCGATCCAAGCATAGAGCGCAGGATAGATGAATATTGCCAGTGTCCCGAACAGGACCACGGTTGCCACGGCAGATGACGTTTTTTCAACGATTTGTTCCTCATCGGCGTGCAACATCGGAACCGTTGCCACAATGGCAGCAGCGCCACAGATTGCACTGCCGGCCGTGGTCAGCATCGTCGTTTCCCGATCGAGCCCAAGCAGGCGCGTTCCAACGAACCAACCGATACAAAGCGTGGAGCAGACCATGAATAGATCAACCACAATTCCAGTACTTCCTACCTGAGCAATTTGCTGGAGACTCAGATTGAAGCCATATAAAGCTACGCCAGCCCGAAGAAGATTTTTTTGTGCGAATCGCAATCCAAGCTGACGATCTCCGAGGGTAAGCTGGGGCAGCACATTCCCAAAAATTGCACCGAGCACGATAGCAAGTGTCAAAGGGCTAATCCCATAACGCGCCAAACCTGCCTGCTGAACGAGAAATGTCGAACTTATCGTCAAAAGTAACACCAGCATCATTCCAGGGGAGATATTGCGCAGGGTAAGCATGACCACATCCATTTCTATTCAAGAGATGGCTTATCCTAACGACGCCCCCTATAATCAGTAAAACAAATTGTTTTTATAAAAAAAATAACTTTTACTGATAACTTGCCAATGAAAATAACGCTTCGCCAACTTGAAGTTTTTACCGCCGTCGCCACACATGGACAGGTCACACGCGCCGCGCAAGTCATTTCCATGACACAGGCTGCGGCCAGCATGGCTCTGGCTGATCTGGAACAACAGCTAGGCATAAGCTTGTTTGATCGGGTGGGACGGCAGTTATTACTGAATGATACGGGCCGCTTGCTGCTGATGCGCGCGCGCGATGTTTTGGATCAGGTGCATGATATTGAAGCCATCGCGCATGGACAGGATTCCATTTTCGACCTGCATCTTGGTGCCAGTGTCACGATTGGCAACCACTTGCTTCCAGGACTGGTTGCCAACCTCAAGCACCACTTTCCAAATGGCCAGATACAAATTTCACGCTACAACACCGAACAAGTTGTGGCTCAGCTCTTGGCATTCCGGATTGACATGGGCTTCATTGAAGGCCCTATCGAAGATGACCGCTTCCGCAGATTTCCCTGGAAGCAGGATCAACTGATTTTTTTCGCAGCGCCGCAGCATGCTCTGGTCGGCCGATTATTGACCACCGCCGATCTTTCTGCGGCAGATTGGATCGTCCGGGAGCATGGATCGGGGACTCGCCAGGTTCTGGATCAGGCTTGTTTAAGTTGCGGCGTAAGACCTCGTATCGTGCTTGAACTTGAGCAGCCTGAAGCAATACGACAATGCGTCAAAGCAGGACTTGGCATTGGTTGCCTGTCTGAGCTTGAGTTGGAAGATGCATTTCGCGCAGGATCGCTGGTTCCACTGTCTGTCCCATTTCTGGATATGCGCCGTAATCTGGACGTGGTAATTCATCGCCACAAATTCATCAGTCGCGGCATTGCAGCCATCTTGGGGGAATGCGGCATTATCCCTGGCGATCAGGTGTCGTAGCCTCTGATTCTTAGACTTATGGGTGGCGCACATCAACGCACAACCCACCTTCGCCCAAATGAATTGGCATCGTGACTCGATCTCACCGGTACGACTCCCTCCCCTCTCAAGGGTTTTCCTTCCGTCGTAATTCTGCTTGACCGCTCAACACCACCATCCAATAGCCAAACGGCTTGAATACTGGCCATGCACACCTATTCGTCCCTTGTGCGTACCAATTTCAGCGCGATGGATTGCCATAGAGCTTGTCATTTGAAATACAGGTGCCAATATTTAATTTTCAAACTTTCTGCAGGAGGGGCTCAGAATGTTTTGGCAAAAGCCATTCAATGATTTTATTGCCCGAATAGCGCACCACAATGTGCCGGTTCAGCTGAAATTATGGAATGGGCGGGAGGTGGCATTAGGCGCCTCTCCGCTAGTCAGGCTGAACATCAACTCAACCGGCGCTCTTCGCTACTTGATTCACCCATCCATGGCCTCCCTTGGTCAAGCTTATGTAGATGGACACATTGATGTGGATGGCGCCATTGACGATGTGATCACTGTTGCTGCGCTACTTTCCTCTCATGAGGGAAAACCGGAACGGCATGTCCCCCGCATGATTCGGCATACACAAAAAATCGATGCCGATGCCATTGCCTATCACTACGACGTTTCCAACGATTTCTACCGCCTCTGGCTCGATGAAGAGATGCTTTATTCCTGCGCATACTTCCGGAATTCGGAAGATAGCCTGGAACAAGCCCAGGTCCAGAAAATCGACCACATCCTTGGCAAACTGCACCTGCAACCGGGACAACATCTGCTCGATATCGGTTGCGGCTGGGGCGCCCTGGCGCGACGCGCTGCGGAAAAATACGGCGTGCATGTCGTGGGCATTACGCTCTCGCACAACCAGTATGATCTGGCTCGGCAACGGGTTGCCAACGCCGGATTGGAAGACAAAGTGGAAATTCGCCTGCAAGATTATCGCGATACGACAGGCACGTTTGATCGCATTGTCAGCGTCGGCATGTTTGAACATGTGGGATTGAAAAACCTGCGCGGATATTTCAAAAAGATTCATTCCTTGCTCGCCGATAACGGCATATTCATGAATCATGGCATCACATCCACCGACCCTGATTCAGCAGAGGCTCCATTTGGTGGCGGGGAATTCATCGAACGCTATGTGTTCCCTCATGGCGAGTTGCCACATATCAGCCTCGCACTGAAAGAAATGAGTGCAGCGGGACTGGAAGTCACGGATGTCGAGAATCTGCGACGGCACTATGCGTTAACCACACTGCATTGGAGCCAGCGCTTTGAGCAACACAGTGATCAGCTCAAAGAAATGGTCGGAGAAAAACGCTTCCGTATCTGGCGCGCTTATCTCGCTGGCTCTACCTATGGCTTTACCCACAACTGGATGGCCTTGCATCAAACACTGGCCATCAAGGCTGGACAGCCTGAACACAACCCTTTGCCGTTAACCCGAGACTATATGTACGACCCCGGGATTTGAATTCCATAGGTGATACCGCCCAACACAAGTCGTGATATAGCCTCGGAAAATGAAAATGGCCGCAGATTTCTCTGCGGCCATTTTCTTATCGGTGTTTTTTGTCACTTCAACACCGCAGTAAGACGTGAATCATTTCCCTCAGGCAATAGTCACCCGTGCAAACTTTCGTTTACCAACCTGAAGTACCACTGTTTCGCCTTTACCGATCAGCATTGCCTTATTGCTAACTTTTTCACCATTGATTTTCACTGCGCCACCTTGGATATCGCGCAGGGCTTGCGAGGTGGATGGGCAAAGCTGGGTTTCTTTCAAAGCATGCGAAATGGTGATGCTCTCGCCCTCGGCTGGCAGGGTAAATTCCGGCATCTCGTCCGGCATCTCGCCTTTCTTGAAGCGCGTTTCAAAATCGGCCAGCGCCGCTTCAGCCGCAGCCTGGCTGTGGAAGCGGGCCACGAATTCCTGCGCCAGCAGTACCTTCAGATCACGCGGGTTGCGGCCGGCTTCGACTTCCGTCTTGAAGTGGCGAATTTCACTCAATGGACGGAAAGAAAGCAGCTCATAGTAACGCCACATCAAGGTGTCGGAAACGCTCATCACCTTGCCAAAAATTTCAGTCGCAGGATCATTGATACCAATATAGTTGCCGAGCGATTTCGACATCTTGTTCACGCCATCGAGCCCTTCGAGCAGTGGCATCATCAACACCACCTGCGGCGCTTGGGCATGCTGTTGTTGCAACATGCGGCCCATCAGCAGGTTGAATTTCTGATCAGTCCCGCCCAACTCCATATCCGATTTCATCGCCACCGAATCGTAACCTTGCATCAGCGGGTACATAAATTCGTGAATTGCAATCGGCTGATTGGATTTGAAGCGTTTGCCAAAATCGTCACGTTCCAGCATGCGGGCCACCGTCATCGACGCGGCCAGTTTCAGCATGCCGGCTGCACCAAGTTCATTCAACCAGGTGGAATTGAACATGATCTCGGTCTTGGCTGGATCGAGAATCTTGAATACCTGGTCGGCATATGTTTGCGCATTCGCTCTGACCTGCTCTTCGGTCAAAGGCGGACGCGTGGTGTTCTTGCCTGTCGGATCGCCAATGCGGCCAGTGAAATCACCAATCAGAAACTGCGCATGGTGGCCCAGGTCCTGCAACTGGCGAAGTTTATTGATCACCACTGTATGGCCCAGATGCAGATCAGGTGCAGTCGGATCCATGCCCAGCTTGATCTTCATCGGCACACCACTGACGCGGCTTTTTTCCAGCTTCTTGATCAGTTCGTTTTCAGGAATAATTTCTTCCGCCCCGCGCTTGATCACTTCCAATGCAGCCAGCGTATCGGGATGAATGGTTTTTTCAGTGGTATCGGTCATGGTCAAAAAGCTCGGTAGCAAATGGTGCAAAGGCGCGATTATAGCGCGGGAGGGCCAGGCTGGGCGGCCTGCAACCGCGGAACAGATGATGCCTGTTGTTCTGCCCCTGCCACTGTTCGCTTCGTGCCGATTCTATCGGTAAACTTTTGGACTCGTTCTGATCCAACCAAGCATGACGTGAAATCACGACGCAAACGGGATATGCCTAAATCATGGGGTAGCTTTTACGAAAATCACATCACTTTTGTGGCCTCGAGCATCCATTGCAATCATTCACTCAACCCCACTCAATTGCGCACTTTCTACCGAATATTGAATGACGTCCTTGAGACCCATCGATTTGTCGACCGTTAAATAGCAGATACCAAATACAGCAGTCGTTCATAACGACTGTTGAGGGGCAAGTCATCGGCCATTGCCGACGTTCACATGTCTGGCTGTTTCGGTCTGCCATGCGCCGGTTAGCCGCCGTTCACTTAGGGAGTTACGCTGAACGGCGGCTCTTCCATTCAATGAACGCGTACTCAGTGCCCTGAGCAGCCGGTCATATTTCAAGAAGCGGCCATTCAGAACAATGTCAGTTAATATCAAATTTATTTGGGGAGAGGTAGAGGCATCGCTTTTGCGTTGTAGGTAATGCCTAGTTTTATAGGTATACCAACAAATCTTGGGCTGTCTTGGGTTGTATTGGCTTGAAGACGATATAGACCGGGCTTCAGTGCCTCGACCGTAATCATTCGGTCAATGCTCCCTCCTCCTCCAGCAAAGTGTCCAAGCGTTTGGATCGTTTCGTCCGTTATAATTTCCAGCGCTTGGCTGTCAGATCTTGAAATACGGAGATGGATCGGGATAGCGCCGCTAAAATCAGTGGGCCGCCTGACGAATTCGCCGGTTCTCAATCCTTCATTTACCCGCTGTACGCCTTCCACTGTATTTGGAACAACAGGAGTAGCCGGGTGATCGGTATCAGCGCTTTCTCGGGTGTAAAGTTTGTAGGTTCCGTCCCCGACCAGTTGCAGCACCCGCATTCCTTCGTCGCCACCTTGATGGTGGAACTCCAGAGTAAAAATGTAGTTGCGATAGTCCTTTACACGGAATTGCACATCCAATACCGAGCCATTTTGACTAGCATCGAACGGGAAGGAACACGGCGCAGTGGAGATTTCAGGTCCTACAGCAGATGCATTTTTTAAGAGCCAAGGAAACAGCCCCATGACAAAAATTAGCGTGCGTCGAGTTTTAAAAATCTGTCCTTCGTTCATTCTTGTTTGTGCTTTTTGATGGTTTAAATGAAATTACGCCTGGCTAAAAGGAGCCAGTCAGGTTTGCGTTGGCTTGCCCTGCAACAGTAGTAACCATTTCAATCGCCTTTTATTTGAAATTGAAAAACAAGGGGACGCTTGGGTATATTTGCAACTTATTTATGTATTCTTGAGCTGTTAAATCATTTTTAATAGTTGCATAACCATACTTGCCCGCAGGCCAGCTAGACCCACCTTCAAACGAATCATTAAATGGAGGAGTATGTGGTGGCGTAGGCGGCACCAAGAATATATAAAGCTGCGCCCCCTTCACAATAAAATGAATGCCATGATTATTCATGTCGTTTGGTAATCTACTACGAAGATCAACTTTATCTTCTCGTATTTCACCTGTCGCTTTAATGCGCCACTTCACATAAAGAAAATCACCAACAGGCATTCCTCCACTTAGCCCACCGCCGCCAATAGGCAATCCTTTATCGACAATATCTTTCGGTGCACGGGGTAATGATTGGTGATAATTCCCTACATAACCATGTTCGCCATATTGCCAATCTAATATATCTACTTCAGTTGATTTGTAATCGAAATCAACACTTTGATTTGCCATTTTTTGTCCGCTCATTGCACACCCGGTACGAATAACGAATAGGACGAACAGCAGAGAAATTTTACCGTTTGTCATGGAGCGCCTAACGAACGTGTGGAAAAATGTTATTCATCCATGCATCGTGCCGTGAACTATATGAAATATCAAGCCGATCTTCTGTTGTCTGGGTTGTTCACGGATGTCAGCTTTGGGGGAGTTTATTGAGTGACCCCTTTTGGCCCAGACTGTGTAAAAACAAAATTCAAACCGACATTTTCAGTCGGCCTCTGCCTGCCAAACTTGGCGGCGATGAAGTTAACGCTTGAATGTTGTCATTCAGAAGCAAAAAAAGCCCTGTCAGGCCTTCATTGCCGCTA
>JARLJJ010000112.1 GCA_031291275.1 Formivibrio sp.
GCGATTTCGGGGCCATGTTGTACTCAGAATTTGCAAGAAATCAGGGCAATTTTAATGATTTCTTGCAAATCCATGCCTCGATCCAAGTCATTTTCCCATTAAAAATCATTGCATTGAAAATTATTCAGGCCTGACTAATTACTATCAATAACTTGAATTAAGGATGATTACATCCTCATATTTTACGGATGATAAAAATGGTCAGGATTGGCAAAAAAGAGCGCGGATTCACGCTGATTGAAATCATGGTCGTGGTGGTCATTATTGGCATTCTAGCGGCCATTGCCTATCCCAGTTACCAGCAGTTCCTTCGCAAGGGGCGTAGAGCGGATGCGCAGTCCTATTTGATGGATCTAGCCCAACGGGAGCAGCAATATTTCACCGATAGCCGCAGCTATGCGGCCGATGTCGCCACGCTCAGCGACCCGGTACCCAGTACCGTAGTGAATTACTACACGGTCCAAATTGCCACAGGGGCCACACCACCGACTTTCACGATCACAGCCACCGCCATTGGTTCGCAGGTGGCTGATGGCGATTTGTCCATTGACAATACCGGGGCGAAAACGCCTTCTTCCATGTGGTGATGCCGTGAAAATACCTCGCACACACGGATTTACCCTGATCGAGTTGGTGACTGTGATTGCGGTCATGAGCATCCTGCTGTCTATTGCGCTGCCGGCATTCCGGGAAATGGTTGCCAGCCAAAAGGTGAAATCGACGGCGTCTACCTTGCAAACGTCGTTGTTGCTGACTCGTTCCGAGGCATTGAAACGCAACACCAATGTCACGCTGGCGCCAACGACGACAGGCAACCCATGGAATGGCGGGTGGAGTGTCCAACTGACTGATGGAACCGTGTTGTCAACCTATAGCCCGGTCACTGCCGTGAATATCACCGGAGGCCCGACCTCCGTCGTGTTTCAGAACACAGGCCGCGTAGTGAGTGGTATCGGTGCGATATTCAAGGTTTCTTCAACGGATACAACGGCAATCCGCTGCGTCATGCTCAGCCTGACGGGCATGCCAGCAGTTACCACTTCAGGGTGTTGAGGCGCGACATGAAAACCACCTTTGCATCGGCACCTCTCAAACGAACTCAGTCGGGTTTCCTCTTGATTGAGGTATTGGTCACGATTGTCATTCTGGCGGTGGGACTGCTTGGTTTAGCTGGCTTGCAGACCAAGATACAAACATCCGAAATGGAATCGTTTCAGCGCACTCAAGCTTTGTTGTTACTGCAGGATATGGTCAACCGCATCAAGGTCAACCGGCTAAATGCCGCAAGTTATGTCACCGTGGTCAACTGCCCACTTGGCACGGGGTCGGATTCATGCCTGGGCACACCAATGCCGGCATCGTGTAGCGGGCTGAACGGCGTGGCTCTCGATCAATGCGAATGGGATCACGAGTTGAAAGGTGCCGGTGAAAAAGCGGCTGGATCGGGAATCTCGATAGGTGCCATGGTCGGTGCACGTGGCTGCGTTGATCTGGTTGCCGGCTCCAACCCGCCGCTATATCGCGTTTCCGTCGTTTGGCAAGGCCTTTCTCAATTGCAGCCTCCCAGCTTGACTTGTGGTCAAACCCTTTATGGCGCCGAAGGTTACCGGCGGGTTATCGCCGGTTTCGTTCCTGTGGCCAACTTGAGTAATTGAATTGAACCGAATCATGCAAATATTCCATTTAGCTCAAACATGTTTCCCTTGTTCACGCTTTCGTGCCGTGAATCGCACGGAATATCTGCCTCGGCAAGCCGGTATTTCGCTGGTCGAACTCATGGTGGCAATGGCTCTGGGAATGATGATTCTGGCCACGGTGGCGACGATTTTCCTCAACAATAGCCGGGTACGGCAAGAGACTGAAAAAACCAGCCTGCAAATCGAGAACGGCCGTTATGCGACCCAACTGCTCGTTGACGACCTGAAACTGGCGGGCTATTACGGCGAATTCAGCCCAGTGGCCCTCGCAACGCCTGCCAGTGTGCCCGATCCATCCCTGACCGATGTCGCCAGCCTGACCAACGCGATCATGTTACCGGTGCAGGGTTATGACGATGGTAATGGCTTGCCGGCGGGCCTGGATACGCTGCTTGCTGACCGACGTGCCGGTACCGATGTACTGGTGGTCCGGCGCACCAGCACCTGTGTGGCTGGCACGGTTGGGTGCGACGCGGTCGATAACACAAAATACACCTATTTTCAGACTACGCTTTGCAATAACCAGCTCAACAACCTGCCCGCTGCCAGCCAATTTTTAATCAGTACGACACTCATGCAATTTACGACAAGCAATGCGGCAGTGACCGGCTCGGCCAATCCGCCGGCTTTCCTGGCGAAAAAGGATTGCGCGACCGCCGCCGATCTGCGCGCCTACTACACCCGCATCTATTTTGTAACCGACAATGACCGGGCCGGCGACGGGATCCCGACACTGCGGGTTGCTGAGTTGGGGGCCGGCAGTTTCACCATTTCACCGCTGGCCGAGGGCGTCGAGCAGCTCCAGCTGGAATATGGGCTTGATACCAATAACGATGGCGCGCCGGAGAGCTATACAACGAACCCAGCCGATGCTACCGCTTGGCGTCAGGTCACCGCAGTAAAAATCCACGTGCTTGCCCGCAATACCCAGACTTCGACCGGGTTTACCGATACCCGCAGCTATGAACTCGGCGGCAGCACTTTCGGTCCATACAACGACGGTTACAAGCGACACCTCTATACCTCGGTGGTGAGGCTGAACAATGTAGCAGGGAGACTGGAATGAAACAGCGAAGCCAGCAGTGCACCGGCTATCGCCGGCAACAGGGTTTTACCCTGATCATGGGTTTGATCATGCTGGTATTGCTGACCCTGATGGCCGTGGTGGTCTATCACTTGGGCGCGAACCAGACCATTATCGTGGCCAATGCCCAGCACAAAAATGAAGGGTTGGATGCGGCACAACAAGCCATCGATACCGTTATCAATTCAAGCAATTTCACCCAGAATCCAGCAGCGGCGATCGCAACCAGTAATTGCAGCGGCGGGGGCGCCAACAAGCTATGCGTCGATAGCAACGGCGACGGGACCAATGATTTCACAGTGTCCCTGACGCCGACGCCAACCTGCGTTGCTGCAGCCCCCATTCCGGCCGCTCAGCTCGATTTCACCAAAGCCGATGATCTGGCTTGCGCGACGGAAACCCAGCAATCTTTCGGGGTGAGCGGCGCGACGGCGACCGGAAATTCGCTCTGTGCCAATTCCACTTGGGAGATCAATGCCCAGGCTGTGGATAGCGCCACCAATACCACGGTCAATGTCACCCAAGGGGTTGCAGTCCGGATCGCCACCACCGACATGACCACCAATTGCCCCTGATCCGCAACCGGGTCACCGCTTGTCAACAGGAGAACATCATGCATTTTTTGAAAAAAAATCCAGCTCAAGCCGGCTTTCATGTTCTGTTGCTGGCCATCTCGCTGGCACTGGCAGGCGCGCCGGCACAGGCCATGGACACCGATATTTTCACCGTGCAGAACAATGCGGCAGCAGCGCCCAACGTGCTGATCGTGCTCGACAACACCTCGAACTGGTCGCGCCAGAACCAGCACTGGCCCGGCGGCATAGTGCAAGGACAGGCCGAGGTTAATGCGATCAAATCAGTAATCAATAATTTGCCGGGCAATGTCAATGTAGGGTTGCTGGAGTTTCCGGCCAAAGGCAATGCCAACGATAACGGGGGATATGTGCGCTTTGCCGTGACTCCGGTCGGAACAGCCGCAGCAGCGAATACGGCCGTTTTTTCCAGTACGCTGGACACCATTTACGGTGACATCAATGGCACGACGGAAAAGCAGAACTCGAATGAGCCTTATGGCAATTATCTGTACGATGCCTACAACTATTTTGCGGGATCGACTCCCTTTGCGCCGAGCGCCGATGTGCTGTCCACGGGGCATGCCGATTCCCGTGGCTATGTGAGCAACTACACTCAGTTCAAGTCACCGCTATCGATTGATACCAATTGCGCCAACAACTACATCATCTTCATCGGTAACCCGAATGCCAGCGGACCGGCATCGGACGATGCGACCAACACCGCCATTCTGAACCAGTTGCTAGGCACAACGCCTTTGCAGGAATTGCCTTTGCCACAATACACGCAGACGTCGCAGACCCAGACGGACAAGCTTGGATATTCCGCGTGTTATTCGAAACAACCCAACAAGGTTAGCGAATATTCCGATTTGTGCTCGGGCAGCGGGGCTCTTTATAGTTCATGTGCCTATGACTCGACCGATACATCTACACTCACTTGCAGCAGTGGCCAGACGCGCTATCAAGTGCTGGGAACGTATACATCACAAATTGATACACCCACCAATACCTTTGGAACTGATACCAATCAGTGGAACGCCGATGAATGGGCGAAGCTCATGCACCAGAAAGGTGTGCCGGTACCTGCGGGACAAAACCAGAACTTCCAGACCATCAACACCTATACCATCGATGTTTACAATGCCCAGCCGAATCCGGCGCAGAGTTCTCTGCTGTCAAGCATGGCGCGCGCCGGTGGCGGCAAGTATTTCACTGCAACCAACCAGAGCGCCATTGTCGATGCCCTGACCAAAATTTTTGCCGAAATCCAGGCGGTCAATTCGGTTTTTGCCTCGGCTTCGTTGCCGATTTCAGCCACCAACCGCTCGCAGAATGATAATCAGGTCTATATCGGCATGTTCCGCCCCGATCCGACCGATCATCCGCGCTGGTTCGGTAACCTCAAACGCTATCAGGTGGGTGTTTTCAATGGCACAACTGATCTGGCAGACAAAAATGGCTTGCTGGCGATCAATTCCAATACCGGTTTCATCACCCCTTGCGCGACCAGCTGGTGGACCACGGACGCAGGTAATTACTGGTATGACACGACCAACAACAAAGACCGGATCTTCATTACCGATGCGGTAACTGCGGGGCTGGCGTGGCAGCCGTCCGGAAATGATACTGACTTTGCCAAGGGGAGCAATTGCAGCATCGGCGCAATTTTTTCCGATTTGCCCGATGGTGCAACAGTGGAAAAAGGGGGTGCTGCGCAAATACTGCGCCAGCAAGGCAGCCGCAATGTGAAAACGCTGTCGGGCAACAGCTTGGTCGATTTCAATACCAGCAGTGTGGCCAGCCTGTCTGGCAATACCACGATCAACACCAACATCGTCAATTTCATCCGCGGCCTGGACGTGACTGGCGAAATTGGCGGCGTGGCACCTGCCAGCCCAAGTGCGACCCGTCCGTCGATCCATGGTGATGTGGTGCATTCGCGCCCATTGCCGGTGGATTACGGCAATGGCACCGTCATGGCATATTACGGCGCGGGGGATGGCACTTATCACGCGGTCAATGCCTCGACTGGCGCAGAGGCTTGGTCGTTTGTCGCGCCGGAAAGCTTCGGTACCCTGCAACGCTTGCTCGACAATTCGCCGCTGGTCCAGACGCCATCTCCCACGCCGCCTGGCGGGACGGCCATTGCAGGCACCACGCCCAAGCCGTTTTTCTTTGACGGCTCCACCGGCCTTTATCAAAATGCCGACAATTCGAAAATCTGGATTTATCCGGCCATGCGTCGGGGTGGACGCATGCTGTATGCCTTCGATGCCAGTTCGCCCACGAGTCCATCGTTCAAATGGAAAATGGGTTGTCCTAACCAAGGCAATGACACGGGTTGCAGCAGCGGCATGAGCGGTCTCGGCCAGACCTGGTCAACGCCCAACGTGGCTTTCCTGACTGGTTATTCCAGCACAACCCCGGTGGTGATCGTCGGCGGCGGCTACGATACCTGCGAGGATACCGACAGCGCGACATCTACCTGCGTCAGCCCAAAAGGTGCGCATGTTTATGTACTGGATGCGGATACTGGAACCGTACTGAAAACGCTTGATACCGATCGCAGCATAGCCGGGGACGTGACACTGGTGGATATCAACCAAGATGGCCAAGTCGATGCAGCCTATGCGGCTGATACGGGTGGTAGTCTTTACCGGATCGATTTTTCCGATCCCACAAACAATTTTGCTGCACTAGGCCCGGCCAGCTGGACCATTCATAAGGTGGCCTATACCACTGGCCATTCGCGCAAATTCCTGTTCGCGCCTGCGGTGCTAACTTACAAGAATAAGGTGTATCTAGCCATGGGCAGCGGCGACCGCGAGCATCCACTGGCGGCCAGCTATCCGTACACCTCGCCGGTAACCAACCGCTTCTACGTCTATCTGGACGATCCACTACGCAATACGGCCACCGATCTGGATGGCGACCGCATGCTCAATAAAACCGATGCCAGCCTGGCAACCTGCAACAGTACTAGCGTTCTGCCAGGCGGAACTGCCTATGGCTGGTACATGGATCTCAACGCCAACGGCACCGGCGAACAGACAGTGACTTCGTCTCTCATCATCGGCGGAATGGCCACCTTCAGCACCAACCGGCCCGTGGTCAGCAATAATTCCTGCACGACCACGCTGGGTGAAGCTCGCGGTTACTGGGTCAATCTCATCAACGGTTCCGGTGCGATCGGCTCTTCCTCGATATGCGGCGGTGATCGCTCGGCAATCTTTGTTGGAGGAGGATTGCCTCCTTCACCGGTGGCAGGAACCATCGCTATTGGCGGAAAACCCCAGGTCGTGGTGATCGGTGCCATCCAACGTGACAAGAATGGGACCAGCTCACCGTTGTCAGGGCAACAAGTCCGCCCACCGATTACCTCTAAGCGCACTCGGACTTATTGGAAAACCAACGCAGATACACACTAATTTACTCCGACCTGCCGAAAAGCCCTGCAAGATTGGCCTTGCGGGCTTTTTCGTGCTCCGTCTCCCAACCGATGAGACCACCATCCTGGCCAAATATCCACGCATTGCCGTGCGCTTGCCGGATTGCAACAGCTCGCGCATTGCCAGCAGCGGCCGCCCGTGGCGCAGGATCATGAAAAACGGTGACTGGTAGACGAACCCGACAGGCAACAGTACCTTCAGCCTGCCTTGTTCCACCCCTGAGTGGAATCCTTGGGCAGGTAGCCAATCAAAACCGGTACATCCAGCCCACTTGGGCCAACAACAGCAAAGGCCGGATTGTACGCGTTGGCCGTCAGACCGGTTCCAGAGTATTTCAATAATCGATCCTCTCTGAAGCAGAAATCTCTGCTCATGTGTTCCCAAAACCCGATCTCAAACGTGCAATCACAACCGCTCGGAACTGGTGCAGTCTGTGATTCATTGGTGCAATTCTTTCCGACACACACCTCACCCCTCCCTCCAGTTAAATTAAATTTCCTTTAAAAACATACAGATATACCGTAATACATCGAACAAAAATCACTTGGCACAGTGATTGCTTTTAATTGGCCATACTGGTCTTACCAGTTGTACCAGTTAAAAGAGAACCGAAATGACTAGCCTATCCAACGTCGCCGCACAGAATTTGCAACGCCTGATTGCCAACGGAACACATCCCAATGGCAGCGCCCTGCCATCACAACGCGAGCTTTCAGAAACACTGGGCATCAGCCGAGCTTGCCTGCGTGAAGCCATTTCAATGCTCGAAGCACTGGGGTTGGTCCGCTCGCACCCGGGGAAAGGGGTTTACGTTACGGCAGGCAATACCCGTGCGTTGGGCGATATTCCAACCAATCCGTCCAGTATGCGACCGGAAGCCATCTTCCAGTTCCGCTATGTGCTCGAACCCGCCGCAGCCAGCATGGCGGCAGCCGACCTGAAAAACAGCGCCGTTGCATTGCGGGAGGTGCAAGCCAATCTGGAAGCCGCCCTACACAACTTTGATCTGGTCATGGCCGCCGAGTGGGATATGGAATTCCACCGTCGCATCGCCCGGCTTTCCGGTAACGAAGCTTTTGTATCCGTGTTGCAGCAATACGAAACGCAAGTGGCGTACAGCCTGCAGCTCCCTTTCGCCAATCCCAAAAGTATCTGGGAACCCGCCGATGAGCATCTGGCTGTTATTGAAGCCATCGCAACGCATGATTCGGCCGCTGCACGCCAAGCCATGCAAACCCACCTGTTGCGGGCCGCTGCCCGCGTGGGTATCCGCTTTTTCCAACCGTGATCTACAAGGAGCAACACCATGCGTACTTCCCGCTTTTTCCGTCCCCTGGTTCTGCTCGGCGCGCTTGGCCTGGGCAGCCTGGCACCCGTCGCCCAGGCCGATGTACTGGCCAACATCAGCAAATCCGGCGTAATCAAGATTGCCGTACCGCAGGATTTCCCGCCCTTTGGAAGCGTGGGGGCAGACATGAAGCCCAGCGGTTATGACATCGACGTAGCCAACCTGATCGGCAAGGAAATGGGGGCCAAGGTCGAACTGGTGCCGGTTTCCAGCGCCAACCGGGTGCCGTTCCTCACCACCGGCAAGGTCGATCTGGTGATTTCCAGCATGGGTAAAAATGCGGAACGCGAAAAAGTCATCGACTTTTCCATGGCTTATGCGCCGTTCTTCAATGGCGTATTCGGCCCGGACGACATCAAGATCAGCAAGGTGGATGAACTCGCCGGTAAAACGGTTTCCGTGACCCGTGGTTCGATCGAAGACCTGGAGCTTTCCAAGATTGCGCCTTCCAGTGCGGTCCTGAAACGCTTCGAAGACAACAATGCCACCATCGCCGCCTACCTGTCCGGTCAGACCCAACTGCTGGCGACCGGCAACGTGGTCGCCGCCGCCGTGCATGAGCGCAGCAAGCAACGTACGTTGGGAGTCAAATTCCTGGTCAAGAATTCGCCTTGCTACATCGGCCTGGCACAAGGCGAAACAGCCCTGCAAACCAAGGTGAACGAGATCATCCAGAAAGCCAAGAAGAACGGCTCGCTGAACGAGATCTCGCAACACTGGTTGCACGCTGCCTTGCCTGCCGATTTGTAACCTGCCATGTCTCGCCGCTTCGTATTGCCTCTGTAAAGGGCAGTACGAAGCAGGAGTTGCCCCATGACTTATTTGTTTGATTTTTCGTTCATCTACGAATACCACGCGATGCTGCTGCACGGCATCGCCTATACCCTGTACCTGACCGTTGTGGGCGGAACCGTTGGCACCCTGATCGGCATCGCCGGTGCCATTTGCAGAACCTGGGATATCAAGCCTTTTTCCGGACTGTATCAGTGTTATGTCGAACTCTTTCGCAACACCCCGTTTCTGGTGCAGCTATTCCTGATTTTCTTCGGATTGCCATCGCTGGGCATCCGGATGAGTGAAGGTCAAGCAGCCATTCTGGCCATCACCTTGAATGTGGGCGCTTACAGCACCGAGATCGTTCGTTCCGGCCTGCAAGCCACACCCAAAGGCCAGATAGAAGCTGCGCAATCGCTGGCCTTCACCCGCTGGCAGCTGTTTTTCTATGTGATGTTGCGCCCTGCCTTGCGCAAGGTATGGCCTGCGCTCAGCAGTCAGATCGTCATCACCATGTTGGGCTCTGCCGTGTGTTCGCAAATATCGGCCGAGGAATTGACCTTTGTGGCTAACTTCATCCAGTCCCGCAACTTCCGGGCATTTGAAACCTACTTCCTGACCACGGCCATTTACTTTGCCATGGCCTTTTTGATCCGCCAGGCGCTGAATCTGGTCGGCCGTTACCTGATCGCCCGGAGGCCACTGTCATGATGACTTTTACAATGTGGGACATCATCCGCAATCTCCTGGTCGGGGGCGCGCTGACCTTGTTGCTGTCAGTGGTCGCTTTCCTGCTCGGCGGGATTGCCGGGCTGCTGGTGTTGTTTGCCCGGATTGCCAAACACCGCCCACCGCGCGGCCTGGCACAGATCTATATCGAAATTTTCCAGGGCACTCCCCTGCTACTGCAGCTCTTTATCCTGTTTTTCGGCTTTTCGCTCGTCGGGCTGGACGTGCCGGCTTGGCTGGCGGCCGGCATCGGACTGATGCTGTTTTCCAGCGCCTATCTGGCGGAAATCTGGCGTGGTTGCGTGGAATCGGTGCCACGCGGCCAGTGGGAAGCCAGTGCCAGCCTGGCATTTAATTATCGCGAGCAAATGTGTCATGTGATCCTGCCGCAAGCCATGCGCATGGCCATTGCCCCGACTGTCGGTTTCGCCGTCCAGGTGGTCAAAGGCACGGCGGTCACATCCATCATCGGCTTTGCCGAACTCACCAAAACCGGATCGATGATCGCCAACGCCACCTACCAGCCATTCCTGGTTTACAGCCTGGTTGCCGTTGCTTATTTCCTGCTTTGTTACCCCTTGTCCTGGTATGCCCAGCGTCTGGAAAGGAGACTCTATGCCACTCGTACGAACTAACCGTCTGCACAAGCACTTTGGCAAAAACCATGTGCTTAAAGGCATCAACCTGGAAGTCGAAGAAGGCGAAGTTGTCGCTATCGTCGGTCGTAGCGGCTCCGGGAAAAGCACGCTGCTGCGCGCGTTAAATGGCTTGGAAGCCATTGACGATGGCACCATTGAAGTCGATGGCACGGCACTGGTCGCAGAACAGGGGGACTTGCGCGCACTGCGTCAGAAAGTGGGCATGGTCTTCCAGCAGTTCAACCTGTTCCCGCACCTGAGTGCCGGGCAGAATGTCATGCTTGCCCCTCAGATCGTGAAGAGCACCAGCAAGCAAGAAGCCGAACAAATCGCGCGCAGCACCCTGACGCGGGTAGGCCTGGAACACAAGTTCGATGCGTTTCCCGATCAGCTATCCGGCGGCCAGCAACAGCGTGTCGCCATTGCCCGGGCGTTGGCCATGTCGCCCAAGGTACTGCTCTGCGATGAAATCACTTCAGCACTGGATCCGGAACTCGTCAACGAAGTGTTGATGGTCGTGCGCCAACTCGCGGCGGAAGGGATGACGCTGATCATGGTTACGCACGAAATGCGTTTTGCTCGCGAAGTAGGCGACAAACTGGTTTTCATGTATGAAGGCCGTATTCATGAATCCGGTGATCCGCAAACCATGTTCGCCAACCCAACAACGCCCGAATTCGCCAATTTCATCAGCTCCCTGGACTGAGATCACGATGACAGTACCCACCAGCAATACACTTTTTGCGGCCCAAGCCGATTTGCCTCGCTGGGCCAGCCAGGGCATCAACCTGGCCGACCCGCGCCTGGGTGCCGAAGCACAAGTTTGCTCGGACGATTTCTTTGCGCCGATGGCGCGCATGCTCAACCCGGCTCCCGCTTGTTTCATCCCGGGGAAATACGATGACAACGGCAAATGGATGGATGGCTGGGAAAGCCGGCGCAAGCGCACAGCCGGCCACGACTGGTGCATCGTGCGCCTGGGCTGCCCCGGCACGATTGCCGGCTTCGATCTAGACACCAGCTTTTTCACCGGCAACTACCCGCCGGCCGCGACCGTGGAAGGCTGTCCGGCAGATGCCGATCCGGCTGGCGATGTCTGGCTGCCATTGACCGGCATGACATCACTCAAGGGCAATCAACACCACCTGCTTGCCGCCACCGGCCAAACAGAAACCGTCTTTTCCCATATCCGCGTCAACATCTATCCCGACGGCGGCCTGGCGCGTTTGCGCGTCTACGGCAAACCTTCACCCGTCACCTTTACCGCCGGACCGGAAGGATTGGTTGATCTGGCTGCACTGAAGCATGGCGGCCGCGCCGTGGCCTGGAACGATGCCCACTTCGGCGTAGCGGCCAATCTGCTGCTGCCGGGTCGAGGCATCGATATGGGCGATGGTTGGGAAACCCGGCGCCGGCGCGAACCCGGCTACGACTGGTGCATCCTGGCGCTCGGCATTCCCGGCGAAATCGCGCGCATCGAAGTGGATACTGCCCACTTCAAGGGCAATTACCCGGACCGCTGCTCGCTGCAGGCCGCCTGGATTCCCGACGCGGACGATGCTGCGCTCATCACCCAAGCGCAATTCTGGTCGCCACTGCTGCCGGAAAGCCCTTTGAGCGCGGACAGCATCCAGCATTTCGATGCTCTCCCGCTGGGCCGGGTCAGCCATGTCCGCTTCAACCTGCATCCGGATGGCGGTGTTTCGCGCCTGCGTCTGTGGGGAACGCCTGCAGGAGTGTCGCGGTGATAGAACTGTCAATCGAGACACTCAGCCATGAGGCCTTCGCTCCGTTTGGAGAAGTGATCGAAGCCGATCCCCTGCGTACTCAATTCGCCATCAATGCCGGCACCAGCCAGCGCTTCCATGATCTTGCCCGTCTGGATCCGGGAAAAGATGGCAGGTTGACCGTCAGCATCTTCCGTTCTCAGCCGCGCGACCTGCCACTCAGCATCACGATGCTGGAACGTCACCCCAAGGGATCGCAAGCCTTCATGCCCCTTTCGGGAAAACCGTTCCTGGTGGTGGTTGCTCCCGCGGGGGATAAGGTTGATCCACACCAGATCCGCGCCTTTTGGGCACACGGCCAGCAAGGCATCAACTTTACGGCGGGCACTTGGCACCACCCGCTGCTGGCATTGCACAGCGAAAGCGATTTTCTGGTCATCGACCGTGCGGATCCCGCGAGTAACTGCGAGGAATATCTGCTGGAACAACGCTTGTCTTTGAATATGGAATTGCTTGCGGGAGTGAATGCATGCTGAGCGGTTTTTTGATTTTGCTGTCTTTCTTGCTGGCCGGCGACGTGGTCGGTTATCTCTTTGCTTTGCCCCTGCCCGGCCCGGTGCTGGGCATGGCACTTTTGCTGGCCTGGTTAGCCTGGCATCGTCGTGCCCCGCCAGAAAACCTGCGCGTCGCATCCACCGGCATCCTGCAATACCTCTCGCTGCTGTTCGTGCCAGCCGGCGTCGGTGTCATCCTGCATCTGGAGCGCTTGCAGCGCGAGTGGCCCGCCATCCTTGGCGCGGTATTGTTCGGCACGCTCATCAGTGTGGGATTGACGGGGCTGCTACTAAAACGAATTCGGACAAAGCGGGAGATGCAGCATGATTGAACGTCTGGGCGGGCTATGGGGGCATCTGCAAGCCCAGCCTGTTTTCTGGTTGCTGCTGACCTTGGGGATTTTCCAGCTCGCAAGCCTGTTGGCAAAACGTACCAAGGGCTTCCCGCTGGCCAATCCGGTTGGGCTCAGCATTCTGCTGCTGGTACTGATCCTGTACTTCACCAGTACGCCCTATTCGGTCTATTTTGCCGGCGGGCAATGGATTCATTTCCTGTTGGCACCGGCCACGGTCGCTTTGGCTGTTCCTCTGTATCTGCAACAGGAACGCATTCGCAGCATGTTGATCCCCCTGCTACTGACCCTGACCAGTGGCTCGTTGCTGGCCATTACATCTTCGGTCGGAATCGCCTGGTTATTGGGCGCGAGTCCTTCCAGTCTGTTGTCTTTGGCCCCCAAATCCGCCACCGCACCCGTGGCCATGGGCATCGTTGAAAAGCTCGGTGGTATTCCGTCACTCACCGCCGCGGTTGTGATTCTGACTGGTGTGACCGGTGCAGTGGCCGCACCGTGGGTGCTGGATCGCCTGAATATCCGGGAACCGGCCGTACGCGGGTTCTCCATGGGGCTGGTCAGCCATGGCATCGGTACCGCACGGGCATTTCAGGAAAGCAATGAAACCGGCGCCTTTGCCGGCTTGGGTATGGGACTGAATGCATTGATGACAGCCATCTTGGTGCCATTGCTATATCGGCTCTTTTTCTGAAATATCGCTTTGCACAGATATTAGGATCGACAAAAAAGCCGTGCCGCATTTCTGCGGTACGGCTTTTTATCAAAATTATTCCAGCGTTGCAGCTATCGGTTCAAAGCCCCTTCACCGCAAAAATGGACAGCGTGTTGCGCCAGTAGTCCTGGTAATCCATGCCACAGCCAAACAGGAAACGGTCCTCAACTTCCAGCCCAACGAAATCTGCCTTGATGCCGGGGGCTTTGCGATTGTGCAATTTATCGATCAGCACCGCGACCAGCACTTCCTTGGCGCCTTGTTCCTGACAATATTCAACAATGGCTGCCAGCGTATGGCCTTCGTCCAGAATATCGTCGATGACCAGCACAGTGCGGCCGCGCATGTCGCCACGCGGTGGCACTTTCCACTCGATCTGACCACCACTGGTTTCCATGCGGTAGCGGGTGGCATGCAGATAGGACATCTGCAACGGCAAACGCAGCTTAGGCAGGAGTTGACCTGCCAAAATCATGCCGCCGTTGAGCACGGTATAAACAATGGGATTGGAATGACGTAGCTTCTCTGTCATTTCAATGCCCATACGTTCAATCGCAGCCAGGACTTCTGCCTCGCCATGCAGGCAATCTGCGTTTTCCAGGATAGATTCGATTTGTGGTAATTCCAGAGTCACAGTACCAGTTCCAAAATCAAAAAAAACAGGACCAAAAAATACGAGGGCATTATCTGCCCCCGCCTATTGCACATCAATCGCTCAATGGCCGTCAAAATTACATACGGTAAACAGTGGAATACCTTGATCTCGAATCAATTTTGAACCACCCAGTTCTGGTAAATCCACAATGGCTGCGGCTTCCACAACATTGGCGCCAATACGCGTCAGCAACTTGGCTGCGGCTACCATCGTACCGCCAGTGGCGACAAGATCATCAATCAACAAGACCCGATCACCGGACTTGCACGCATCGGTATGCACTTCAACCGTGGCAGAACCATACTCCAGTTCGTACTCTTCCGTGATCGTCATATAGGGCAGCTTACCCTTCTTGCGCACTGGTGCAAAACCCAGATTCAGTTCATAGGCCACCACCGCGCCCAGAATAAACCCGCGCGCATCTACGCCGGCCACCAGGTCCAGTTCCTGATCCATGTAGCGATGAACAAAAACATCCACCAATAAACGGAAGGTTTTTTTATCCTGCAGCAGCGGCGTGATGTCACGGAACATCACCCCGGGCTGAGGCCAATCCGCAACAGTACGGATGCGTTCGCGAATATAGTCGGCGTAGAAAGGCTTTTCCATGGTGGCTATCAAATTATCCAAAGAAAGCGAACTTTACCAGCCAAAGGGCCGCAATGACGACTACCGCGATCGAAAGATCCTTGAAACGACCAGCCAGTATCTTGATTCCCACGTAGCTGATAAAGCCAAAAGCAATACCATCGGCAATCGAGAAGGTAAACGGCATCGCCAAAGCGGTCATCACTGCCGGAGCAGATTCGGTCAGATCATCCCATTCAATTTCCGCCAGGCCACGCGCCATCAGAACAGCAACATAACAAAGTGCCGGAGCAGTCGCAAAGGCCGGCACTGAACCTGCCAGCGGTGAAAACAGCAGTGCGGCCAGGAACAGCAAAGCCACCACCAGCGAAGTCAGACCAGTACGGCCACCGACGGCCGTACCGGCAGCGGATTCGATGTAAGCAGTAGTCGAAGATGTTCCCATCACGGCACCGGCAGCAATCGCTACGCTGTCTGCCAGCAAGGCTTTCTTCAGACGCGGCAACTTGCCATCTTTATCAAGCAGACCAGCACGATGCGATACGCCGATCAGCGTCCCGGTGGTATCAAACAAATCCACAAAAAAGAACACGAACACCACGCCGAGCAGACCCACGTTCATGGCGCCAGCGATATCCATTTGCATGAAGGTCGGTGCCATTGAAGGAGGCAACGAGGCTACGCCACCGAACTTGGACAATCCAAGGACAATGGACAGAACAGTCACCGTAAGAATACCGATAATGATCGAACCCGGTACCTTGCGGTATTCCAGAGCCACGATCAGGAAGAAACCCAGAATCGCCAGCAGTGTTTTCGGATCATGAATGCTGCCCAGCGTTACCAAGGTAGCCGGGGAACCCACAATCACGCCGGCATTTTTCAGCGCGATAATTGCCAGAAACATGCCCACCCCGGCCGAGATCGCCAGCTTCAACGAATGCGGAATCGCATTGACAATGGCTTCCCGCACTTTAAACAAGCTTACTGCGAGGAAAATGATGCCGGAAATGAACACGGCGCCCAGTGCCACTTGCCAGCTGATGCCCATGCCTTTGCACACCGTAAAGGTGAAATAGGCATTCAGGCCCATGCCTGGCGCCAGGGCGATAGGATAATTGGCCACCAAGGCCATAATGCCTGTACCCAATGCAGCGGCCAGGCAGGTGGCCACAAACACCGCATTGAAATCCATACCCGTAGTTGACAGGATGGATGGATTGACAAAGACGATATAGGCCATCGTCAAGAAAGTGGTAAACCCAGCAATCACCTCGGTTTTAACGTCGGTGCCATGTTCCTTGAGCTTGAACAGCGTTTCCAGCATTGCGCTCCCCTTTGTTTGAAAAAAGCTGGTCAGCACCTCGCCAACCAGCCAGTTTGACTACTTTTGATTATTTAATTAGCCCTGCATGCCAACACCCAGCAGTGCAAGTACACCCAGTACGGCAAATATGGCGCTTGCCACAAAACGCACATATCGCAGCAAATGCATGCGCACTGAAATCCAGTTTCCCAACATCACCGCAGGCACATTCGCCAACATCATGCCAAAGGTCGTCCCCATCACGATCTGCCATAACGGCGAATATTTGAGTGCGAGCGCGACAGTTGCGATCTGCGTCTTATCGCCCATTTCTGCAATAAAAAAGGCAATAGCCGTTGCAATGAATGCGCCGTATGGTTTTACCAGCGCCTCATCTTCCTCGAATTTATCCGGGATTAGCGCCCAGCCCGCAATAGCGATAAACCCCAAGCCCACGATCCAGCGCAACAGGTATGCGGGGATCATATTGGCTGTCCATTGACCGATCCAGCCCGCGGCAAAGTGATTTAGCACCGTGGACACAAATATTCCGGCAATGATTGGCCATGGTCGTCGAAAACGCGCAGCAAGAATTAACGAAAGCAGTTGGGTTTTGTCGCCCATTTCGGCAACGGCGACCACCCCGGTAGAAAGCAGAAAAGTATCCATGAAAGGCAAGACTCCGGGGCAGGCAACAAGACACGAGGCCGTACAATGCAGCCCACCCCGTGAGTGCATCGAACGTACCTCGGGTCTTGCCAAACCGATTCAAAACCGGCCGGATACGCCATGGACCTGTGGCCCAAGTATGTTGACGCACCCCCGCGACACGCGCGGCGACTACTCCCCCGAAGAACAGGAAGGCGGATTGTAGCGATAGCACGCATGCACGGCAATCGCCAGATTCAGGCGACGGCAAGTTGCCCCTGCATATGCGCCAGCAAGCCCCTGCAAGCATCTTCGATTAGATCGAGCACACGCTCGAAGCCCTCGTCGCCGCCATAGTAGGGATCGGGCACTTCTTGTCCACGTGCACGCTCGGAAAAATCCAGGCACAGGTGCAATTTGTGCTTGTATTCCGGCGGGCAACGCTGCTCAAGAATGGCAAGGTGACTACGATCCATGGCCAAAATCAGGTCGTGGCGCTGAAAATCCTGGGGATCTACTGCACGAGCACGAAGCGTGGACAGATCGTAGCCTCGATGCTTTGCATGCTGCATGGCACGGCAGTCAGGAGGTTCGCCGATGTGGTAATCCAATGTCCCGGCTGAATCCACTGCAACCTTGCCGTCCAGCTGGGCTGAATGGATCAGCTGACGCAAAACACCATCGGCAGTTGGACTGCGACAAATATTGCCGGTACAGACGAACAAAACAGAAAGTTTTTTCATTTCAGTGTGTTACGTCAAAAGTGAATAACGAAGGTGCGCCTTGAACAGGACAAATTGGCACGGCTGATTTTTCGGCAGTCTATCACCAATTACGTGATATTTTGTCAGGGTAAGGGATATTCCTGACGCCTGTTTGCCAACTTTCTCCCTCAACTGTGTACTGCTTCCGGCGCGGTTCCCGGTTAGACTCCCAGTTTACGCTGTTGGAAATCTCATGCAATCCGGCATCCTTCGTGCCCTTGGCGCATATCTGCTCTGGTCGCTCTTCCCCATTTACTTCAAAGCGCTGCAAGGTATTTCGCCACAGGAAGTCCTGTTGCATCGCATGACCTGGTCAGTACTCTTCCTGTTCGCCGTCCTGCTTTTCAGGGGTAACTGGAAATGGTTATGGATGGCGCTGCAGGACAAAAAAACGCTCAAGACATTTTCTCTCAGCGCCGTGCTGATTTCAGTCAACTGGTATGTCTACATTTGGGCCGTACAGGAAAATCGCGTGGTGGATGCCAGCCTTGGCTATTTCATCAACCCTCTGTTCAATGTATTGATCGGCGTTTTTTTACTGCGCGAACACTTGCGCCCCATGCAATGGGCATCGATTGCTTTAGCTGCCGCAGGCGTATTGTGGTTGACGGTAAAGGGTGGGCAACTCCCCTGGATTGCATTGTCATTGGCCGCCTCGTTTGGTACCTACGGACTGATCCGCAAGACGGCACATCTGGGCGCGCAAGAAGGGTTAATGGTCGAAACCGCCCTGCTCTTTCCTTTTGCCACAGGCATACTGATTTGGTTAGCAGCGACCGGACAAAGCGGTTTTGTTAATTCAGGCTGGCACTACCAGATTCTATTGGTATTGGCGGGCCCCATTACGGTGATCCCACTACTGCTGTATGCCTCCGGGGCACGGCGTATACCCTATTCATTGATGGGTATCTTGCAGTATGTCACGCCGACAGTTCAGTTCATGTTGGGTGTTTTTTTGTGGCATGAGCCCTTCAATCAAACAAAATTGATCGGATTTTCCTTCATCTGGCTGGGGTTGGCGCTTTACACTGCGGAAAGTCTAATCACCTCGCAATTACGAAAGACGCCATGCTGAGTTACCGCCACGCTTTTCACGCCGGCAATCATGCCGACGTACTGAAACACACCATCGAAATTTTGCTGCTGCGTTACCTGAACCAGAAAGATAAACCCTGGTGGTATGTCGATAGCCATGCCGGTGCAGGTTGCTATTCGCTCGTCGAAGGTTATGCCACCAAGAATGCTGAATTCGAAGGTGGTATCGCCCGGCTCTGGGATCGCACCGATCTGCCCGCAGCGCTGGCCGATTATGTGAACCTGGTAAAATCATTGAACCCGGATGGCGTGCTGCGTTTGTATCCCGGTTCGCCCCTGATTGCCCAAAAAATCATGCGCCCCCATGATCGCCTGCGCCTGTTCGAGCTGCATCCCAGCGACTGCACAATCTTGCAGGAAAATTTTGCCCATGCCAGCAAACGTGCAGTGATTCAGCAAAGTGATGGCTTTGCCGGTCTGAAGTCAGTACTGCCACCTCAACCACGCCGAGCACTGGTGCTGATTGATCCGCCTTTTGAAGACAAAAGCGATTATCAGACCATGATCAGCGCTTTGCAGGATGCACTGAAACGCTTTGCCACGGGCACCTACGCTATCTGGTTTCCGCATCTGCAACGTGATGAAATTGGCGAGATGACTGCCAAGTTGAAGAAACTACCGGTTAAAAGTTGGTTGCATGCCGGATTGAACGTACAAGGCCCGTCACCTGATGGCTTTGGCATGCGCGGCAGCAGCATGTTTATCCTCAATCCGCCATGGACGCTAAAGCAGGACTTGGAAAATGTCATGCCTTTCCTGGCCGACATATTGAAACAGGACAAAGGGGCGGGATTCGTACTGGACTATCAGGAAAATACAACGAGCCCGGGATAAAAACAGAGAGCTCCCCGCACTGATCGAAATTAAATCCACTTGATGGACGGCTACAGCGTAGCCGCACCATGGAATTCTTTAGGGAATACACATCCGGCGCACAACCCTTCTCAGGGGTGACCCTACGCCGGATGAAGTGCCATCCCGTTACTGTACGTTCGTTTCCAGTTCCCGATTAAAGATGGCTCGACCAATCCCGGCCAATTGCCGAATACTTGTATCGAGATCAACCACCTCGACATGACTAGTTTTATGGTCGTCAGAGTACATCACATGATATTGAACGGTGCCGGTCAGATTTTGACCATCCAAATCAAGCTGAGATGAGTCTGTCTTGAAGGCATCTTGCAGAACCGACGTAACTTTGACTGCGCAATTCACTTGATTCGTTTCTTTTGTGGCACTCAAGGTAGTGGTGTCAGTCAATACAAGTTTGAAATGTCTGCGAGTAGTCTCCAGATAACCATCTACCAAACTTGGCGTATCTGCAGAGAATTGATTTCCTATTTTTTTCCAAATCAAATCAGGCAAAGTTGCTTGTGCAGATTCGAATGAACAACTTAAAGCCGGACCATTGTTTGTTGAACATCCAGCCAGTCCGAGCACACCTGCCGTTACCGCCATGTAGAGAATAAAACCTTTCATATATTTCTTAATTCCACGCAGAACAAAAACCGGATACTACCGCCTTTCGATTGACGAGACATGTAATTTATTACCAATTTAATTATTTTACAACTACCAACACATCAGTAAGAAATAAAAAGTCATGATACTTATCGTATTGTTTTACATGATATATTAGTATTTTTATCCATACTGTCCAGAATAACTCACTTAAAAATGTAGTTAAATTTGCAGGCAAACTGATATATCACCAACCAAATCCGCTACTCAGTATTTTTATGTTGTATTCAAACGTAATGCATGGGTAATGAACATCATGAAATAATTTTTTTATTTTCGTGGATCTAAAATAAAACCAAGCAGGAATGATAGAAAGAAACGCTTAAAATCGTCGAAGAACAGCATGAAAACAGAATGATCAGGAAAACTATTAGAAGACAGTAATGATTGTCGGCAGCTATAGAAAGTACGGACTTAAGCCAGACAAACATGTTTATCTATCTGGTCAAACTGATTCTGAAAAAATTAGAGAAGGCCCATGAAATATTGGGCAAAAAGTGTCGGCACTCAATAAAATCAGCAGACTTACATCCGGAGCCGACACCCAATCCAATGGAGATTATTTGGATACAATATCGGCTAAGGCATATCAGGGAGTTCGGTAAAAACTTGGCGCAAGCTTTCGCCCCACTGGTTATGGATCAGGTTGAAATAGGGATCATCATTTTCAATACTGACATGCTTGGCCACACACAAGGCATCGCGTTCATAGATCAACAGATCCAATGGCAACCCGACCGACAAGTTGGAACGTATCGTCGAATCCATGGATATCAGCGCACATTTGGCTGCTTCATTCAGTGATCTACGATTGTGAATCACTCGGTCAATGATCGGTTTGCCATATTTTGATTCACCGATCTGGAAATAAGGGGTATCTGAGGTCGCCTCGATAAAATTCCCTGCCGCGTAAATATGAAATAGCCGCGGGGCTTCACCAGAAATCTGCCCCCCCAGAATAAAGGCAGCAGTGAATTCAATGCCAAACTCTTTCAGGTGTTCTGCGTCGCGGGCGCGCACTTCGCGCAGGGCATCACCGATGACGCGTGCAGCCTCAAACATCGTCGGTGCATTCATCAAGTTCTGCCCGGTTGCCGTATGGTTCCCCTCCTGCAACAGCGTGGTCACCGCTTGACTGATCGCAAGATTGCCTGACGTTAACAACACCAATACCCGGTCACCGGTACGTTCATAGATGGTCATCTTGCGGAAGGTGTTGACATGATCCACGCCCGCATTGGTTCGTGAATCAGATAGAAAGACCAAGCCGGCATCTAGCCGCATGGCCACACAATAAGTCATCTTCTCTCCTGGAACCGCACAAGGCAGTTTTTTTGGGGCCGTTTATTAAGTTTTATTGCTGGGCACCATGACTCACCAATACATTGACCGCCATCGCTTCGTCACCACCGCCACGCCGCACACCGCGCACCGGACAAGCATCGAGATAGTCGCGCCCAATGGCCAGCCGGCAATGTTCCGGGCCGGTAAATCGGTTATTGGTAATATCGAAACTGATCCAGCCCATATTTTCCACCCAGACATCCGCCCAGGCATGGCTGGCGGCATTCTGGCTGCCACCCGCATGAATGTAACCGCTGACATAGCGCGCAGGTAAATTCATGACGCGGCAGCAGGCAATAAACAAGTGGGCGTGATCCTGGCAAACGCCGCTGCCACGAGCCAAGGTTTGTATTGCCGTACTCTGCACATCGCTACTCCCCGGCAGGTATTCCACCTTATCCTGAATTGTCCCGATCAATTTGAACAGTGTATCAATCCGTGCGCCATACGGTTCCAAATGGCGCCTGGCGAGATCGCGCACAGCCTCATCCGCCTCCGTCAGGCGTGTTTCTTGTAAATACGCCAGGATAGGCACTTCATCACCGTCAGAGGGGCGATGCGCATTTTGCTCGTCGACGGAAACCTGCCCGCTCACAAAAATGCGGATCTCATCGTGCGGAGAATCCAGCACCAGGATATGACCGATATTGCCGTAGGCATCCATATGCCGTTGGTAACGACCTGGCGCGGTTATTTTCCAGTTCAGCGCGCGCTGCTGCGATTCCAGCCGGGGGGTTAAACGCAAATGCTGGATGGTGTAGTCAACCGGATGTGAATATTTATAAATAGTTTCGTGCTGAATATTGAGCAACATGAATTTCTCCTTTCTGCTGCTCACAAAGTAGTGTGCAGAGGATGTCCTCGCTGAGCGAGTGATGTTTACTTACAGCAGTGAAGGCAACAGGAAATCCTGGCCGATCCGGTCACCCAGATCATGAATACGATCAGTGAACCGACTCAAAAATGGGTGCAGGCCATCTTCGACAATATCCTCGATGCGACCGTAGCGCAGTTCGGCATGCAATTGGCCTGCCCGCCGACAGGTCTCTGCAGAATGACGATTGGCTATCTTGTGCAATGCCGCATCGACAGTCTCCAGGCACGCCAACAAAGAACGCGGCATGTCATCGCGCAAGATCAAGAGCTCCGCCACGCGTGTGGGTGTCATGACATCGCGATAAACCCGGCGGTAGATTTCAAAAGCCGAAACGGAACGCAGCAAGGCGCCCCACTGGTAGTAATCGCCGGCACCACCACCGGTCAGCCCCGCTGCTAGCAAGTGATATTTCACATCCAGCAACCGGGCCGTGTTGTCCGCCCGCTCAAGATGGGTTCCCAAGCGAATAAAATGAAAAGCTTCGTCATGCAGCATGGTGCCGAACGTCACACCACGCGATAGGGATGAACGCCGCTTCACCCACTCAAAAAATTCGCCGTGATCAACTTCAGACAATGGACGAGATGCACGTTGAGCCATTTCCAGCCAGGTTGAATTGACGGTTTCCCACATTTCTTGCGTCAAGGTTCCACGCACGGCATGGGCATTCTCCCGGGCAGCACGCAGGCAACTGTAAATACTTGACGAGTTTTGCTCATCCATCGCCAAAAAATGCAGTACCTTGGCGCCGTCTACCTCGTCGTGCAGATCCTGATAAGTTTGCGCTCTGCCGCTGCAATTAAGGGCAGCCAACCAACTGCGATTGGCCACTTCCGTGGTTTGCGGCACCAGCGACATCTGCCAGGTCACGTCCAGCAGGCGAGCCATGTTCTCGGCACGTTCGATATAACGTGCCATCCAGTAAAGTTGATCCGCGGTTCGGGATAGCATGGTCATTCCTCCAAAACCCAAGTGTCTTTCGTGCCCCCGCCCTGCGAGGAATTCACTACCAGTGAACCTTCACGCAATGCCACGCGCGTCAAGCCACCCGGCACCATCTTGATTTCTTTGCCGGACAGCACGAACGGGCGCAAATCGATATGGCGCGGAGCGATACCGGATTCAACAAAAATCGGACAGGTCGACAATGCCAAGGTTGGCTGAGCGATGTATTGCATCGGATTGGCAATCAGCAACTGACGAAAACGTTCGATTTCATCCTTGCTGGCCGCCGGCCCCACCAGCATGCCATAGCCCCCGGCACCATGAGTTTCCTTCACCACAAGTTCCGACAAGTGATCGAGCACATAAGACAGATCATCGGGCTTGCGACACATCCACGTCGGCACATTGTTCAGCAGGGGTTCTTCGCCCAGGTAGAACCGGATCATCTCTGGCACATAGGGATAGATGGATTTGTCATCGGCCACACCGGCGCCGATTGCGTTGGCCAGCGTGATCCGGCCGGAACGATAGACCGAGAGCAGCCCCGGCACCCCAAGCATGGAATCCTGGCGGAAAGCCAACGGATCGAGAAAATCATCGTCAATACGGCGGTAGATCACATCGACACGCTGCGGACCTTGCGTGGTTCGCATGTATACCGCTTCATCGAGTACGAAAAGATCGCGCCCCTCAACCAGCTCCACACCCATTTGTTGTGCCAGAAACGCATGTTCAAAATAGGCGGAGTTATGACTGCCTGGGGTCATCACGACCACGGTAGGATCGACGACCCCTTGCGGCGCACAGGAACGCAAGTTATCCAGCAGCATGTCCGGATAATGATCAACCGGCGCGATCTGGTGGCGGGCAAACAACTCAGGGAAAAGCCGCATCATCATCTTGCGGTCTTCCAGCATGTAGGAAACACCGGACGGCACGCGCAGGTTATCTTCCAGCACATAGAATTCACCCGCGCCGGCTCGCACCACATCGATCCCGGCGATGTGGGTATAGATACCTTCCGGCACATCCACGCCTTGCATTTCTGGCCGGTACTGGGCATTTTTCAGGATTTGCTCGGGCGGGATAAGCCCGGCTTTGAGGATTTCCTGGCTATGGTAAATATCGTGAATAAACAGATTGAGCGCACGTACCCGCTGGCGCAGACCATCAGCCAATGCTGACCATTCCTTGGCTGGAATGATGCGAGGAAGCAAATCAAACGGAATCAACCGTTCGGTACCCGCCTCTTCACCATAAACCGCAAAGGTAATCCCCAGGCGACGAAAAGTCAGATCGGCTTCCGCCTGCTTGCGAGCCAGTCGTGCAGCTGCCGTTTCCTTCAGCCACTTGCTGTACTCAGCGTAATGTGGGCGCGGCTCTCCCGTTGCCAAAGTCATTTCATCGTAAAACGCAGAGGTGATCATAATGTTTAGCAATCCAGAATCATTACCACTTTCGTAATGCAGGAACCATGCCATGCACCATGCACACGAAAGCGGCGAGATAAGCAAGAACAGCGCACCAAGGACGCTCTCACTTTTGATAAACAGTGCGCCCGGATGGTGCGGCAGAGTTACTTCGAATCAAAATTGGCCACAATTCATGCTATTGAAATGACAGCTCAATAGCTGGGGCGCTAAACTTCAGCCTAGTTTCAACAGGGAGAAACCACAATGAAAAGCATCATTTCCGACATGGACGGCGTGATTTACCGGGGCAAGCAATTGATCCCGGGCGCCCATGATTTTGTACAACGCCTGCTTGCCAGCAAAATTCCGTTTCTGTTCCTGACCAATAATGCGGAACAAACACCCATCGATCTCAAACTCAAACTTGAGCAATTGGGAATCAACGGCCTGACCGAAGACAACTTCATCACCGCAGCCATGGCCACCGCCATGTTTCTCAAAGCACAAAACCGCAAACCCACCCCAAAGGCCTTCGTGATTGGCGGCGGCGGCTTGATGAGCGAGCTCTACAACGTCGGCTTCTCGATATCCGAATCCAATCCGGATTATGTGATCGTGGCCAAATCCACCTCATTCGGCTATGAGCAACTGAAAAAAGCGGTGCACTTTATCGATCACGGCGCTAAATTTATCGGGACCAATCCGGACATGATTGATCCAGTGGAAGGCGGATATGAACCAGCAGCCGGTACGCTTTTAGCCGCCATTTCTGCAGCAACCGGCAAGAAGCCTTATATTGTTGGCAAGCCCAATGCATTGATGATGACGCTCGCCACGCGCAAGTTAGGCGTGCATCCCGACAATGCGGTCATGATTGGCGATCGCATGGATACCGACATTGTCGGCGGCATGGAAGCGGGCATGACCACCGCGCTGGTACTCTCCGGCGTGACCAGCCCTGAAATCATGGAAAGCTTCCCGTACCGACCGGACCATGTGTTCAACAACGTGGGCGAAATTGATCTGGCTGCGCTGTAACCTGACAAACCAAGGGCGACAGCGCAAAACTGTCGCCCTGACTCAATGGAATCACTCAAACTGCACGGTATAGGTCGCCCCGACCGAACTTTCATCATTGCCGACCCGTGAATTCAATGCCCAGCCATGGCTGATCTGGAATGTTAAGGTCACACCATCGCGCAGGCCGTTGATACTTTTTTCCAGCGCCACACGGAAGTTGTGTCCCAGTTGCTTGCTGACAGTGACAATCTGGGTCGATTTCCCGTCCGTTTCCCGCACACTACGCATGCCGACTTCATCGATCCCCACCTGCCCCAGAATGGCATCGCCCAATCCCTTGTCCTGACCGCCGCCACCCAACAAAGTCCGGGCCGCTTGCAGCATCAGAATGCTGTCGGATTTTTCCATGCCATCGGTGCCATGCCCGAAGAGCAACCAGGCCAGCTTTTCCGTATCCGGTACACTGGGTTCGGAGTACAACTGCACCCGCGGATTGAGCGCCGTCCCCGACACAACGACACCAGCTTCCACCGCTTGATTGCGGCGCATGGCCAGAATATCCAACCCCGGATTATCGACGGCGCCGAGGAAGGAAAGCTGCCCGCGTTCAATATCCAGGCGCTGTCCCCAAGCCCGATAGTTGCCTTCCTTGACACGAACCACGCCATTGGCAGCCAGCGATCGCCCGGGTTGCGCACGCAAGCGCAGCAATCCATTCAGCCTGGCATCAAGCCCGTAACCTCTGAAACGGAAGTTGTCACCCAAGTCCACATCCACAGACAGGGAAAAAGGCGGTAAAGCCCTGGCCGCAGGACGCTCTCGGCCCAACACAACCACATCGTCGGAAAGATGCGGCACATCGGCACTGCGGTATTCGATGTCCCCCTGATCGGCACGCAATTTGCCACTGACACTGATTTGCCCTTTCTGGATACCCAGATCCCCCTTGCCGGAAATGACCAGCAACAGATCGGATCGGCTGAACAAGGTCAGGCGATTCGCTTCGACTTGTGCCTGACCGGAAGGGGTATCACCGCGCAAATCGACCACCCCGTGCGCATTCAGATCACCCTGTCCGCCTTTGAATGTGCACTGTTGCAGCGTGATGCGCTGTTCAGCCAAGTTCATGCGAACAACACCATCCTGCAAGTGCAATCCTGAAGCCACATCCTGGATTGCGAGTCCATCACCATTCACGGTTCCCGATAATGCCATCGCCTTTAGCGTTCCGCTGCGGCGCACGTCAAAACTGAGTCGTCCGGCAAGTTGCAAGTCTGGTCCCACCAAAGGATTGAACGCAGCAAGTTGTGGCAACTCTCCTTTGACCCGCAAATTGAGTGCCGCACCTTCGACAATTTTTCCGCTGGCAGGATCAATCCGGGTATCGCCACTGAGCACGATATTGCCATAGCGGGTCGAGCTCACCGAACCATTCAGATCAATCCGGTTATGCAACACTTTCATTTTCACGCTGGCTTCGCGCAAGGAAAACGGCACCTGATTACTTGGCGGGCCACGCCAAAGGCTATCGCCACTTTCACGCACCACATTGACGACACCATTCAGATCGTGCAAATCCTGCCCAAGCTGTAGCTGCCAATCGCCACCCAATATCAGGTCGGTGGAATAATCGTTGAATCCGCCCAGTTTCAGCCACTCAGCAAGGGATAAACCGCTGAGTTTCCCGGTGCTTTCAATTTGTCCCGGCTGCCAGATAGTGCGCAACAGATCGACTTGCGCCTTGCCAAGTAACCAGCGTGAATCGCCCAGGGAGACGCGCTGCGCTCCCGCCTCCAAGGAAGTGGGGTTCTGCAGGTGCAAGGGCAATGCCCCCAGGACATTCAATTGACGCAACTCACCTTTCCAGCGCCAACCGGCATCCAACCCGCCCGCAAGCTGCGCTTGCAGATCGACAGAACGCGTACCCACTTTCCCCGATAGAGAAACGTTTGCATTATGCTGGCTTCGACTACCCTCGACTTGCGCCAGTACTTTATCCAGAATCAGCTCGCCTTGCTGCCAATGCGTGGCATCCAGACGCAAACGCAGAGGCGTCTGCATCCCTTGTTGCAAATGCGCATCCAGATGTGCGTTCTTCACCGCCACACCAAAAGGCGTTGTGAGGTCAGCCAGGTTCAACTGGCCATCAAAGGTCGGATCGGAAAACGGTCCAGAAATACGTACTACGCCTTCCGCGCTCCCTGTGAAATCCTTGCCCAAGCTACGTAATACCGGCCAATTAAGTTTGGCTTGCAGCACATCCGTCTTGCCACCCAATGCCCCTTGGGCGTCGATCCGGTTGCGTCCAAGCATCAGCCAGAAATTCGAATCAGCCAGACGCTTGTCTTCCAGCCGCAAATGACCCTGCCCTTGCAAAGACTCGCCATTGAAACGACTGTCACTCAATTTGTAATCCAGGGAAATCACCGGACGAGGTTGCAAATACCCCTCGGTTTTAAAGGCACCGGAAAGCTGCCCGGATGGCACAGAGGCAAACTCGGCCGGATTGACACGCGTAAACTCGCCCGCCAATTTGAAATCGAGCTTGCCCTGCAAACCCAATTCGCCGGCACCATGCAATTGACTGGTGCCACGCTGCAGCCGGGCTTGCCGGATTTGCAAACGGCGCTCTTTCTGCGGATTCAGCCACCCCAGATCAACCTGTAAACGGGCGCGGCGCGGCGTATCGGCAAGGTCAGCCCGAATATCAGGCGCCAGCCAAGGCCCGTTCAACGACAATTTCCCGTTTAAAGAAGTAACAGGTTGCCGAGCCCAGAGACGTGCCAGGTCTAGTGCGGCAATATCGAATTCCAGCCCCAGCTTACCCCGGCCTATCGCCCCTTTGCCCTGCAATTTCCCACCGCCAACACTGGCTTGCAGCGCTGAAAATTGCAATTGTTCACCCGCATAAGCCAGTTGCGTATTGAGTTCCTGCAATGGAATCAGCTGCGCATTGAGCGCACCAGGTTGGTGATTGATGATTTCCAGCCTTCCGCTGGCGGCTCCTTCTCCGGTCGGGCGCAGATCCAGCCGAATATCCAGATCAGCCTGTGGCAAGTTGGGCATCACATGCGCAGGATTAATGTGATTGAGGGCAACGTGGCCTTCGCGCAGCATCTGATAAGCGTACGGAGCAAACAAATCGAGACGGGCATCCACTTGCCCTTTGGCGCCGGGGCTCTCCACCGAACTGATCAATTGCAGATCGCGCAGCGGCCCTTTCAGCGACCCTTGCGTATTGACAGTGCGCCCTTCGAATTCACCCTTGAAAGCAAACTGCCCGTTGCTGGCAAAAGGCGCGTTTCCATCCACGGTGAGACTCGCCTGGCTCTTGCCCTGCGGGGAAAGCAATTGTGCCAATTCAAGATGGTGATGACGGCCATCACTGGAAAAACTGAAATGGATTGCCGAAAAAACCAGTGCTGGCTTGGCAATACGAAACGTACCAATTTCGGCATGATCCAGCACAATCGCCAGCGGCAAGCGCAAGTCCAAAGGCGGGATACCGGGAGGACGATCAGGCGGAGAAGGCTTGAGCACCAATTCAGCATTACCGATCTTGAGCGAATCCACCTGCATCCGCATCATCAAGAGTGCACGGGGCTGCCAACTGATTTCGACCTGATCGGCATCAAGATGCACATCGGCACTATCCAACTTGAAACCTTGCAGTGTCAACGTACGCCATAGCGAGCCATCGATAGCCGCCAGTTGCACCACCCCACTCCGGTTGACCTGCTGCCGCAGCCAGTCATGGCCGGTTGGCGTATCCAGCCCGGCCAGAGAGGCCATCAACAACACGAGAGGCAAAAGCAAGGCAAGCGCGCCCCAGGCCAACCTGCGCAGAATTTTGCGACAAATGGGATGCGTTGGCATTTTTGCAGATTCACTCATCATCAGAACGCCAGACCCAGTGCCACATGGAAACGCCACTGCTGCTTCTCGATACCTCTGGCCAAATCCAGCCCCAGAACGCCCACGGGACTAACCCAGCGCGCCCCCAAACCCGCACCTGTCACGCCATGCAATTCACCCCAGCGACCGGCTGCACTGCCATGATCCACAAAAGCCGCAGCGCGCCATTCGTGATAAACAGGGATCTGGTATTCGAGGGAAGCCGTTGCGAGCACCCGTCCTGGCACGATAGATCCACCGGACTCCACTCCCAGGCTTTGGTAATCATAACCGCGCACGCTGCCCGCGCCACCGGTACGAAACAGCCAGTCACTCGGCACATTGGCTTGTTCATTGGCAAAGGTTTGACCCAGCTCGACCCGTGTAATCACCACGCCTTGCGGACCCACAGGCCAGTAACGCACCCCTCGACCATATAAATGCAGAAAAGTGGCATCGGACAGCACTTTCTCATGAGCGCCACCGACTTCTAATTGCAATAAGGTGCCTTGACGCGGATCGCGCACAGAATCGACATCTCGCCGTAACCATTGAAACTTGAGCGCCAGCGTTTTGGGATTTTCTTTCGTGCCATCGGCCAAATCGCGTCGCTCGGCCAAGTACTCCAGGGACCAGGTTCGTGACAAATTGAAATCTTGGCGTTGCCGGGAAATACCCATCCGCCAGGTGCGCGATAACAGGTTCTCCACATCACTGCGCAGATAACCCATACTGACGCGATGCTCATAGCCGGAACTCTGGCGCGGAAAGGTCACAGAGGTTTCAGCGGCCTGCTCGTATTGCTCCAGCCGCAGTTTGCTTTCAGAAATCCAGCCGCGATCAGCCAAATTGAGAAACCGGTAGCCCAACTCGCTCTTGACCCCGGTATTCGTGCTGTAGCCCAAGCCAGTCGTGATTTTATGGCGTGGCGTTTCCTGTACATCGATATTGACATTAGCCTCATAGGGAGGCGTTGGCGACAGTACCGGATCTACCACGACCAGCGAAAACTGCGGCAAATCATGCAACCAGCCCTGCAAATTGACGAGTTCCGAGCGCCGATATTCATCACCCCGGGCGAATTTCACCTGATCACGCACCAATGATTCCGGGTAATGCTTCAAGCCCGTGATATTTACCTCCCCAAAGCGGTAGGCCGCACCACTATCTAATGCCAGCAAGATTTCAACGGTATGGATATCGGGGTTCACTCGCGCCTCACTCTGCGAAATACTCGCCGCGCCAAAACCCTTCTCCTGCAACAGACTCAAGGTTTGTTTCTTGGCATCGTCCCAACCTTTTTGAGTGAATACCGCGCCTTTGGGCAAAGACCATGCACTCAACAGTTGCGAACGTATTTGTTCCAGCTCCTTTGCGTTTTCTGCAAGTACACCCTGAAGCGAAAGTTGCACATCATCCACGCGTACCAGCTCCCCCGGCGAGACTCTCAGCAAGACGCGGGGAGGATTCTGGTCTTTCTGATAGGTCAGGGTAATCAGCGGTGCAAAGTAACCTTCAGTTTCCAGCAGCCGGGCCGCTTCATCAGGCGTGGCATCCACCAAACGCGACAGTTGTTCGGCAGACATGCGTTCCGATGTGCGCAAGCGCACGACATCCAGATATTGCGTCAAAAGGGATTTGATCTCACTGGGCGCGTCGATAACGATGTCATAGCTGAAAAGCTCGGCACCCGCTGCGGGCAACACGCACAGCAACGAAGCACAGAGTACGGCAAATATGTGTAGCTTCATGGGTGGGATCGTGAATTTATCTCCTTATTACTTTACACCAGGTTACATCTGCATCAGCACGAAAACGCCAGCGCGAGCCTTTGACGATGACTACGTCAATAACAATAAACCAGCAGATGTGGCACACCATCAAACCAACTAACGTTATATAGGCACAAATATTGCGTATTTATCTTGCCTACACCTTGCACAGGAAATATGCCATGTTAACAACCATCTCCCCCGATCTGCCCCCGCAACATTACCGCACGCAAATCATTCCCGCGGTACGCCTGGAGCGATTTGACGAACCCTCGGTCCAGGCAACCAAGATCAAAGGCTACACAGCAGATAACCAAGCCTGTTTTTATTTTCACACCTACACCCTGTTTGAAGAACGGTTTGACTGCAACGATGAGGCCTACCGGCTAGCAGCCTACTCAGAACAAATCATTGCTTGGCGCCTGACATCCGGCAAGTGGATACGACAAAAAAGGCAGGAAAACAGGGCAAGAAATGGTTGCCGCTCAAAGCCAACAATGAGTGCGCCGGAAGAAGTAAAAGAAACAGACATTGCCTGCTGAAAATGTCTTGCATCCAACAATGGAACAATTATTTGTCATCACATCAACAAGCATTTGAAAATATTCATACGTTTATAACGAAACATCAACTCCATTGAATGGCTTTGCTTTGCTTAGCAACACCTTTAACCTCAGGATTTTTGCCATGAAAAAACTAACGCTTCTTTTGCTACTGACTCTATCCACCCTACTGCATGCAGAAACATTGATACTGGCCGCTGGCGCCGGTTACAAACGCCCCATCACAGAATTAGTACGCAACTTTGAATCCGCCAACAACATCAAGATTGAAGAGTTCTATGGAAACATGGCTCAAATTCTGACTCAGTCGCGCCAATCCGGAAAAGTAGCCTTGATTCTGGGTGACCTCGACTTCCTGCAAAAAACCACCGCCGTGAACTTCTCCAGTTTCATTCCACTCGGGAACGGTAAATTGGTTCTGGCATACGCCAAAGGTAAAAACCTGAAGAACCCGGAAACCTTGCTTGATCCCGCATTTGAACGCATTGCTTTGCCAGACACAAAGAACGCGGTATATGGCAAGGCCGCCGAAGAATTCCTCAACAAAAACGGCCTGGCCGATCGCATCAAAAACAAGCTGATGGTGGTATCAACCGTTCCGCAGGTTTCCGCGTATCTAATCAGCGGAGAAGTAGACGCGGGATTTATTAACCTGACCGATGCACTAGGCATCAAAGACAAAATAGGCGGCTTCATTACAATTGATCCGCAAAGTTACAGCACCATCAAGATCGTGGCTGGCGTGGTCAAGGATGCAGAAATCAATCCGGCAGTAAATGCATTTACCAACTATCTCAACACAGCCCCCGCCCGTGCCACCCTCGAGAAATATGGCTTGTAATGTTATTGCTCACTAATGCTACGGCCACGCTTCTGGACCCGGGAATCAGCTTCTCGCTGTGGCTGACCGCCCGGGTAGTGCTGCTCACTTTGGCATTGCACCTGATCGCAGGTCTACTTCTGGGTTACTTGCTCAGCCGAAACCCTTTTCCCGGCCGCGGATTACTGGATGCCTTTGTGACCTTGCCATTGGTATTCCCGCCAATCGCCACTGGTTTTGCACTGCTCTTGCTTTTCGGGCGACAAGGTCTGCTCGGTTCATGGCTGGAGAGCATGGACCTTGGCTTGATTTTTACCTTTCCCGGGGTAGTAACAGCTGCTTTTATTGCAGGACTTCCCCTTGTCGTAAAACCCATTCAAACCGCCATGGAATCTGCCGCCCTACGCCTGGGTGAGGTCGCTCGCACTTTGGGGAAAAACGAGTTTAAAATCTTCTTCCTGGTGCTAATTCCCAACATTCGAAGGGCTTTAGCAACAGGTTTGACCTTGGGACTTGGGCGCTCACTGGGAGAGGTCGGCATCACATTGATGCTGGGGGGAAACATTGCCGGTAAAACCAATACGCTTTCGCTGGAAATCTATAACGCCGTATTCAGCGGCGACTTCCAGCGCGCCGGCGTGCTGTCTGTCCTGCTAGGACTGATTTCACTGGGAATATTTTTCATGCTGCGCCGACTCTCCCATCGCTGCCCCGCTGACAAACCACCTCGTCCGAATACCAACAAGACAATGTCGCAACCATCACAAGCGCAACACTCAACCCACCTTCCTTGAGGCCATCCAACTTCGCATCAAAACCCTACCCGCAATCAGTAAAAATTAACCCTCTGACCAGAATTATTTGTTACGCCCCATCAAAACAAAATACACAACCTACAAAAACAAGCCATTGATTACGAAGTATTAAAGAAAATACAACGATTACATTCCAATGTCATATCAAACCGGGAAACAACCAAAAATGAAAGCATCCGGCACATCGCTTTTTATTACAAACACAACGAAGCCGGATGCTTTACTTTGTTCATCAACCGAAACTGGCACAAATCCTGCTGACTCTGAAGCAAAGATAGAAGCTTAGGCTGGCACACCAAGAATCACACTGGGCGCCTTAAATACAGCAGTGGCCGATACGCCCTCTTTTAGCCCAAGGTCAAGTTCGGCACCATGCGTGATGATGGCGTGAATTTCATTACCGCCAGCCAGTTGAATTGCAACTTCTGTATTAACGGCCCCCTTGGTGACCTTGGATACCCTGCCTGGCAGGCAATTCCGGGCAGAAAGTCGAAGACCAGTGCCATCAGTCATGACCAGAATGGAAGAAGCCTTGACCAGCGCAGTGACATCCTTGCCAACAGCAAGACCCAGCGCAACCGAGCTGTTATGAGTAACCACGGCGATAATCTTGTCGCCACCAGCAATAGTGATCTCCACCTCGGTACTGACCGGACCATTTTGAATGGCGGATATTTTCCCGGTAAAGACATTGCGAGCACTGATCTTCATGATTTAGTTCCTCGGTAATTTTGGAAGATGAGCAAATTGCACGACACAAACAACGATGTATATGAAAGAATACAGCGATACGTTTATTCCTAACACTACTGACGAAAGTCAGTCTAACGAAGAGCGTTCGTTACAAACAACCATAACGCTCGATAAATAATTGTCAATTTTCAATACCGCCCAGTAACCCGAAGGGATATTGTCAGAATGAACAACCCAACTTCTCCCGCCCCCAAATTAACCGGGCATTTCTCGGTGGACACCGAGTTTGGTGCCTATCTGGGTACAACCCGGATTCGTCTGCTTGAGGCTATTGATCGCCATGGATCGATAACCAAGGCAGCCAAAGCCGTGCCGCTCTCGTACAAGGCCGCTTGGGATGCGATCGACGCCATGAATAATCTTGCCGATCAACCATTGGTCAATCGATCTACGGGTGGGAAAAACGGCGGCGGCACAACGCTGACCGATTACGGTCACAAAATTGTGGCGCTGTATCGGGCCATGGAACAGGAATACCAGCACACACTCGACCGGCTTGCAGAAAAACTGAGCAACCTGGAAGGCGGCGATATTCGCGACTTTCAAATGCTGCTGCGCCGGATGTCGATCAAGGCCAGTGCGCGTAACCAGTTTGTCGGCCCCATCATTGCGATGCGCGAAGGCGCCGTGAGCTTTGAAGTCTGCCTGCGCCTGGACGACAACAATGAAATCGTGGCCATTATCACCAAGGAAAGTGCAGAAAATCTGGAGCTAGCCATCGGCAAGGAAGTCTATGCCTTGATCAAGGCATCTTCAGTCATTCTGCTCACGGATGACAGTATCCGTACCAGCGCCCGCAATCAGCTATGTGGCGAAATCAGCCATATCCATCCCGGGGCCGTGAATTCGGAAGTGACGATGAAATTGCAGGGCGGCAAAACGCTGACTGCCATCGTGACCTGCGAAAGCGTGGAAAACCTGAAATTGACAATTGGACAAAATATTTGTGCCATTTTCGAAGCCTCCAACGTCATTCTGATTTCCTACATCTAAATCAACCACAAGGGAGTTTTGTCATGATTCGTTCGTTCATCCTCGCAATGGCTTTGACTGGCGTATCAACGTTAGCGTTGGCCGACGAAGTCCAGATTGCTGTCGCCGCCAACTTTTCCGCGCCGATTAAATTGATTGCAGCCGATTTTGAAAAAGATACCGGCCACAAAGCCGTCATTGCCACAGGCTCAACCGGTTCGTTCTACGCCCAAATCAAGAACGGAGCGCCTTTCGAAGTTTTTCTGGCTGCAGATGATGAAACTCCAGCCAAACTTGAAACCGAAGGAAAAACCGTTGCGGGCACTCGTTTTACTTATGCCATTGGAAAGTTGGTTCTTTGGAGTGCCAAACCCGGTTTTGTCGATGCCAAAGGCGAGGTCTTGAAAAAGGGTGAATTTTCCCACCTGGCATTGGCAAACCCAAAAACTGCGCCCTATGGCACCGCGGGGATGGAAACCCTGAAGAAGCTGGGCTTGTTTGACAGCCTGCAAGCCAAGATTGTGCAAGGCGAAAACATCTCGCAAACCCAGCAATTCGTGGCTTCCGGTAATGCTGAACTCGGTTTTGTTGCGCTCTCGCAAGTATGGAAAGACGGAAAGTTGACCAGTGGATCTAGCTGGCTAGTGCCTGCAGAATGGTATAGCCCGATCAAGCAAGATGCCGTCGTTTTAGCCAACGGCAAAGGCAAACCTGCCGCAGAAGCCTTGATCAAGTATCTGAAGAGCGATAAGGCCAAAGCCGTCATCAAATCGTTCGGTTATGAACTCTAAGGAGTAGAAGTTCATTCGGCATACTGAATGAACCACCAGGAAGACGGTGCACAGGAAATATCTTCGGGTATTTCCGTCGCCGTCCCGTGCTAAATTCTTGATGCAATCAAGCAATCTGCACCTTCCTATAAAGCAACGACAAAGAAACCTTAACCATGTTTTCATCTGCCGATGTAGCTGCCATCGTTTTAACTTTAAAGCTGGCCAGCTTGACCACTTTACTGCTCCTGCTGATCGGCACACCGATCGCTTGGTGGCTTGCCCATTCGCGCTCGGCATTCAAGCCCATCATCGGGGCCGTGGTATCGCTTCCCTTAGTGCTACCACCGACCGTGCTAGGCTTTTACATGCTGGTGCTCATGGGCCCCAATGGCTGGATCGGCCAATTAACTCAAACCTTGGGACTGGGCATGCTGCCCTTCACCTTTCCGGGACTGGTGTTTGCCTCGGTAATCTATTCCATGCCTTTCGTGGTTCAACCCGTCCAGAATGCGTTTGAAGCCATGGGTTCGAGACCGCTGGAAGTCGCCGCAACCCTGCGCGCCAGTCCACTTTCCACTTTCTTCACAGTGGCATTGCCACTGGCTCGTCCCGGCTTCATCACCGGCGCAATTCTGGGCTTCGCGCACACCGTCGGAGAATTCGGCGTGGTACTGATGATTGGCGGCAATATTCCCGGCAAGACACGGGTGGTCTCGGTGCAGATTTTCAATCATGTCGAAGAATTGGAATACACCCACGCACACTGGCTGGCCGGGGGCATGATCACGCTGTCCTTCCTGGTGCTGTTGGCGCTGTATGTACTGAATCCAAATCACCGCAAAGGCTGAATCATGTTGCAGGATATTCGCAAAGTGTCCGATACCGCGGTCACAGGCATTGAAATTCAACTTGCCTTGGCCTTCCCTGCATTCCAGCTTGATGTAGATCTGGCACTCCCTGGGCGAGGCGTCACCGCGCTATTTGGCCATTCCGGGTCAGGTAAAACCACACTGCTGCGTTGCCTCGCCGGCCTGGAAAAAGCCCCACACGCTCGAATCCAGGTGAATGGCGTTTGCTGGCAGGATCAGCAGCGTTTCGTCCCCACCCATCAACGTGCGCTGGGCTATGTCTTTCAGGAAGCCAGCCTGTTTCCACATCTTTCGGTGCGCAAAAATCTGGAATTCGGACAAAAAAAACATTCCAGTGCATCACGTCGGCAGCAATTGGAACAATCCGCAGAACTGCTTGGCATTGCCCACCTGCTGGAACGCGACCCTGAGCGTCTTTCCGGCGGAGAGCGTCAGCGCGTCGCCATTGCCCGGGCTTTGCTCACCAATCCGCAGATTCTGTTGATGGATGAACCGTTGGCCGCGTTGGACTTGAAGCGCAAGCAGGAGATTCTTCCTTACCTCGAACGGCTGCACGATGAACTGGAAATTCCGATGATCTATGTTAGCCATTCCCCGGATGAAGTCGCCCGCCTGGCAGATCATCTGGTTTTACTGAACGAAGGTCAGGTCGTGGCCAGCGGCCCGTTGCAGGAAACGCTGGCTCGGGTCGATTTGCCTGCTGTTTTTGCCGATGATGCCGGCGTAGTACTCGATACCGTCATTGGAGCCCATGATGACACCGACCTATTAAGCCAACTGGATTTTGCCGGGGGTCACATCTTCGTGGGCAGACAAAGTGCCCCTGTCGGGAAAAAATTGCGCTGCCGCATTCATGCCCGCGATGTCAGCCTGACGCTGCAAAAACAGGAGGGAACCAGTATTTTGAACTTGGTCCCAGGACGGGTTGTGGATTTTGCCGATACCGATAATCCGGCAAACGTTTTGGTACGCCTGGACATGGATGGCACACCTCTGCTTGCACGAATTACCCACCGCTCCCTGCGATTGCTGGATTTGCACCCTGGCAAGGAAGTGTGGGCACAAATCAAAGCTGTCGCTCTGTTGGATTGAACTGGGTACAAGACGAAATAGCTCTTCTCAACCAGCCAATAGACATTGCCCGATCACTGAAAGGAAGCCTGCATGCACCAAATAGTCTTGACGGATACCCAACTGCACGCCCTTCTGCATGAAGATGTCCCTTATGGCGATCTGACTACCGCCACACTGAACATTGGCGAAGCATCCGGGCAACTCACCTTTAGCGCGCGCAATGCCATGACAGTTTGCGCCATTGAAGAAGCTGCCCGCCTGCTGGAACTGGCCGGATTGTCCGTGACCTTGCACTGCCAGTCGGGGATGGCTGTCGAAGCAGGCACGCTCCTGCTTCATGCTCAGGGCAAAGTCTGCAGCCTGCATCGGGGCTGGAAAATTGCGCAGATCCTGGTTGAAACCACGTCGGGCATCGCCAGTGCCATGGCGCAAATCGTGGGAGAACTTGCCCAAGCCGGTCTAAACACGCCGGTAGCATGCACCCGCAAAAACCTGCCTGGCACCAAAGCACTGTCATGCAAGGCCATTCGGGCCGGCGGTGGCAGCATGCACCGACTGGGCCTGTCTGAAACCATCCTCATCTTCCCGGAGCACCGCTTGTTTTTGCACGAATCCCCAGCCGAAACCGTCATGCGACTGAAAGCCGCATTGCCTGAGAAAAAAATCGTGGTCGAGGTAAAAGATATGGAATCGGCCCGGACCTGGGCCGACGCAGGCGTGGATGTCCTGCAGTTGGAAAAATTCTCGGTTCACACTCTGGCCGACTGTGCCCAGCAACTCTCTGCTCACCACCGGCGCCCGTCATTGGCCGCTGCCGGCGGCGTCAACGCCCAGAACGCCGTGGCCTATGCCAAGGCAGGGGCTGATCTACTGGTCACGTCTGCGCCGTATTACGCTAAACCGGCTGATGTACAAGTCACCTTCACGGCAGAGCGTTAAACACAACAGCCCCGACTAAAGCAGGCGGGGGTATATGCAACCGGTCAGGCAAAAACATGAAAAAGAAAGGCGCTTTCTGGCGGATACCAGCAATTTGAAGAATAGCGTTCGCAAAACATTCCCGGCCTAAGCAGATTTTACTGTCATATCCAAAGCCATTACCTGGTTTCGGCCATTTGCTTTCGCTTGGTAAAGCTGTTGGTCCGCCAGGCAAACGATTTCACCCAATGGCATTGGATTCACCGTATTCATGGTCACCACGCCCAAGCTTGCCGTGACATGGTCCGCGGTACAGGATGCGGCATGCGGAATAGCCAGCGCAGAGATCCCTTCGCAGATGCGTATCGCCAGGGTCTTGGCGCCCTGAGCATCGGTATCAGGAAGAATAATCGCAAATTCCTCGCCACCATATCGAGCCGGTAAATCGGCCGTGCGATTCACCATCAGATCCAGCAATGCGCCGATCTGCTGCAAACACTCATCCCCGGCAACATGCCCATAGGCATCGTTGAAATTCTTGAAGTAATCAATATCCATCATGATCAGGGACAGCGGTGCGCCGGTCCGATGCTGACGCATCACTTCAGAGGTAAGAACCTTATCGAAACAACGCCTGTTGGCAAGCTGGGTCAGTCCGTCGCTAAAACTGAGCAAGGCCAGGCGTTTATTGGCGGCTTCCAATTCAACCGTGCGTAGTTCGACGTGCTTTTCCAGTAATACACGCTCTTGCGCAAGTGCATCCAGTGCACTGCGCCGTTCTCGAATAGCGCGCAACAGAATCAGCACCAGAAGGGTTTCCAGGCTCACTACAGCGACAATGCCAAGAATCTGCCAGCGATAAGATTCCCACAATGAAAAAGGATGGTTAAGAACCACGCTATCCGGAGGCAATGCATCGGAACTGATACCAAAACGCCGCATGGCCTGATAATCGAACATATCCGTGGCAGGTATTGTCATGACCACAGGAATGGCATCGGCAGGCGTGCCCGCAAGGATGCGCAGCACCAACTCTCCTGCCGCCCACCCCTGATCCACGCCTTTAAGGACATGCCCCCCGACCACCCCGCTTTTCAGGTAGACATCCCAAAACGAGTAGATGGGAAAAGGGCTGGCAGTACTGAGCAGGCGGCCATTTTCTTCTGGTGACAGCGGTCGGCCCATACCTTGATCGCGTACTTGACCGGCGACAAATACCAGGGTGTCAGTCGGCAATTTCGCTAACCGCTGTCGAAATTCATCCACAGAAACGTCTGTCAGCTTGATCAGCTTGTAATGGTCACGCAGTTTGGGAAAGACCGTTCGCTCGATTATTTCATCATTGCGTTTGCTGCTTAAATCGCTCGTCGAAGTCACAAATACCAGGTCACGTGTATCGGGATGAATTTTCAGCGCCATCTCGACCGTATCCGGAACACTGATTTCCTCGTTTACCCCGGTGATATTTCGCAGCCCTTTCAGCATTGCAGGTCGAAAATCATTGACTCCGCAAAAAACAATGGGCAAACCACGGAACAGGCGCCTTCGGTACTTGAGTGCAAAATCGAACGCAGCATTGTCAGAAACGACCACGAGATTGGGACGATATTTTGCATATTTGATCGCCATTGACTCGGCCAGAGGCCCGATTTGCGAGGCATAAGAAAAACGACGGCTATCCAGATATTCAATGGAGAGCTCGATATTTTTGCCCGGGGCCATTAGCCGCTCGCGAAGACCTTGCTCAATGTTATCGCTCCAGGGATATCCCCGATGATAGGAGTTGAGATAAAGCACGCGACTTTGCTGGTTTTCCGCAGCAACCGTCGACGTCATGAAACATCCCACAATCAGCATCAGTGGCATCACAAAACGCAGGACGAACGTGAACACGATCGATGAACGATCAGGAAGAACCAAGGGATCACTCAGGCTTGATCGCATCTGGAATCAAATTTTTAAAATAGGTAATGAAATTATCGTATTGGATGGGTCATTGCGAAAGCGAAGAGGCTGATAGGCGGCAGATCAGTACCAATCCGCATCCCTGATGTGTTGTTTATTCCTTGAATTCTGCTTTTGATTTGAACAAATAACCTCGCCCGGCATCCATTCCTTCGGCTTCGCTTGAAATCCCTCCCATCCACGCCCATGTTGAAGGGTGACAAAACCAGTTCTACCGGAGGGTTAATTCCATGCGTTTCGACAAACTCACCACCAAGTTCCAGCAGGCCTTTGCCGATGCCCAAAGCCTGGCGCTCGGTCACGACAACCCGGCCATCGAGCCGCAACACCTGCTATTGGCCCTGCTCAACGACAGCGATTCGGGCGCGGGCGCCCTGCTCGCCCGTGCCGGCGTCAACGTCGCCCCGCTCAAGGCCGCACTGGAACTCGGGATCAAGCGCTTGCCCAAAGTGGAAGGCATCGACGGCGAAATCTCGGTTTCGCGTGATCTGAACAACGTGCTCAACCTGGTCGACAAGGCGGCGACCAAGCGCGGCGACCAGTTCATCTCGTCCGATTTGTATCTGCTGGCGCTGACCGAGGACAAGGGCGAGACCGGCAAGCTTTTGAAGCAGCATGGCGGCAAGGCCGAGGCCATTTCCGCGGCGATTGAAGCCGTGCGCGGCGGCGCGAGTGTGGATAGCGAAGACGCTGAACAGAAGCGCGAGGCACTGAAGAAATACTGCATCGATCTGACCGAACGTGCCCGCATCGGCAAGCTCGATCCGGTGATCGGTCGTGACGACGAAATCCGCCGCGCGATCCAGGTGCTGCAGCGTCGTACCAAGAACAACCCGGTGCTGATCGGCGAACCGGGCGTGGGCAAGACCGCGATCGTCGAAGGGCTGGCGCAACGCATCATCAACGGCGAAGTACCGGAATCGCTGAAGCACAAGAAGGTGTTGTCGCTCGATCTGGCCTCGCTGATTGCCGGCGCCAAATATCGCGGCGAATTCGAGGAACGCCTGAAAGCCGTGCTGAACGAGTTGGCCAAGGACGAAGGCAACAACATCGTGTTTATCGACGAGCTGCATACGCTGGTCGGTGCAGGAAAAGCCGAAGGCGCAATGGATGCCGGCAACATGCTCAAACCCGCCCTGGCGCGCGGCGAGCTGCATTGCATCGGCGCGACCACGCTCGACGAATACCGCAAGTACATCGAAAAAGATGCCGCGCTGGAACGTCGCTTCCAGAAGGTGCTGGTCGATGAACCGAGCGTCGAAGACACCATTGCGATCCTGCGCGGCCTGCAGGAAAAGTACGAAATTCACCATGGCGTCGAGATCACCGACCCGGCCATCGTCGCAGCAGCCGAACTCAGTCATCGTTACATCACCGACCGTTTCCTGCCGGACAAGGCCATCGACCTGATCGACGAGGCCGCCAGCCGCATCAAGATGGAAATCGACTCCAAGCCGGAAGTCATGGACAAGCTCGACCGCCGGGTGATCCAGCTCAAGATCGAACGCGAAGCGGTGAAACGCGAAAAAGACGAAGCCTCGCAAAAACGTCTGGCGTTGCTGGAAGAAGAAATGGCGCGGCTGGAAAAGGAATACTCCGATCTGGAAGAAATCTGGAAAGCGGAAAAAGCTGCGGTATTGGGCAGCCAGTCGATCAAGGAAGAAATCGAGAAGGTGCGCCAGCAGCTGGACGAAGCGCAGCGCCAAGGCGATTGGCAGAAAGCATCCGAACTGCAATACGGCCAGTTGCCGCAACTGGAAGCCAAGCTGAAAACGGCCGAAGCCAGCGAAACCACCCGCACCGAACCGCGCCTGTTGCGCACGCAAGTCGGCGCCGAGGAAATCGCTGAAGTCGTCAGCCGTGCCACCGGCATTCCGGTGAGCAAGATGATGCAGGGCGAACGCGACAAACTCTTGCAGATGGAAGACAAGATCCACCAGCGCGTGATCGGCCAGGATGAGGCGGTGCGGCTGGTTGCCGATGCGATCCGCCGTTCGAGGTCAGGTTTGAGTGACCCGAACCGCCCGTACGGCTCGTTCCTGTTCCTCGGCCCGACCGGGGTGGGCAAGACCGAGCTGTGCAAGGCGCTGGCGGAATTCCTGTTCGATTCGGAAGAGCATCTGCTGCGTGTCGACATGAGCGAATTCATGGAGAAACACTCGGTCTCCCGGCTGATCGGCGCTCCGCCCGGCTATGTCGGTTACGAGGAAGGCGGCCACCTGACCGAAGCCGTGCGGCGCAAACCGTATTCGGTGATCCTGCTCGACGAAGTAGAGAAAGCGCATCCGGATGTCTTCAACGTGCTGCTGCAGGTACTCGACGACGGTCGCCTCACCGACGGTCAGGGTCGCACGGTCGATTTCAAGAACACGGTCGTGGTCATGACCAGCAACCTAGGTTCGGACTTGATCCAGAGCATGGCCGAAAGCGATTACCAGGTGATCAAGATGGCGGTGCTCGGTGAAGTCAAAACCCACTTCCGCCCCGAGTTCATCAATCGCATCGACGAAGTCGTGGTGTTCCACGGCCTGGAAAAGAAGCAGATTCGAAATATTGCGCGCATCCAGCTCAAGCGGCTTGAAGAGCGGCTGCAGCATATGGAAATGGGCTTGGTCGCTTCCGAAGCGGCGCTCGATCTGGTCGCCGAGGCGGGTTTCGATCCGGTCTATGGCGCGAGACCGCTGAAGCGCGCGATCCAGAGCGAGATCGAAAATCCATTGGCAAAGAAAATCCTTAACGGGGAATATCTGCCGAAGGATATCGTGCGCGTTGATGCGAAAAACGGCATGATCGCGTTCGGCAAGGAATAACTGCGACCCGTCGGAGCAAACACCCAAACAAAAGGCCAACCGTAATCCGGTTGGCCTTTTTCCATAGCGGCCCATTCAGTAGTAATAGCGCGTACGCAAGGCTTCTGCGCTTTGCGGATACTGTGCGTGCAGGAGTTTGAAGGCATCGCGCGAAGTCTCGGTATGCCTGTCGCGATAGCGCGAGGCATACACCAGCTTCTCCAGAATCGCCGGCCCTTCGGCAAACTTGGGCTGGCGTTTCATCCACGGAAGAATCTGCTGCCCCAGCCACTCGGTTTCATTGTGATGCTTATAGCGTTCGAGCTCGATCGCGACGGCAGCTTGCTGTGCGGAATCATGAAATGCTGGCTGTAATTCGCCCAGGCGCGCATCGGGAGAAGCATCTTCCAAGCCATAGGAATCGATGTCAGTTCCGAGCCTCAAACCCGGCACCTGGTTGAGCAGCAGCTTGCGCGCCAGTAAAAAACGCTGTTCGGCCGATGAGCCAGCATGGGCCAGCTGCTGCACCTCTGCACTATTGTCGAGCATAGCCCATTGCTGGATCGCAGCTTGTTCCAACGGCGCCACATCGGTCAACGCGGCCCGGCGCCAAGCTTCGCCGGCCAAGCGCAAACGTACCGGGTTCGCAATGGAACCGGTTTTGGCCAGGTCCAGCAACTCTTCACCGGAAAGCCGCGTGCGCGCCAGGCCCAGCGCTGCGCCATCCAGATAATCCGGATAGGTTTTTCCGGGTTCGAGTGCGCGGTAATACATTTCGTCTTCCCCCTCAACAATGCCAATCGGAGCACGCACGAAGTGCTTCGCCACGCCATCCAGCGAATCCGCTGCCAGCATCGCCAGTACATCAAAGGCTTGGCGGGTGCCTTGCGACTGATTGCGCAACTGCGGTTGCAAGGCTTCCAGCTCTTTCCGGGCGGCGACCCAGTCACCGGTTTCCAGTGCCAGGCGTACGCGATACCAGGCCAGGTGCAAAAACAGCGGATGGTCGGGCTTCACTTCTTTGCTTGCAGCCACCAGCGCGTCCCGACCCGGCGTCTGCACACGCACCACCATCATGGCGCTGGCCAGCCAGGGTAAAGCCCGCGTCTTCTCCCAGCGCGCAATTAGTTGCTGTTGGGTTTGCAGATCATGCTCGTCCTTGCCGCCTGAGGCAGAACGGGTGGCAAACAGCCAATCATCGGCAATGGCGCTCTCCGGCAACAACGCCCACAGCCAGCGCTGATCGGACACCCATTGCGCCAAGTCATCCGGTGCCTGGGCGGCATTGACCTTGCGCCACTGTTGCTGCCATTGCCGGTCGGGAGCAAAGCGGGTGGACATCGAGTCGTACAAGCCACGTGCAGCCTTGCGAACCGAATCGTCATGTGCGCTCTCGATCATATGCAGCAGGGCGCGGGCTTGCTCATGCTGCGGCCATTCACCGGTTTCGGCACGAAAACGCTGGTAAGCCTCAGCGCTGTTGAACCGCTCGCGCCACCAGGAACGGATCGCCAGATATCCGGCCCATTCATGCCAAGGCGAAGTCGTGTCTTTGGCAATCGCCTCGAATGCCTGGATCGCCTCGGGGTAATGCGCCAGATAAAGCTGCTGCGCGGCAAGCTGATAGGCAAAATCATGCTGCAGCCACTGCGGTGCCTCCGTGGGCAATGACAATTCCGGGACAGGTTTATTGCGCAGATCGCAGGATGCGAAAACGCTATCCTGGTTGTGGATCCACGCCTGAATGGCCTCGTTTTCCTGACCATGCGCAGCTTGGCGCTGTGCCAAGGTCGTCGCGGCGAATTCGAACGCGTCGGGCAAGCAGTTGGACGTGTAAGCATAGTCGCCCCGTTCCAGATACCCCTCACCGGGCCGGCTCGCCAGCGCCTTGTCCGCCACGGCATTGCGCTGTTGCAGCCACAATTCGACGCCGGCAGGGCTGCGTTCCGCACGAAGATATTCAGTTTCCTGCAACAATCGGGCTTGCTCCGTCCCGGAGAGCGCCGGCAAACCTTGCATGATGCGGTAGGCTGCCATCAAGTAAAACCGATCCGTGCCAGGACCCAGTATGCCCAACTTGCCTTGCACAAAACCGGCCATTGCCGCCGGTTCAGGCTGCACCAATGAATAGGAAACCAGTTCGGAATAGCCGCCCCCGCCCGATGCCTGACCTGCAACAGGCCAAATCAGCGCCAAACTCACCATCAGCACGTTCGCGATACTGCGTCCGGAACAGCAGAACTGGGGGGAAAGAAAATTCATGGCAAAACTACTCCTTGGAATGATGGATTGGATGCCGGATAGTGCAGACCAGAAGACGGGACCGGGTACAGGGAGAGATAAGGCTCCAGCATGGCAGGTCGCCAGGCACGGGGAGAAAACAAGTACTCGTGAAAATCTGCCGTCGACGAAAGATCGGCGTGCCCCGCTTCATCCGTGGCAAACCCCGCGGCTTGACGGCAACGTGCCGGCAGCGTCGCAGGGGCAGCCAGGCGCGCGTGCCACAGTTGGCGCTCGGCGGGCCCCATGCGGAAATACATGGGCACGATCTCGTCCACGGGCAGGCGGGCAAGCCACGCTCGCTCGCCGCACCACGATGCCAGCGCGGTAATTGAAATCCAGTCCTCGGGCAATTGTTGGCGCACCCGCTGCAACACATGGGCATAAAACTCTTTTTGCGAACTTCGCGCTTCAAAATCGATCTGGAAAGCCCGGCTGCCAGTACGCCGCGCCGCATCTACCAGCGCCTGTGCCCACAACTCGACGGCGGCCTCGTCGAGCGTGCGGGGCACATGGCGTGCAAAGCCTTCCACGTGCAATACCGGCAGCAAAGAGGTATCGGGACGGACCCGCAATGGCGCCTTGCGCCAGATTGCGATCAAGGCCCGATCTCGCGCATCCAGTTGAGCCGCGAAGTAAGCGACACCCACGCCGGACGCCACCCAACGCAAATCTTCGGCCCGATCCCACGCCCACAGGTACAGCCGAACCTGTGCCTGCGAAGAGGAACCCGGAAGAATCAGCGCCACTAAAAGTACAAGTTTTATTAGCTTCACGACAGAAATGGATCGGGATGTTTGACGTCAGCGATAATTATCAATGCAAATATTCAACCACACCAGAAAAACAAAGGCGGTGCACGACCATAAGACTGCGCACACAGAGACCAGCCAAAGCATCTATCTGCGACACCCAAGCAAAAGGCCAACCGGAATCCGGTTGGCCTTTTAATTTCAGAAAGCAGCAGCCAATCAATGCACTTGCGGCCCGGCATCCTGCAAGCTGTGCCCAGAAAACACCTGTGCGACATCGACAGGGTCAAACTCATAGCGTGCGTTGCAAAATTCGCAGCCCACCTCAACCTTGCCACGCTCTGCCAAAACGCTATCGATTTCCTCGCGTCCGATCATCTGCAGCATGTTCCCTACCCGCTCACGCGAACAACTGCAAGCAAACGTCGGAATTGCCGCCTCGAACATGCGTACGGTTTCCTCATTGAACAGGCGGTACAGCAGCTCCTGCGAATCCAGCGACAACAATTCATCATCCGTAACCGTGCCCGCAAGATGCTGGATACGCGGCCAGGCATCAGCTTCGCCCGCAGCTTCGGGCATCTTTTGCAGCATGAGTCCTGCGGCATGATCACCGGCACAAGCCAGCCACAAGCGAGTTTCAAGCTGTTCGGAGCGCAGCATGTATTGCTCGATAATTTCGGCTACCGTCTGGCCCGGCTCGAAACCGACGACGCCTTGATAGGTTTCGCCGTCCTCTGGATCCAGGGTAATGATGAATTTCCCCTCTCCCAGCAACTCGGCCAGCGAGACATCGGCCACATCACCATCCCAACGAGCCATGGCGCGCAAAGTCATATCGCTGGAACATTCCACCACGATCATTTTCACATTGCCGGAACCATGCAACTGCATCACCAGCGCGCCTTGCAATTTGATTGTGGCAGTCAACAAGGCAGCGGCAGCCATCAGCTCACCGATAAGTCGAGCCAACGGTGCCGGATAAGGGTGACGAGACAACACTTCGGCAATCGTGGCATCCAATTGCACCAGCTCGCCACGCACCGGTGCCTCTTCAAACAGAAAACGTTCCAGTACGTCCTGCATCAGTCTTCATCCTTTTTTAACGTGACCACGTAATGGGTCATGGGCAAGCTGGAGCTCACATCAAACGCGCATCCAGCCTCAACACCGATTCGGGCAATATCTGCGGCATCCAACGCAGGATCATCATAGACCGCTTGCATGGCGCCAATGGCATAGTCACGCCCGCTACCGATCCCCCAGAAGCGTTGGTACTCATAGACCTCACGCAACGAGTAAACACCGTAGATACCGCTAGCATTGGCAATCAGCGCGGTAATCTGGCTAGATTCATAAGGATCGTCTTCTTCCTCTTCAGTCTTAAGGAAGAAATCCTCCTTGAGCTTCGGATGCAACTTGCGAAAGCTTTCGAAAATCGCCATCCGCGAGCCAAAACTTAGCGTCTTGACTTTTTTCAGCAGCGATTGCAACACCAGATCGTGTGCGGCGCTGCCAGAAATTGAAAAATAACTGTTATGGGATTCAAAAATCTTGTTCCAGCATGCATCGTCGCCCGCACCCATACGGGTATCGCCGAAAGTGGAAAGACTGTCTGCAGCAATCACCGCCTGATTGCCTTTCCGTACAACAACTACCGTGGTCATTTTTGTTCCTTGATGAATTCAATAAGTCGGGTCAACGCATGTTCCACTGTTTGGCTTCGCACGCCAGCACGATCTCCAGCAAACTGGCAGCGCTCCGTTTCTTCTATCCCTGGGCCGCTCCAGGCGAACCAGACAGTGCCCACCGGCTTTTCGTCACTGCCTCCGGTCGGTCCTGCCACGCCACTCACAGCAATGGCCCAATCGGCTTTCGCACTCTGTCGCGCATTAACCGCCAACGCACGCACAACACTTTCACTCACTGCGCCGCATGAGGCAATCAGGGCCTCCGGCACACCCAGCATTTCCTGCTTGGCGATATTGGAATAGACGACATAGCCACGCTCAAACCAGGCCGAACTCCCGGCAATATCGGTGATGGCTGCACTGATCATGCCGCCCGTACACGATTCCGCAGCAGTGACATGCTGGCCACGTGCCAGCAATAACTGTCCCAAGACTTCGGCGTTGCTACTGCCCATGCACGGATCTCCAGAATGTCCAATCAATTTTACTGCAAGGAGTCTCGAATAGCTGCGCCAATCCTTGGCAATCCTCAATACAAAAAATGGTCGTTCTATCCGCAGTTCGAGCCGGTCATATCAAAGTTTACGTTCATCCATGCTGGCATTAACCGCATCGGAATTAACGAACTCAATCGCTCATCCGCAGAAAATTCTCCCGGTAAAACTTCAGTTCAGCGATGGATTCGTAAACATCCGCCAAGGCTTCATGCTTGCCTTCTTTCTGGTATTTGGCATACACCTCTGGCCGCCAGCGCTTGCACAGTTCCTTGAGCACCGACACATCCAGAAGCCGGTAATGCAGATAGGCATCCAGCTTGGGCATGTATTTGACGATAAAGCGCCGATCCTGATGCACCGAATTGCCACACAGCGGTGAAACGCCCTTGGGTACGTATTGCTCAAGGAACGCTACGATCTGATCATCCACTTGTGTTTCAGATAAGGTGGAGGCGTGTACGCGATCAATCAACCCCGACTTGCCATGCGTATTTTTATTCCATTCATCCATGGCATCCAGCACTTCAGCTGGCTGGTGAATGACAAACACGGGCATTTCGGCAACGGTTTCCAGATTGGCGTCGGTCACTACCACCGCCACCTCAATGATCCGCTCCCGTTCCGGGTCCAGACCGGACATTTCCATATCCAGCCAGATGAGTCGGTTCTGGTCTTGTGGCATACTGCTGTGCTCCTAATAGATAAACTTGAAGCGCATTATAAATGAGCGCCAGCCTGTTCTCCCTTCTGTTTCTTTCCGCATTGTGCCTGGGTACCGTATTGCACCTCTGGCTTCAATGGCGCCAGATCTGTCACGTCCGTAAATATCGGACATCTGTTCCCGCCGAATTTGCCGAATCGATCCCCCTGGAATCGCATCAACGCTCAGCCGATTACACGCTGACCAAAAGCAGGTTCACGCAGGTCGAAACGCTTTTTGAAGCGCTATTGCTGCTGGTCTTTACTCAGGGCGGCATTATTAACTGGCTGGATCAAACCAGTCGTGGCCTCTTTTCTTCCCCGATCGCCTCTGGCCTGGCATTGATCGTGGTCTTTGCGCTGCTGAACGCCCTGTTGATGCTGCCTTTTGCTGTGTATTCGACCTTCAGCGTAGAAGCACACTATGGCTTCAACAACATCACGCCCCGCTTGTTTATTCTCGACCAGATCAAAACCATCACGCTGGCCACATGTATCGGCCTGCCGCTGATCACGCTGATCCTCTGGCTGATGGAGAAAATGGGCAACAACTGGTGGTTATGGGTTTGGCTGACTTGGGTAGGCTTTTCAGTGTTCCTGATGCTGGTATTTCCAACTTGGATTGCTCCGCTATTCAATAAATTTTCGCCACTGGAAGATCAATCGCTAAAAACAAGCATCGAAAATCTACTCGCTCGATGCGGTTTTAAATCAAGCGGCGTTTTTGTGATGGATGGATCTAGACGCTCCAATCATGGCAACGCCTACTTTACCGGACTGGGAAAATCCAAACGCATCGTATTTTTCGATACCTTGCTCAAGCAATTGGATGAACCAGAGATCTTGGCGGTACTGGCCCATGAACTCGGTCATTTCCGCCATCGCCACGTAGTGAAACGCCTGGCCTGGACGTTCACCATCATGCTTGGGCTGCTATGGCTGCTTGGTCAATTGATGCATCAGGCATGGTTCTATCAGGGGCTGGGCGTGACTCAAGGCAGCACCGCTGTCGCCTTGCTGCTTTTCTTCCTCGTTTTGCCCGTATTTAGTTTTATTTTTGCACCTATCGGGAGTTGGCTATCACGTCGACAAGAATTTGAGGCTGATGCTTATGCCGCCAAACAGGCACAGGCATCGGACCTCGTTGCAGCCTTGGTCAAACTCTACCGGGATAACGCCAGTACACTGACTCCCGATCCGCTATACAGCATGTACTACTACACCCACCCGCCGGCAACGATACGTATTGCAGCACTGAAATCCCTCGGCTAAAACTGAAGTTATCTTTAACCTTACAAGGTGCTCCATCATGTCTCTTGCTGACGAACACTGCTCGGCCACACCCGCCAAGCTCGACCAGATCGAAGTCGAAATGCTGGCTTCCGAATTACGCAACTGGCTCATCCTGGACGGAAAACTGGAAAAAACCTTCCGCTTCAAGAATTTCCACGAAACCATGGAATTTGCCAATGCGGTCGCGTGGATCTGTCACCGTGAAGATCACCATCCGGAAATGGAAATCACCTTCAGCCGCTGCCGCCTGGCCTGGAGCACGCACTCGGTTGGCGGACTTTCCCGCAATGACATTTTGTGTGCCGCTAAAGTGGATAGACTAACCAACCAATGAGCCAAACCAGCGCCCGCATCATTGCCAGCTATGGCAGATCCTATATTATCGAAACGCCCGATGGCATCCGCCGCACCGCCTCGGCTCGCGGCAAGAAAACCGATTTTGCCTGTGGCGATCAAGTCACCATCAAACTCATCAACGCCGAACAGGCGGTCATTGAAAAAGCACAGGCACGCAAAACCCTGCTGTACCGATCAGATCAATGGCGCGAGAAGCTCATTGCCGCCAATGTCACACAAATAGTGATAGTCGTCGCCCCGGTCCCAAGCTGGTTCGATGAATTGATCGGTCGCTGCCTGATCGCGGCGGAAGCTGCAGGTATCCATCCGCTGATCTGCCTGAACAAGAGTGATCTTCCCGAAGCCGCAGCTGCACGCGAAAAACTCGCCAGTTATGCACGACTGGGTTATGACCTGGTAGAAGTTTCCGCCCTGCAAGATATCGAACCGCTACGCGCACACCTGAAAGGCCATACTTCAGTGTTGGTCGGCCAATCCGGCATGGGTAAATCCACATTGACCAATGCATTGATTCCGGATGCGAATGCCCGCGTCAACGATATCTCTATCGCGCTGGATTCAGGAAAGCACACCACTACTCATGCGGCACTATACAAACTGGATGAACAATCGGAGCTCATCGATTCACCCGGACTGCAATCCTTTGGGCTGGCACATATCAAGGTCGAAGAGCTACCCGGTTATTTCCCTGAATTTCGCGAATTATTGGGGAAATGCCGCTTCCACAACTGCCGTCATCGCCAGGAACCCAGTTGCGCATTGCATGCCGCAGTTGATTCCGGCCAAGTACCCTCCACGCGACTGGAACTTCTACAACGATTACAGGACGAACTGGCATTGAAATCGACCTACTAAGCCGATGGTTTTCGCCGGGAACGGCGCCACAGCATCCAACGCACATGCAAGCGCCAGCCTTGGTCGACCAATACATAACCGAAAACGGCCAGCACAACCGCCAATGCGGGTAAGCCGATAGCCAAAGGCAAGCCCAAAGACCAAGCCCATAAAGCCAACTGCTGAATCCAGACCAGTAGTCCCTGTTCGCTCCAAGAAGGAATAGGCGGCAAGGCTGCATAGACATTACCGCCTATCAGCAAGCTACCCAGCTTATAGGCCAGCCAATACAGGGGTCCGATGCTGACAGGATTACTGTAAAACGTAACCAATGCGGCCACGGGCAAGTTAACCCGAAAAACCAAGGCCAGCAGTGCGGCAGTCATGATCTGCAGCGGACCTGGAATTAATCCGCCGATCGCGCCGGCGGCCACGCCGCCCGCTACCGAGCGTCGATTAAGATGCCACAGACGCGGATCGGAAAACCAGTGCCCGAAACGATGCATAAAAACGTTTTCGGCCAATTTTTTTTGGCTTGGCAGCCAGCGACGCAGGAATTTTCTCGGCACTGCGAGTACCCTGTTTCAAGTTGAACTACTGAATTAATTATTTGATCATAGCGCTTCAAGTGACCGCCCATTTTGGGCAAAATTCATTTTCGTCAGTAAAAAGCAGGATTCCATGGTTGCCGTTACCCGCCCGCTCGCTCAATCCATCGCCGAAGCCGACGATCCGCAACACTGGCTAAAGATGCTCTCCGAGCGTTACGAGCCGCAAGAAATCACCCGTATCACGGCAGCGCTACACTGGGCAGAGACCTGCTACGGCAAGACGATTTACCCGGTTACGGGCACGCCGTTATTGCCACAGGCGGTCGCCAGTGCATCAATCGTTGCCGATTTGCATCTTGATGCCGATTCAGTCATCGCAGCTCTGCTATTTGCACTACCCGAAGTCCTCACGAATGCGCTCGAGGAAATCCAAACCCGTTTCGGCCAGGATGTTGCCATGCTGGTCGAAAACATTCGCCGCATCCGCGAGTTGGTCGGCGTGCTTGGCAAGCCCCACACCCACCAAAAACCCGAAGATGCCAAACAGCAGATAGAAGCGCTGCGCAAAATGATTCTGGCCATGGTTGAAGATATCCGTGCCGTATTGATCCGGCTGGCATGGCGCACTCAGGCCATGCACGCCGTCGCCAATGCACCAGACGAGCTTCGCCGCCGCGTTGCGCAGGAAACCGCTGACCTGTATGCCCCACTCGCCAATCGGATGGGCGTTTGGCAAATCAAGTGGGAACTGGAAGATCTCTCTTTCCGCTATCTGCATCCAGAATCGTATAAGCGCATCGCCAAATTATTGGATGAACGCCGGATTGATCGGGAAAACTTTATTTCCACCGTCATGGCCACGTTGCGCAGCGAACTGGAAGCTGCTGGCATCAAGTCCGACATCATGGGGCGCCCCAAGCATATCTTCAGCATCTGGAAAAAGATGCAGCAGAAGAAACTCGATTTTTCCGAAGTCTATGATGTTCGCGCGGTCCGCGTCTTGGTAAATGACGTGAAAGATTGCTACATGGTGCTGAGTATTATCCATCACTTGTGGCAACCCATCCCGGGCGAATTCGACGACTACATTGCCCACCCCAAGGGCAACTTCTATCGCAGCCTGCATACCGCGGTGATCGGCCCAGAAAACAAGGCCCTGGAAGTACAGATTCGCACCTTCGAAATGCATGAGCATTCCGAGTACGGAATAGCTGCACACTGGCGCTACAAGGAAGGCGGTCAGCACGACAGTAAATACCAGGAAAAAATCGCCTGGTTGCGGCAATTGCTGGACTGGCGTGAAGATATGGCGCAGGAGAACCAGCTAGCGGACGCCTTTAAAGCCGAGCTGTTCGACGACACCATTTACGTACTGACACCGGCTGGCCGCGTGATCGAGTTGCCCAAGGGCTCAACACCCGTCGATTTTGCCTACAACGTTCATACTGACCTGGGTCATCGTTGCAGAGGGGCCAAGGTTAACGGCCAGATCGTCCCGCTGTACACCCCGCTGGAAAACGGTCAGCGTGTTGAGATTCTCTCTGTCAAGGAAGGCGGACCCAGCCTGGATTGGCTGCATCAAGGCTACGTAAAAAGCCATCGGGCCCAGACCAAGATTCGTCACTGGATCAAGCAACAACATCAGGATGTTGCAATGGATGCCGGTCGCTCATTGTTCGAGAAAGAAGCAGTCCGGGCGGGGCTCAACAACAGCAAACTCGATACCATCGCCGCTCGACTGGATTTGAAAACGATAGAGGAAGTTTATCTCGCCTTGGGACAAGGGGAGCTCTCTCTGCGGGAACTGTCGCAGACGCTCAACGCTGTACTCGAGCCGCCAGCGCCGCCCATGCCAATCAACCCTGATGACTTGATACGCGCGGCACGCGCCGACCAGCAAGGCAAAGGGGTTTTGATCGAAGGCGTCGATCAATTGATGACCATTCTCGCGCGCTGTTGCAAACCCGTACCGCCTGATCATGTCATCGGTTTCGTGACCAAAGGACGCGGCATTTCGATTCATCGTACTGATTGCCCAACGCTTAAGCGACTGGCAGCGGCCTCGCCGGAACGACTGATCCGCGCAGACTGGGGCAAACACCAGACCGGCCAGGTTTTTGCCGTGGATATCCAGGTCGAAGCCCATGACCGGCAAAGTTTGCTGCGTGATTTGTCTGAAACCCTGTCACGCGACAAAATCAATGTGACCGCGGTCAACACGCTAAGCAAGGACAACCGTGCCATGATGCATTTCACTATCGAAATTCGTGACACAGAACAACTGCAACGTATTTTTGTACGTCTGGCAGAAGTCCAGGGAGTGATCCGCGTATCCCGTGATTGAATTGATTATTGATCTTCACACAAACAAAACCCCGGAAGCCAGTTCCGGGGTTTTGTTTGCCTTCAACCAAGCAAAGCTTGGTATCTGATCAGCTAACGCGACGTTCGCCAACCTTGACGATCTTCATGCTGTTGGTACCACCGCCGATACCGACCACATCGCCAAAGATAAAGATCACGATGTCGCCCTTCTGCACCACGCCACGGCGCAGCATTTCCACTTCTGCACGAACCAGTTGCTCGTCATGGTCCGAAGAAGACTGGGCTACCAGCATCGGGAATACATCGCGCATCAATGACAGGCGATTGTAGGTTTCTTCTTGCGGGGTAATGGCGTAAATCGGCACGCCGCACAGGAAACGGGAAATCCACAGTGCGGAAGAACCCGATTGGGTCAACGCAGCAATCGCTTTCACATTCAGGCGACTGGCGGCATACAGGGCCGACATGGAGATTGCCTGGTCAATGCGGTTGAAATCGCCACCGAACAAGGCATCTTCAGTGATGATCTTGCTTTCTTGCGACTTTTCCGCTTCCACACAAGTACGAGCCATCACTTCGACGGTTTCAACCGGGAACTTGCCGGCAGCGGATTCGGCAGACAACATCACCGCGTCAGTACCATCCAGCACAGCATTGGCCACGTCAGAAACTTCAGCACGGGTCGGTACCGGAGCTTCGATCATGGATTCCATCATTTGCGTGGCAGTGATGGTCAGCTTGTTCTTCTTGCGAGCGAGCTTGATCATCTTCTTTTGCAAGGCCGGAACCGTGGCTTCACCCACTTCAACAGCCAAGTCACCACGAGCCACCATGATGCCGTCAGAAGCGTCCAGGATTTCTTCCAGGTTGGTGATGGCCTCGGTACGTTCGATCTTGGCAATCAGCAAAGCCTTGCTGCCAGCAGCACGCAACAAAGTACGGGCCATGTACATATCCGAACCGCTCTTCGGGAAGGAAACTGCGACATAGTCTGCATTCAGCTTGGCTGCAGTTTTGATATCGTCCATATCCTTGGCAGTCAAAGCAGGGGCAGTCAAGCCGCCACCTTGGCGATTGATACCCTTGTTGTTGGACAGAACGCCGCCCAGCAATACCGTGCAGTGCACTTCCGGTCCGCGCACTTCGTTCACTTCCATCTTGATCAGGCCGTCGTTAAGCAACAGGATCGCACCTGCCTCAACATCGTTCGGCAGTTCTTTGTAATCCAGACCCACGCGTTCCAGGTTACCCACTTGGCACTCTGCATCCAGAATGAACTTGGCGCCCTTTTCCAGGGTCACTTTGCCTTTTTCAAACTTGCCTACGCGGATCTTCGGACCTTGCAAGTCAACGAGCACAGCAACAGGGCGGCTCAGGCGCTTGGCAATTTCACGTACCGTCGCGGCACGGCCGATATGATCTTCAGCAGTACCATGGGAGAAGTTAAGACGAACCATGTTCACGCCAGCGTTGAGCAAGCGTTCTAGCGTTGCAGGATCGTTGGATGATGGGCCAAGCGTGGCAACAATTTTGGTACTGCGCAGCATAAGTAAGTACTCCTGTACTATTTTGTGATGCATTGGGTAAACAAATCGTCTGAGCTGCAAGCAGTGCAGCCAAACAAAAACTGATCATCCACGGACGTTACACCAACTATGGCTTCGCTTAACAGTGGCGCCGCGGATATAAAACAACTTTGGCGTCCCCAACAGGAATCGAACCTGTAACTAGCCCTTAGGAGGGGCTCGGTATATCCTTTTACCTATAGGGACACGCCTTTGACTACTGTGGCTGCCTGCCAAGTCCGGTGATAAACACCTCCAAACTTGTGGCAACAGCGCTAGCCAGGGTCGCCTAGGTGAGCGTGGATTATCCTGCTTCACTGCACACAGGGCAAGGCAATCCCACTCAAAACCAAGTAGTTAAACTACATCTGCTTGATGTGGCTCAAGCGTTTGCTGAGAATACCATTACCGCGAAGAACGACTCTGCCGACTATTGAATTCATCTAGTTGTTTCTGTTCGCGCACACCTTCCTTGCGCTGTTCCGTGAGCTGATGACGATCTTTCAGCGCATCAAAACCTTTAACTTTTTTCTCGCATGCCTGCCAAACCTCTAACGCCTGCTGATAGCGCGCTTCATGAAGCGCAACTTCTTCGACTTGCTGCTTGGCGGCCATATCCAACCGCGACAAGAATAGCTGGAAATCGCGCCATTGAGTCACCGTCATGCCGCTTTGGCCACTTGTCGTCAATCGGTTACGGTACTCGCAACGAAAAGCATCTACCTGCTCCTGCTTTGCTCGCGCAGCAAGCCAGGCACTTTGCGCCACCTGCAATACTTTGGCGGCCTCTTCACGCTCGTCAAGTGCGAGCTTTAACAGGAAATCAAATCGAAATTCGGCCACGTTTACAAACTATCAGGTCTGAAAGGAATCATCATACAGAGAAAATTTGGGCAAGTTTCATTCTTGCGCCCGGATAACTCTCGCATTCATGAATAGGTTGCTGCAGGAAATTTTCAAATGCGGGATGCCGGCGAATGGCTTCATCTAGTATCGGATCAGAACCGGGCACATAAGCCCCCACGCTGATCAAATCTCGACTGCGCTGATAGCGCGAATAAAGGTACTTGAAACGACGTACCGCTTCAAATTCTCCAGGCGACACAATATCCTGCATCACCCGACTGATCGAGCTTTCAATATCAATTGCCGGATAATGGCCGGTATCAGCAAGCTGACGCGACAATACAAAGTGACCATCCAAAATGGCGCGCGCAGCGTCTGCAATCGGATCCTGTTGATCATCCCCTTCCGAAAGTACCGTATAGAAGGCCGTAATAGAACCGCCGCCTTCACGCCCATTCCCGGCGCGCTCAACCAATTGCGGCAAGCGGGCAAAGACTGATGGGGGATAGCCTTTGGTTGCAGGGGGCTCTCCGACAGCCAGTGCAATCTCGCGCTGAGCCATGGCATAACGGGTGAGCGAATCCATAATCAACAGGACATTCTTACCTTCATTACGGAAATATTCAGCAATACTTGTCGCATAAGCCGCGCCATACAAGCGCAACAAAGGAGGCGTATCGGCAGGCGCCGCAACAACGACAGAACGGGCCAATCCTTCGGGACCTAGAATGTTTTCAATAAAGTCTTTGACCTCACGTCCCCGCTCTCCAATCAAGCCAACAACCACCACATCCGCGGTGGTATATCGCGCCATCATGCCCAGCAACACGGACTTTCCCACGCCGGACCCGGCAAACAGACCTAGTCGCTGGCCTCGCCCCACCGTCAACAGCGCATTGATGGCGCGCACACCGACGTCCATGACTTGACGTACCGGCTCGCGATCCATGGGATTGAAGGGTCGCGCAAAAAGCGGCATATAACTTTCGAACTCAAGGCTCCCTTTGCCATCAAGAGGACGCCCCAAACCATCAAGAATCCGCCCAAGCAAACCCCAACCTACTGGGACCTGGCGTCCATGGTCTTCCAACCGGCGTTGCGCTTGCCGATGCTGACCATATTCTGGAATCCATGCGGCAACATCTTCATGCGGTACCACCTCAGCACCCGGCTCTACACCGTAAACTTCGCTGATGGGCATCAGAAACAAACGCTCTTCCTGAAAACCGACCACCACAGCCTCAACCGAACGCCCGCCGGAGGTCACGACATCGCAGGACATCCCAATGGGCAACCGTAAGCCAACCGCTTCGAGCACCAAGCCGGAAACGCGTGTCAAACGCCCACGAGGCAACCAGGGTCGCAACCAACGCACAGCACTTTGGCAATCCGTCAGGTATCGATGGCAACGATCAAGCGAGGTCGGCATGGTCAGAACTGTCTAATTGCGGCACGGCATCCCAAGTCAAATCGGCACGCTGGTTTCTATTCAGAACACGCAACAGATTGTTCCAGCGAGTCGCCAGTGTCAGGTCAATCGATGTCATTGATGATTCAATGCGACAACTTCCCGCCGAAAGCGAAGGATCTGGCACAAAACGCCAATAATCCGTTGGCAACTCACCAGCCAGAAGAACTTCGAGCGCCGTCAGATCTTCCGGATTAAGAATGAGTCGAGCGGGTTCCCGAACCGTTGGCAAACCAGCAATTGCTTCACGGATAGCAGGCAACAACGTAGCTCGGTCTTCCTGCAACGATTCCCGAACCATCTGGCGTGCAATGACCAAAGCCAGGTCGAGGACTTCATCCGCCAACTGTACTTCTGCGCCCCGACAGACATTTTCGACATCCGACAATAATGAGCGCAACCGATTCACTTCCATCTCAGCCGCCAAGCGTCCAGCCGCCAACCCACTCTGATACCCTTCTTCCTGCGCTTGACGCTCGATGGCTTCGACTTCTTCTGCTGTGGGAAAATGTACGTCATTGAAGACTTGAGGTACATCCGGGAGCAATTCCGGCTCGGGCAATTCAGTTTGCGGAATGTCAGGACGCGGCTCAGATGGAGTTACGGACTCAGCCGACTTATCGTTTTCCGTTCCTTGATGTTGAGTCGAATCATCCAGCAGCGTACTGAATTGCCAACGCTGAAACTCGGAAAGCTCTTCGCGCGGAATAACTCTTGAGTGGGATCCCGCCATTTACCCAGGCCTCCCGCTCACTCGACCAAACCTTCATCGCCCTTACCACTCAACACAATCTGGCCTTCATCGGCGAGTCGACGAACGATCTTAAGAATTTCTTTTTGCTCGGCCTCAACCTCAGAAAGCTTAACCGGCCCTTTGGCTTCGAGATCTTCTCGCAACATTTCTGCAGCGCGTTGCGACATGTTTTTGAATACCTTTTCCCGCAAGGCCTGACTGGTCCCTTTGAGCGCAACAATAAGTTGGTCCGATTGAATTTCGCGCAGCAATAACTGAATTCCGCGATCATCAATATCAAGGATGTTATCGAAGGTAAACATCTTGTCTTGGATTTTCTGAGCCAACTCAGGATCGTATTCACGGATACTGGAAACGGCCGAGGCTTCGACCACGCCCCCCATGAAGTTGAGGATGTCGGCCGCCATCTTGACCCCCCCCATCGCGCTCTTCTTGAGCTTGTCGGAACCGGACAACAGTTGGGTCAACACGTCGTTTAGCTCCTTCAACGCGGCAGGCTGGATACCCTCCAGTGTAGCTATGCGCAACAGAACATCGTTGCGGACGCGTTCTGTAAAGTTACTCAACACCTCGGAAGACTGGTCTGGTTCAAGATGCACAAGAACCGTGGCGATAATCTGCGGATGCTCGTTCTTGATAAGTTCAGCCACAGCAGCAGAATCCATCCACTTAAGCGATTCGATGCCCCCGTTGTCATTGCCCTGTAAAATTCGATCAAGCAGATTGGCCGCCTTGTCCGTCCCCAACGCCTTGGTCAGGACCGAGCGAATATACTCATCCGCAGCACCCAGATTGGCGCGATTTTCCGTTGAAGCAATGAAATCCCCCAAAATCGCATCGACTTCCTCGCGCTTAACGTTCTCCATCCCCGCCATCGCAAAACCGAGTTTTTGCACTTCTTTCGGGCCAAGAAATTTAAATACCTCGACCGCAGCTTCTTCACCAAGCGTCATCAGGAGAATTGATCCACGACGCACGCCGTCTTCATCTAGGTTCGCTGCCACATTGTCCTCAGTTTCTCTTGTTGGAGTCGGAGGTTTCTTCTTCGCCGATCATCCATTCACGCAAAATGGTCGCGACCATGCGTGGATCATTCTTGGCCAATTCCTTGGCACGTTGCAACAAATCAGCAAAAGCCGACATGCGTTCCTGACCCTCTTCATTCGCGGCCGCACGCGCAGCGGCAAATGGATTGATCGGTTCACCGTCACCCTGCCCTTCTTCAAGCACCAAGGTGCGCCCCTCTTCGCGGGAACGCGTCATATCCTTCATCAGTGGCCGAACAACGAAGAAAAGCAAATAAATCACAACAATGGCGATAAGGGCCATCTTCATCACATCGGTAAAGTTCGCTTTCAGGTAATCCACGGTACGATCAGGCAACGCGCGCTCTTCTTCAGGAGCGGGCTGAGTGAAGGCCGCATTGACCACATTAACGGAATCACCTCTGGACGCATTAAAGCCTACTGCCTCGCGAACTAAATCAGAGATCTGCCCCATTTCCTGCGGTGTCATAGGCGCAAAAACCTGCTGCCCATCCGCATTCTTGCTGGCTTTATAATTAACCACGACAGCAACAGACAAGCGCTTCACTCCACCCACGGCTTGTTTGACATGCTGAATTGTCTTATCCAGTTCGTAATTTGTTGTCCCTTCACGCCGCGAATTGGAACTTGTATTACTCGTCCCATCGGCAGCCACAGTAGAAGCTTTTGACGCCGTCGCAGTAATCGGTGCCGCAGCAGCGCCCGGCGGTTGATTTGACAGCGCACCCGGAATCCCCGCTGCGGCATCATTACTGGAACTTCCAACCTGTTCTGTGGTCTGCTGACTGCGAATCGCAGCCGCATTGGGCGGGTTATTGGGTTGAAATTTTTCCGAGGTTTCTTCCACTTCGGCAAAATCCACCTGCGCAGTCACCTCAGCACGCACATTATTGCGCCCAACGATCGGTGAAAGGATCGCTTGAATACGATCAACAAAGCCGCCTTCGACTTGTTGCACATACTGCAATTGGTTGGGATCAAGAGTGGTTCGCATATTGTCGCGGCCACGCGAGAGCAAATCGCCATTCTGATCCACAAGAGTCACGTTATTGACCTGCAAATCAGGCACGCTGGATGAAACCAAGTGAACGATACCGGCAACCTGCCCCGCATCCAGCTGCCGACCTCGCTGCAATGTCAGCACAATCGAAGCTGTTGGTTTCTGTTGATCACGTAGAAAAACGGTTTGTTTCGGGATCGCAAGATGTACCCGCGCACGCTCCACCACCGAAATAGTTTCAATCGAGCGGGCTAACTCACCTTCAATGGCGCGCTGGTAGTTCACTTGTTCAGCGAACTGCGATATGCCAAATTTCTGGCTATCCATCAGTTCGAATCCGACATTACCAGCCTTGGGCAACCCCTGATCAGCGAGTCTTAGGCGCGCATCATAAACTTTGTCGGCAGGAACCTGGATCGTGCCGCCAGCATCAAGTTTATACGGCACATTCATTTGCTGCAGGGATTGAATAATGGCACCACCGTCCTTGTCCGGGACGTTGGTGAAAAGAATACGCCAAGCAGGCTCGCGCGACCAAAGCAAGGCACCAGCCAATAAAGCGATAGCCAAAGCGGCAATCACCATCAGGCCAAGCTTGCTCGGACCGGACAACCCTTCCAATCGTTGGCGAACTCCGCCAATGCCTTTATCCGCAACCGGGTTGCGTTGAGCCGTTACGCCCGCCTCTGCCATAGCCTAGCCAATTTCGTCACCCCAAGCCGTCAGACCTGCATGTTCATGATCTCTTGGTAAGCACCTACGAGCTTGTTTCTGACCTGTACCATGGTCTGGAAACTCAGGCTGGCTTTTTGCAACGATACCATTACATCCTGCAAATCTGCCCCAGGTTCTCCAGATTGAAAAGCAAGTTGTTTATCCTGCGTTTCCTGTTGCATCCGGTTAACCTGATCAATCGATTGCTTGAGAACCTGGGCAAACTCCGGCCCGTCCGTGCCTTCTTGCGCAACAGAGGCAGGCTGACCTGCCGCCATCGCTGCAGCAGAACGTAGTTCTCCGAGCAATTGGTCGATACCTTGCACGCTACTCATAAATACTTATCCTTCCAAGCCTGATTCTAGGGGGCGGAACGCATCTCCCGCAAGCAATTCCTGCGCCAGCTGCAACCTATATGTGCAAATCTCCACTTAATTCACGATACTGCTGCAATTTGTGACGCAGCGTGCGTTCACTCATATTAAGCCTTGCCGCGGCTAATTTCCTCACCCCACCGGCAGCGCGGAGTGTTTCGAGAATGTGTTGCTTCTCTACCTCTTTGATATCCATGACTGTCTCAGGTTCCGAGTTCTCCTGCGGCAACCCACCCGCAGCGGCAATTCTTGCCGCGACAACCGGCAAATACAGGTGCTCCGGGCCTATTTCATCACCCGGCGCAAGAATCAAGGCGCGCTGTATCACATTGTCAAGTTCACGAATATTGCCATCCCATGTATGGCTCAAAAAACATTCCGCAGCTTGCGCTGACAAAACTGGCGCGCGTCGCTTTTGCAGAGCAGCATGTCGAGCCAACATTGCCCGCGCCAACAACAAGATGTCATCTGGCCGTTCACGCAAAGCTGGCAGATGCAGCGGAAACACATTCAATCGATAATACAGATCCTCACGAAAACGTCCTTCGGCCACTTCTTCTGACACATCCCGGTTTGATGTCGCTAACACACGGATATCAATAGGGATCGTTTTAACACTACCGACACGTTCGACTTCACGTTCCTGCAATACACGTAGCAGCTTAGCCTGAAGTGCCAAAGGCATTTCTGTGATCTCATCAAGCAATAACACACCACCCTGCGCTTGCTCGAATTTACCTATATGCTGAACTGCGGCGCCGGTAAAGGCGCCTTTTTCATGCCCGAACAAGGTGGACTCGAGCAATTGTTCTGGAATTGCCGCGCAATTAATCGCAACGAAGGGTTTATCAGCCCGCGCACTGTTGTTGTGAATAAATCGCGCAAGGACTTCTTTCCCTACGCCCGATTCACCCGTAATCATGACTGAAACATCTGAAAGCGCTACTCGGCGCGCCACATCTAGCAACTGACGCATTGCCGGATCTTCTGCAATCAAATTCTCATTAACACAATCGGGCAACAAGTATTTGGCGACTGCCTGCAAAAGATGTTCAGGCTCGAAGGGTTTCGGCAGATAGTGGCAAGCGCCAGCATGCAATGCCGCAACCGCTTTGTCGATCACACCATAAGCTGTCATCAAAATCACCGGCAACCACGGAAATCTGACTTTGACCTCATGCAGCAGCGTTTCTCCATCCATAGGTTGCATTTGCACATCAGACAACACGAGCCCAACCCGGTGGGTTTCAAGCATCCTCAATGCCATGGAACCGTCCTCGGCAGTCAGTACTTGATACCCACCGAGAACAAGCGTGTCAGAAAGCGCCTCGCGCAGAGCATCGTCATCCTCGACAACCAAAATCGGCAAAATCATGCCTCACTCCTATGCAGACTCAACCAATGCAACAAACGAGGAGCAATTTCTCTTATGGGCAACACTTCGTTAACGCCTCCAAGCAAAATCGCCTCCTTAGGCATACCGAATACCACGCAAGTAGATTCATCCTGCGCAAAATTAAATGCCCCGGCCTCTTTCATTTCACGCATTCCTGCCGCCCCATCCTTCCCCATCCCAGTCAAGATGACGCCAATAGCATAGCGACCTGCCACATTTGCAGCAGAACGGAAAAGCACATCAACCGATGGGCGATGCCGATTTACTGGCGGCCCTTGAGAAAGATCACAGATATAGTCTCCGCCCGAATAACCGAGCATCAGATGAGAATGACCAGGTGCAATGTATGCCGATCCAGAGCGCACAATATCGCCTTGTTCTGCTTCTTTAACATGGATGCGACACAATCCATCCAGACGACTCGCAAACGAGCGGGTAAACATTTCAGGCATGTGCTGGGCGATGAGTATCGGGGGTGAATCCGCCGGCATCATCATCAATAGATCCTTAAGCGCCTCTGTACCGCCTGTTGACGCCCCGACAATGATCAACCTTTCGCTTCGCGGCGCATGGCGAAGTTTTTTTTGCAATATCACGTCAGCGGAATAACAAGGCTGCACCGGCTGCGGCAGACTTTGCGAAGCCTCGCGCACGCGATCGGCCAAAGGCCTGTCTGCGTTCGGCACACTCATTACAATGATCTCCCATTTCTGGCTGCTCCAACCTTATTGACCAATCAAATCAATATGCACCAGAAGCAAGCATGTTTTCATATGACGCAACACCACCAGAGGTAGCGCTGGAATAGATAATTATTTGCGATTTCAGTCAGGCGTTGCCGGGTAAGTAGTATGCAACAACCTCGTTACCCACTCCACGAAATTCCATGCTTGCACAGAGCGATTGCACCAAGTCCAAGCCATGATCGCTTACCTTCAGATGATCGCCTTTTGACTCACGCCAAGCCCGCCAATTAAATCCCTTCCCACTATCTTTGACATGAATACGCAAAACCATTCGCCCCGAAAAAGAAACTCCAGATAAGCCCATTTCCACCCGTCCTGATTGAAGGGCATTAAGTCGAGCGCTTCGCTCTTGCTGGTGTTGCTCCCGTCCTTCCGTTCCTTGCATGATCGGCGCCTCCATCGCCAGAACGCCTCGTTCCAGCGCATTTGCGAAGAGCACGCTCAAGATTAAAAATATATCCGAGTTACATCCTGAAAGCGCCTTAATATCGTTTACGAAGGTCATGATGAATGAAACTACATTAATACGCCTTAGTTCGTCGATACCCAAAGTCAGGCTGTATCGCCAAAGCACGTTGTTGTCAGCAACCAGTTGTTCCAACAGGTTAGGATCAAGAACAAAGTCTGGATCACGATTAACAAGACGATTCGAGACAGTTAGGCCAAATCCCGCATAAACCAACGAAATATCATCATGATATTCTTTACCATCAAGAAAGGAGAATAACCTGGAACGAACGGCCTCAACACGCTCACCAGCCGAGGATGCAGCAATTGCTTCAAGGAGTCGCGGCAATCCGAACGCCTCTCCCTCAAGGTTGCGTGCCTCAACAAGCCCGTCTGAATATGCCAGTACAGCGCCCGGCCGAGAAAAATAAAACCGTTTAGGAGAAAATTCCATAGCATGGCTCGGCACGACGCCAAGCGGCAAACTAAATGATTTACATGCTTCAACCACCACACAATCAGCGTCAAGAATCTGCAGTTCAGGCATGCCCCCATTCCAAATTTCAACAAGGCCATCCACCTCGCTAATTGAAACGAGGGCCACAGCAACAAAGCGGCCAACAGGCAACACTTGCCGTACCTTGTTATTCATCTCTGCCAGAATTTCAGGAAGGGTATGACCTTTTTCAGTCATACTGTAGAAAGGTTGAGTCAATGGCAGCACATTCAGCGCAGCAGTTATGCCATGTCCGATTCCATCAGCAAGCATAATATGCAAGGACTCACCCGGTGTCCTCGCCGCTGCAATCATGTCGCCAGAGAGACTTTCTGCAGGCGTTAACCAATATTCAAGTCGTGGATCTGCGAGACGCTCCGCATTGACCATCTGCTCCATCAAATGACGAACAATGCCTTTTTCTTCCTCGCTATGGTCAAAATAATCCGAGAGTTTCTCCGACTGCTCGCGAACTTTGCGATTAAGTTCCAACGTACGGCCAAATGCTTTGAGCTTTGCCTCTAACACACGAAAATTGACCGGTTTACTTAAACAGTCATCACCACAACACTCGATAGCCTCAGCCAAAGCGGCATCTTCCCCCATTCCGGTTACAAAAACGATTGGAATCCAGGTCTCACCAGCCTCAGCCTTGATGATGGCAGCCGCCTCAGCGCCTGACATCACGGGCATCATCATATCCATCAAGACCAGATCAGGTCGTTCATTTCGCCAGCACTCGACTGCTTCTAACCCATTACGAGCAGGAATGGCATGATGCCCCAAGGCCCCGACGAATCGACTCATTAGCAGTAAAACCGATTCCGTATCGTCGACTACGAGGATTTTCATGGAAATACTCTTTTCTTACACCTCAACGAATGGTGAAAATCTTACCGAAACAAGCAATTTCCAAGACTTGACGTACGGCATCGCGACAATTCACAAGCGCCAAATTTTTATTTGCAGCGTTAATTTTCTCTTTCAGCAACAACAACATTCCCAGAGCTGAACTATCTAAATAAACCACATTCTGAAAATCGACCAAAAGTTCTTTGACCCCAGGATTAGCAATCAATGTCTCGCACACCTGTCTAAATTCTCGATGTGAGCTGAAATCAAACTGCCCAGTCAATACCACTCGCCCAACTTCGCCTTCAATATCTACTGTTGGCAACATGATCGATCCAACCTTCTAAATTAAGTCATAATTACAGGACACAACAACGATTAATTGTTGTCGAAAACACGAGTATTACTGGCAAAAAACAAGCCACCGCACATTAATCTCAAATCGTTCATGCCAACATACCTAACAAGGCATAACACCCTAGTTTTAAAACGTATTTAAAATAAAGCGCGGAAATAATTTTTGCAACAAAACTCATTGCATTGCTTCAAACCGTAGACTGCGGAATAACGAGAGGCAAACGGATTCGCAATATACTCCCCGCCCCCAGTATCGAATCAGCACTGACATCGCCACCATACATTGTGACAAGATTACGCACGATTGCGAGCCCAAGACCTGTGCCCTCTTTGCGCGTGGTAAAAAAGGGATCAAATAAACGTGCCAACACCTCAGTCGACATACCACAACCGGAATCGCGCACCTCAACCAATGCATTTCCGTCGATGCAACCAAGCGTCATTTTGACCTGCATGCCAAATGACGATGCGTGGCGAGCATTATCAAGTAAATTAGTTAACGCCCCCACCATTTCCTTGCGGTTAACACGCACCCAAGCATCCCGATCACCCACATCTATTTGCAACAGTATGCCACTTTGCGCATAGTCATGAGCCAGAGCCAAAGCAGCTTCTTCCAACAACTCAGCAAGAGAAACAACCTCTAACTCATGTGTTTGGCCACGGACAAATCGCAACATATTACCAATCAATGTTTCAAGGTAGCGTAAGCGATCCAGTGTTTTCCCCGCGAAACGGTAACGGTCAACATCATTTAAAGTAGGTCGTGCTAGATGTCCAGTGTAGAGCAGTGCCGTTGATAACGGGGTACGTAATTGATGCGCCAAACCTGCAGCCATTTCCCCCATAGCGGCCAATCGCTGATGGCGAGCTAGCGCCTGCTGCAACTCCCAGGATTCAGTCAAATCATGAATAAGCAACAAACTGATTTTCTCTTCTGGAATAGGGCTTTCAACCACAGACAGCCAACGCTCCCCATGATCTCCCTGATAACACCAGAGATCTGATTCAGGAGTCGCTCGAAAACGGGCCCGCTTCAGCGCACCCCATGACGTCCCGATCACCTCAACGCCGAGCAAGCGTTCGGCTGCTGGATTCATCTGAATGATCAGCCCAGCGCCATCCAACTCAGCCACCCCTGCAGGAAGGCGAGCCAGCAACAGCCCAAGCCGTCTTGACAAGACAGCTTTTTCATCCAGTTCCCGACGCAATGCACCGTTAGCGATTTCGAGCTGCGCCGTCAGTGAAATAACCTGCTCCTGCAACTCTGCATAAGCTGAGGATAGCTGCCGGGAAGCCTCGTTAAACAACGAAAAAGCTTGCTCCAACTCGCGAGGGTCAATAAGCGGATTTCCTGCACTCATGCCATACCCGATTCTTGTTGATTCGAATGTTTAACATTATAAAGGCGCCAACCGCCGACAGCCCTGATTTTCAATTTTGCAGGCGGTTTAGAAAAAACCTGATCACAGACCATTTTTATTACCCTCTATTGGTTATAATCGGCGCACTGGAGCCAATCATCCAGGCTCAATCCAAGTGGGAATTCGTGAGGAATACATTGTGTCGGAACTCCTGAAAAACATTGATGCCCGCACCAAACTGGCAGGCACCAACAAGCTTGAGATACTGCTATTCACTCTTGGGCTCGACCAACGCACCAACCGGCGCGAAACTTTTGGCATCAATGTATTCAAGGTACGTGAAGTCATGCGCACCCCTGAAATAACCCAGGCACCAGACATGCCTCCTTCTGTGGAAGGCATGGTCAGCCTGCGCGGGCAGTTGGTACCCGTCATTGACCTTGCAAAATATGCCGGTATCACCACCCAAAATCGACCAGAAATAATGGTTGTATCCGAGTACAACGGCCATACACAAAGTTTCCTGGTTGAAGCTGTCGATACCATCCTGAGGCTCGACTGGTCTTCCATGCAAGTACCGCCAGACATGCTAACCAACCAGATGGGTGGACTGGTAACTGCTGTCACCGAGCTAGACAACGGCAAACTTGTCATGATGATGGATGTGGAAAAAGTCCTGGCTGAAACCACCCGTACTGGCGACAGCATCGACGACAGCCTTGTCATTAAAAACAATAGGCTCGCAGATAAAACCGTCTTCTTTACCGATGATTCTGTTGTAGCAAGAAGACAGATTGAGTTGACCTTTAATGCAATGGGGCTCAAGTACATTCAAACCATCAATGGCAAACGTGCTTGGGAAGAGCTATTACGCATTGCTCAATCCGCTGACATTCAAGGGAAATCGGTCAAAAGCATGATCCAGCTAATCCTCACCGACGTTGAAATGCCAGAAATGGATGGCTACATGCTGACCAAAATGATCAAGAATGACCCGCGTTTTTCTGGCATCCCGGTTATCATGCACTCATCGCTTTCCGGCATGTCTAATCAGAAACTGGGTCAATCAGTTGGTGTTGACGGCTATGTAGCAAAATTCGAGCCTCACAGACTTTCGGAAATGGTTGCAGAATACTTGCTGCGCGAATAACCCCTAGCACCTCACAGCATCCAAGCGGAGATATTACATGGCCATCCAAAGCCAACCCGGAAATTTGCTCGACAGCGTAGACGCTCGTACAAAGCTTGCGGGCTCCAACAAGATGGAGATCCTGCTATTCACTCTGGGTTCACGGGAAATATTTGGCATCAACGTTTTCAAGGTTCGCGAAGTTTCTCAAACGCCAAAGATCACGAAAACCCCCAATATGCCACTTGGCGTGGAAGGCGTAATCTCGTTGCGAGGAAACATCATTCCGGTCATTTCCTTGTCAAAATTCATTTCAACGGAAGCTGGCGAACAAGCGAACTCAACTAGCACCATGATCGTAACCGAGTTTTCCAAACATACTCAGGCATTTCTGGTTCATGATGTAGACCGCATCATCAGGGTTGATTGGGATAAGGTGCGCGCCCCTGAATCCATGCTGGCAGGTAACCAAGCACTCATCACAGCCATCACAGAACTGCCTGATGGGAAATTGGTTTCGATCCTGGATGTGGAACAGGTTTTATCATCCGTCATCGGGGAAAAGATCATCCCCGACTTGCCACACGCATCTATTGACTCTGACAGTTTCATGTTTTTTGCTGATGACTCCCTCGTTGCCCGCAAGGAAATCATCAGCGTTCTGGACAAAATCGGCGTTAAATATCATCAAGCCAACAATGGTAAAGAAGCTTGGGATAAGCTTCAGGGCCTGGCCAATCGTGCCATGCAGGATGGTGAACTGCTCGCCGAAAAACTGAAGCTGATATTGGTAGATGCAGAAATGCCGGAAATGGATGGATATGTGCTGACTAAGCACATTAAATCCGACCATCGATTCCAAGGAATCCCGATTGTCATGCACTCGTCGCTCTCATCCAATGCAAATCGCGCCATGGGTGCAAGTGTCGGGGTAGACGCCTACGTAGCGAAGTTTGATCCTCTTGTTTTGGCTGATACACTGACCCCGATGCTGGTCAGCTGATATCAACACAGGCATTTATAAAAAGCGGGCCTCAATGATGGCCCCTGGAGCAAGTTATGGCAGATCAGAACATGCGAATTCTCGTGGTGGATGATTTTTCCACCATGCGCCGCATCGTCCGTAATCTTTTGAAAGAATTGGGATTATCCAATGTGGATGAAGCCGAGGACGGTCAAGTTGCGTTGCATAAACTTAAGAACGGTCAGTTTGATTTTGTGGTTTCTGACTGGAATATGCCGAACATGACAGGCATTGAATTATTGAAAGCTATGCGTGCCGACCCGCAACTCAAGCACATCCCGCTCATGATGGTGACTGCGGAGGCTAAAAAGGAAAACATCATTGAAGCCGCCACCGCTGGTGCCAATGGCTATATCGTAAAACCTTTTACCGCAGCAACTCTTGACGAAAAGCTCAAGAAAATATTTGCAAGCATGGGTAAGTAACATCAAACCCAACGACAATAATAAACAGACGCACAGGAGGCGACTGTGAGCGATCAAGCCCTCACCAGCGGCGATTCGGCCGATCTCGAAGCGCTATTTGACAGCATTCTATTGGCCAATCAAGCGGCAGAAAAATCATCCGCGCCTACACTCTCGGGCCCAGATGATCAAAACTCTGCCAGCGCGTTACCAGACATGCCGGAGCCTGCACGCTCAATGTTTTCGCATATTGGACAGATGACCCGCAAAGTTCACGATACTTTGCGCGAACTGGGTCTGGACAAGTCACTTGAACAAGCGGCTTCGCAAATTCCTGATGCACGGGACCGTCTGGCTTATATTGCCACGATGACCGAACAGGCAGCAGAGCGTACGCTCAACGCATTAGATGCGGCCAAACCTTTACAAGATAGGATAGCGACTGATTCACGCAAGCTCTCTGGGCAATGGGATCAACTGTTTGCGAATCAGCTTTCCATTGATGAGTTCAAAAAACTGGTTGAACAAACCCGCGCCCATCTAGCATTGACGACAAAAGATTCCGAAGAAGTCAGCAGCCAGATGTTGGAAATCATGATGGCGCAAGACTTCCAGGATCTAACAGGTCAAGTCATCAAAAAAGTTTTGTCGATGGCCAAAGAAATGGAACAGCATTTGCTGGACTTCCTGTTGATGTTTTCTCCCCAAGGCGTCGTCATCAAGCACGAAGACACCCTGTTGAATGGTCCAGTCATCAACGCTGATGGACGTACCGACATCGTTACCAACCAAGCGCAGGTCGATGATCTGCTCGAGAGCCTTGGCTTCTGACAACCGTATTCAAGGAGGCAAGGATGAGCGATTTTTCCGGCATGGACGACCTCCTGCAGGATTTTCTGACGGAAGCTTCAGAGCTTTTGTCCGACGTTGACAACAAACTGGTCGAACTCGAAAAGCGCCCTGATGACAAGGCGTTGCTGAACACCATTTTCCGTGGTTTTCATACCATCAAGGGTGGTGCGGGCTTCCTGAATGTCGACCCTATGGTTGGCTTGTGTCACCGAACTGAAAATCTGTTCGACAAATTGCGCAATGGCGATTTGAGTATGACGCCTGAACTCATGGACGTCATTCTCGATGCAACCGGCGTGGTACGCGACATGTTCGCGGCTCTGGCTCAAGGACGCATGCCAAGTGCAGCCGACCCAGCCATACTCTCCGCGCTGGACAATGTCCTGCAAGGGAAGGCACCGGAACCTCAAGCTGAGCCAATAGTGGCAGAAGTAAAGCCTGTTGCCGCATCCCACATTGAGACTCCAGTCGTCCCGACAAATAATATTGCATCAACTCAAGAACCTGACTGGCAAGTGCTTTATGACGCACTACTCAACAAGGTTCCGGATTCAACATCACAAGTTTCAATCATGACACAACATATGGAAATGGCTCCCGTAAAGGTGGAACAGGTGATAACCGAATCCAAATCTGTTGTCATTGACCCGATGCAAACACTGCGTCCAGCTCCGGCACCTGCGCCCGCCAGCAATAAATCCCAAGCTTCAACAGGCCAGCCGCTGGCTACGCAAGAAACCACCATACGCATTGATACCGTTCGATTGGATCAGGTGTTGAATCTCTCTGGCGAAATCGGTTTAACCAAGAATCGTCTGACGACCTTGCGTACCGATATTATGGCCGGCAAGATGGATGCAACCACGATCAAGGCGCTTGATGAGGCCATTGGCCAGCTTGACCTATTGGTCAGCGATCTGCAAAACGCCGTCATGAAAACCCGCATGCAGCCGATCGGCCGACTGTTCCAGAAGTATCCGCGGCTGGCTCGTGATTTGGCACGTCAACTTGGCAAGGATGTGGAACTTGTCCTTGTTGGGGAAGAAACAGAACTCGACAAAACCATGCTGGAGGATCTGAATGATCCGCTGGTCCACTTGGTTCGCAACGCCGTTGACCATGGCGTGGAAACTATTGAAGAACGCATCGCTGCGGGCAAGCCACCCAAAGCCGTCGTTGAACTCTCCGCCACGCAAGTCGGTGACCATATCCTGATCGAAATTACCGATGATGGTAAGGGCATGCGCCCGGATGTTATTCGGCGCAAAGCGGTCGAAAAAGGACTGATTGACGCTGAAACCGCCAACAGCCTGGATGATAAGCAAAGCCTGCAGTTGGTCTTTATGGCCGGCTTCTCCACCAAGGACCAAGTCTCGAACATCTCGGGAAGAGGCGTCGGGATGGACGTGGTTCGGACCAATATCCAACGGCTCAATGGTCGCGTGGATATTCAATCCGTTGCCGGAGAAGGATCTCGTTTCACTATTCAGTTACCACTGACCCTCGCCATCCTGCCAGTATTGGTTGTCAAGGTTCTCGACCAACCTTTTGCAGTTCCATTGGCAATGGTTCGGGAAATCATTCCTATCCGCCAAGAACAAATTCAGGAGGTTTCCGGTCGTGCCACCATTGTGGTCCGAGACGAAATCCTTTCGGTACGCTCACTTGCAACGCTGATTGGCTGGGAAGAAGATCACATTCCAAACTTTGGCGTACTGATGCAATCAGCGGAACACTCCTTCATTCTTGCGGTAGATAGCTTTATTGGACGGGATGATGTTGTGATCAAGCCTTTGCAAAATATCCGCCCCAAGGGTATCGCTGGAGCAACCCTGTCCGGCGATGGTTCAATCGTGCTTGTCTTGGACATGGAAGATCTACTTGAATCCGCCGCAGCCGACGGCTCGGCGATCAAAGCCTCGCGCTTCATTACAGCCAAGGCGACATAAGACGAAAGAGCGACCTTTGCGCTGCATGCGCTGACAAATTGACTGGGATGCGAATTCTTTCAAGTCCATTCCATTAATTTTGGAGAGGGGCCCTTTACTGGATGCCCCCAATCGAGTGAATGATGCAAGAACATGCTTTTATCGGCCGGCAGCCCATATTGAACCGCCAACAGCAAATCATTGGTTATGAATTGCTGTTCAGATTAACCGGTGAATCGGTCACGGCGGAATTTTCCAGTGACATGCAAGCCGGAACCAACGTTCTGGTTAATACGATTTCCAACATGGGTACTGACTGGCTGGTGGGAAACAAGCTAGCCTTTATCAATGTTGCAGAATCGATGCTGGAAAGTAATTTCCTCGAACTACTTCAGCCTCAGCGCGTTGTTCTGGAAGTTATAGAAACCACAAAACCGACCCCCGAACTTCTGGCTCGGCTTAAAGATCTGCGTGCACAGGGTTTTGGTGTTGCACTGGACGATTTTGTACTAACACCGCAAACCCTGCCGTTCATGGAGTTTGCCAACTACGTCAAATTTGACATCCAGCAGCTTGGCATAAAACAAGTCCCGGCATTGGCTAAAGAGCTGCGGAAATTCCCAGTACTGCAAGTCGCCGAAAAAGTTGAGACCAAAGACGAATTCAAGCAATGCATGGATTTTGGCTTTGATTGCTTCCAGGGCTTTTATTTCGCGCACCCAGAAACGCTTTCTGCCAAGGTGATCAATCCGGGTTATGCCAACATCCTCAACTTGCTCAATATGTTGCGCAATAACGCAGAGATACGTGATATTGAAAATGCGCTCAAGCGAGATGTTGCATTGTCATTCAAACTGCTGCGTTACATTAACTCGGCAGGCTTTGGTCTCTCGTGTGAAATCCAGTCGTTCCGTCACGCAGTCACTATCCTGGGTTACCAGAAACTTTATCGCTGGCTCACCCTACTGTTAGTCACTGCGGGAGCTGAAACCGGCGCAGCCCCTGCCCTACTCAAGACCGCAGTCACTCGTGGACGACTCGTTGAATTACTGGGGGGAAATTTCCTTGATGGACAAGAGAAAGACAACCTCTTTATCGTTGGGATGTTCTCCCTGCTGGACGTCCTGCTCGATATGCCCATGGACAAAATTCTTGAGACACTGATTCTGCCAGACTCAGTTTGTGATGCCTTGCTTGAACGTACCGGTATTTACGGCCCGTACCTGGAGTTGGCTGAGGCCTGTGAAGATCCGGACATGACTGAGGTTCCGCGGTTGTGCGAAAACCTGCTGATTACTGCCGATGTGCTCAATCGTTCTCATGTTCAGGCACTGGCATGGGTCGAGGAAATTGGTATCTAACTTAACCACTTCAAAGCATAAGTAACAAAATAAAAACGCCGTTCCCCACTGCAAGGGAACGGCGTTTTTTTGAATTAACAGGCATCTGCGAACAGCTACCCACCCAAACTCAAGCCGCCGTACGACGCCGGAACAAGGGGGAGTGCGTAACGCCAGCCTGATAGAACTCGGTAAAATCATCGAGCCCCAACAAGGCATCATCAAGATCCTTGTCCTCAAGTACCGCAAAACTATTGAAGCCACAACGAGCAAGATAGTTAAGTGTATCTTTGAACACATCGCCCTGCGCACGCAATTCGCCGGTGAAACCATAGCGCTCGCGTAACAAACGACCGGCACTGAAACCACGTCCATCAGTAAACGCCGGAAACTCCACGGCAATCAACGTCAGTGTCGCCGCATCTGCACCTAAACTCTCCACTTCATCATCCGGCATAAAATACACACCGAACCCACCACGTTCTCGCAGCGTTTCACGCTGAGCCAAATACTGTTTCAGAGGCACCAACACGGTACCGTGGTCAGGGACGTCAGCAAAACTGCCATCAGCATTCAAAGGCAATAGCGTTTCACTGACCTCGACAATTTGGCGATCCTTGATGATCTTAGCCATGATTTGGCTCCTTGGCATAAACACGGGTTTTGAATGGTTCAATGCCGATGCGATCCAGCACATCAAGAAACAATTCGCCCCCTTGGCGATGCTCCACAAACACACCAATTATCTTTTCGATCACAGCAGGTACTTCTTCTTGTGCAAATGAAGGGCCAATCACTTTGCCAATTCGAGCATTGCGACCCTGCCGGCCACCGATCGCCACCTGGTACCACTCGGACCCATTTTTATCGACACCAAGAATACCGATATGTCCGACATGGTGGTGCCCACAGGAATTCATGCAGCCTGAAATATTTAGATCGATTTCACCCAGGTCAAACAGGTAATCCAGATCATCAAACAGTTTCTGGATACTCTCAGCAATCGGGATTGACTTGGCATTGGCCAGCGAGCAGAAATCCCCGCCCGGGCAACAAATGATATCCGTGATCAAACCAATATTCGGCGTGGCAAAGCCCAGTTTCTTGGCCGCATCCCAGACAGCCGGCAGATCAGACTGCTTAACATCGGCCAAGATCAAATTTTGCTCATGCGAAACGCGGATTTCACCAAAGCTATATTGCTCCGCCAAATCTGCTACGCCTTCCATTTGCTCGGCAGTAGCGTCGCCCGGCGGCACACCGGTCGGCTTCAGCGACAAGGTAACGGCGGCATAACCCGGCACCTTGTGGCCGAATACATTGCGTTCGACCCAGCGGGAAAAAGCCTTGTTTTCACGTTTCAGCGCGAGGAAAGCGGCATCGTCCCCGGCCAAATTCTCGTACAGTGGCGGGACAAAAAAGGCAGCAATACGGTCAATTTCAGCCTGGGTGAGTGTTAATTCGCCATCTTTCAGGAAAGCCCATTCCTGGGCAACTTTGGCGGCAAACACTTCAACACCCAAGGCCTTAACCAAAATCTTGATTCGGGCTTTGTATTTGTTGTCTCGTCGACCATAGCGGTTGTAAACACGCAGAACCGCCTCAAGATAGGAAAGGAGATGTTCTTTCGGCAGGAATTCGTTGGTCAATTCACCAATAATGGGTGTGCGGCCCATCCCGCCACCCACAAACACTTTAAAGCCGACTTCACCATTGCGCTCAACCACCTCCAACCCGACATCGTGCATCAGAATTGCGGCACGGTCTTCACGCGCTCCGTTAACAGCGATTTTGAATTTGCGCGGCAAATGCGCAAATTCCGGGTGGAAAGACGACCATTGGCGGATAATCTCGCACCACAGGCGCGGATCGATGATTTCATCGTGCGCCACACCAGCAAACTGGTCCGTCGTGGTATTGCGAATACAGTTACCGGAAGTCTGAATGGCATGCATCTCGACCTTAGACAACTCAGCCAGAATTTGTGGCACATTCTCCAGCGCGGGCCAGTTGAACTGGATATTCTGCCGAGTGCTGAAATGACCATAACCACGGTCGTACTTGCGTGCAATCATGGCCAAGGTGCGCAGTTGTCTGCTAGAAAGCAGGCCATAAGGAACCGCGATACGCAGCATAGGCGCATGCCGCTGGATATAGAGGCCGTTTTGCAAGCGAAGTGGCCGAAATTGATCCTCGGTCAATTCACCAGCCAGATAGCGGCGAGTTTGATCACGGAATTGCGCTACGCGCTGATCCACGATTTTCTGGTCAAATTCATCGTAGCGATACATGAGCCTGTCATCTTGCAAGTGAGAATTGCTGGCAACTATACCAGCAAATCTTTAGACAAAGAAAAACCGTATTCATCTATCTTTAGTAAAATTTTGACATAACACGATTGCCCCCTATACCCAACAAGACCACTGAAAACATGAGCCAAAATCGCCATCTCATCCAGCGTCTGGATTACACCCAGCCCGTTTTTCTGATTGACCGGATCGACCTGACTTTCGAGCTGGATGAAAGTGTCACCCGCATCACTTCACGATTGGTTGTACAGCGCAACCCCAAATCGACGGATACAACAGGACCTCTTGTTCTGAACGGTGAAGATCTGACCCTTGAGTCGATCAAGCTCGATGGCGCGCTACTATCTCCTGCTCACTTTGAATTAACCCCTGATTCACTGAGTCTTCCCGGCATTGAAAACGTTGCCATTCTGGACATCGTGACCCGGCTCGATCCCTCGACCAATACTCGTCTGATGGGACTGTACCTCTCCAATGGCAATTTCTTTACCCAATGCGAGGCGGAAGGATTTCGACGCATCACCTACTACCTCGACCGTCCCGATGTCATGGCACGTTTTACCACCACCATCATTGCCGACAAGACTCGCTTCCCGGTGCTGCTTTCCAACGGTAACCGTGTCAGCGAAGGGCTGATGGATCGCAATCGCCACTGGGTAAAGTGGGTTGATCCGTTCCGCAAGCCCAGCTACCTCTTTGCCCTGGTTGCGGGCAAGCTGGTGTCATTGGCAGGCCAACACGTCACGCCAAACGGCAGAAGCGTCAATATCGAAATTTACGTGGAACCAGGCAATCTCGATAAATGTCACCATGCTCTGGCTGCCGCGCAAAAAGCCATGCGTTGGGATGAAGAGCGCTTTGGGCTGGAATACGACCTGGATGCCTATTTGATTGTGGCCACTTCCGATTTCAACTTCGGCGCCATGGAGAATAAGGGCCTGAATATCTTCAACACCAAATTCGTACTGGCCAAACCGGAAACGGCAACGGATGCCAACTTTGATGGCATCGATTCGGTGGTTGCGCACGAATACTTCCACAACTGGACGGGCAACCGCGTCACCTGCCGCGATTGGTTCCAGCTTTCTCTGAAAGAAGGTCTGACTGTTTACCGTGACCAGGAATTTTCCAGCGATCTGGGCAGCCGTGCAGTACAACGCATTCAAAACGTGCGCCATCTACGCGAAATGCAATTCGCAGAGGACGCCGGCCCGCAAGCCCACCCGGTGCGGCCTGATAGTTATATCGAAATCAACAATTTTTATACGATGACTGTCTATGAGAAAGGCGCGGAAGTCGTACGCATGCTGGCGACCCTGCTCGGTCGCGAGGGTTTTCGCAAAGGGATCGATCTTTATTTCCGCCGCCATGATGGACAGGCCGTCACCTGCGATGACTTTGTCGCCGCCATGGCGGATGCCAATAGCACGGACCTGACACAGTTCAAACGATGGTATAGCCAGGCAGGCACTCCTCAGCTAGCGGTTGTCAGCAGCTATGACAAGGCCGCGCAAACCTTCACCCTGACGGTGAGCCAATCGTGCCCGGCAACACCCGGCCAAACCGACAAGCTCCCCCTGCATATTCCTTTTGCAATAGGATTGATCGACCGGCGCGGCAACGATCTAGCACTGCAACTCGAGGGCGAAGCAGAAGCTGGGCCGTCCACTCGGATACTGGAATTGCGCGAAGTAACTCAGCAATTCACCTTCATCAACGTGCCATGTCACCCAACCCCTTCACTGCTGCGTGATTTTTCCGCACCAGTACAGCTTGAATATACCTTCAGCCCGGATGATCTGGCATTCCTGATGGCGCACGATGCAGATGCATTCAACCGCTGGGAAGCAGCCAATACCTATACCTCAAAACTCCTGATCGCGCTTTACGATGCCAAGGATCAGACTGGTCAACCAAGCGCACCGGTCGAATTCATCAACGCATTGCGCAGCCTGTTCCATCAGGAAGGACTGGATCCAGCACTGGTTGCATTGATGCTCGAACTTCCTTCCGAACGCACCTTGCTGGAAGCGCTAAACGCAGTGGACCCCACTCGACTGCAATTCATTTGCCAGTGCGTACGTCAGCAAATTGCGCGTGAATTGCGCCAAGAGCTGCTCAGTACTTATACGCGCTTGAATACGGGTGCCGCCTATCGCTATGACGCAGCGGAAGTCGCCAAACGCAGTCTCAAGAATATCTGTCTGGATTATCTGGCCGAACTCGACGAAGCCATGATCAGCGAAATGCTGACCAAGCAGTTCGCTCAAGCCGACAATATGACCGACCGGCTAGCCGCACTCAAAGCAATGGTCAACCGCGATGGCGGCGAAACTCAATTGGCTGAATTTGCAGCACAGTGGCGGGACGATGCCCTGGTCATGGACAAATGGTTCAATCTGCAAGCTTTGAGCCGTCGCCCCGGCGCACTGTCGCGCGTACAGCGACTTACCGAACATCCGGCGTTCTCGATCAAAAATCCCAACAAGGTAATTTCGCTGATCGGAGCGTTCTGCCAGCAGAATCTTGCCCATTTCCACGCCCCTGATGGCTATGGCTATGCTTTTGCCGCCGACCGGGTCATCGAAATAGACAAACTCAACCCGCAACTTGCCGCCCGATTGGCCGCCAGTTTCAACCGCTGGCCGCGCATGGAACCCAAGCGCCAAGCCATGATGCGAGCAGAGCTGGAACGGATATGCAACACGGAAAACTTATCCGCCGGTACTTACGAGATTGTGAGCAAAGCATTGCAAGCTCAATAAGTTGCCAGGGAAAGACGTTGACGCACTGCGAAAAAATCCGCGAAAATAGGCCGCAAAATTCAACTTTCAGGGTAGTCCTGCATCATGGCATTTCACTCCAGACCAATGTGGCTCGAATGGCGATGGCGTCGCACGTAACCGCGTACCTGCGCCTTTTTGCCGCCAACCAATTTGTTTCGGAGATTAGAAATGCTTACCCGCGCTGAATTTGCGGCCCTCGCTGCCGAGGGCTACAACCGTATTCCCCTTATCCTTGAACTGTTTGCGGATCTGGATACGCCGCTTTCGGTTTATCTGAAGCTTGCCAACCGGCCCTATTCTTACCTGCTGGAATCCGTTGTTGGCGGCGAGCGTTTCGGTCGCTACTCCTTCATTGGCTTGCCGGCGCGCACCCGTATCGTCGTCAAGGGGCGAATTACCGAAGTAATCACTGATGACCATGTTGTCGAGCGCCATGAAGGCAATCCGCTCGATTTCATCGCCCAATACCAGAAACAATTCAAGGCACCGCACCAGGCCAGCCTGCCACGTTTTCTCGGCGGACTGGTCGGTTATTTCGGCTACGAAACCATCCGTTTTATTGAAAAAAAACTGGCTGAATGTCCAAAACCCGATGTCATCGGTGCGCCGGATATCCAACTGTTGCTCTCACAAGAACTGGCCGTCGTCGATAATCTCTCTGGAAAACTGTATCTGGTCGTGTATGCCGACCCAAGCGAAGACAACGCCTATACGCGCGCCGAAGAGCGGCTGCTCGAATTGCGCATGAAACTGCGTGAGCCTGTGCAATTGCCATTGTCGAAACCAGCGCCAGCGATCTCGACAGCCACTTCCGAATTCGGCCAGGAGGGTTTTAAAGCAGCCGTGGTCAAAGCCAAGGAGTACATCACTGACGGCGACATCATGCAGGTGGTGCTTTCGCAGCGCATGAGCGCGCCATTTGCCGAATCTCCGCTGGCGCTGTACCGCTCGCTACGCTCGATCAATCCTTCGCCATACATGTTCTTCTATGATTTTGGCGATTTCCATATCGTGGGTGCCTCACCTGAAATTTTGGCCCGATTGGAAGGCGACACCATCACCGTACGCCCGATTGCCGGTACGCGCCCGCGCGGCAAAACCCGCGAAGAAGACTTGGCGCTGGCGGAAGAACTGCTGGCCGATCCGAAAGAAATCGCCGAGCACGTAATGCTGATCGACCTGGGCCGTAACGATGCCGGTCGTGTGGCTCAGACCGGTAGCGTGAAACTCATCGACAAGATGGTAATTGAACGCTACTCGCATGTGATGCACATCGTTTCCAGCGTTGAAGGCAAGATCAAACCCGGCATGGGCGCGATGGACGTGCTAAAAGCCACCTTCCCGGCCGGTACTGTCTCCGGGGCCGCCAAGGTGCGCGCCATGGAAATCATCGATGAACTCGAACCCACCAAGCGCGGCATCTACGCGGGAGCGGTCGGTTATCTCGGCTTCAATGGTGATATGGATGTGGCGATTGCGCTGCGCACTGCCGTCGTCAAGGATCAAACGCTCTACATGCAAGCCGGTGCCGGCATCGTTGCCGATTCAGTGCCAGAAAGCGAATGGTTGGAAACGCTCAACAAGGCACGTGCTGTACTTCGCGCAGCGGAGCAAGTTCAACGCGGACTGGATGCCTAAGGCATTCCGTTCCCCGCTTGAAACCTAGCGCCCAGCCTTGCGGATATATGAGGTTACCGTGTCGGTAAAGCGCACCGCTTTATCGACACAGCGCACAAGCACCATGGGTAAGCGCATTGTCCGGTTATATCTTGCAACACTTTCCCCGTCTTCCCACTGCGATGTCCGAGGCTGGAACAGGTGCTCTGGTTTATAACCATTGAGCTACACCAACTACTCCACGCAAAAACATCGTTTACACCTTGACCAAAGGTATCCCATCTCAACGATTTCCCGTCTTTGGAATAGTGCAAAATATGGACACTATGCTCTACAGTAAAGAATTCGTTGCAGGCTGCAAACTTCCCTCCCCAGTGTCATTGCAAGCGATCTGCAGCCTCACGTGCAAAACCCGGTAAGATTCCAGTAGTCCGGCATGGAGAGGTGAATGGAAAACCCCATCTTCCAACGTAAACCCAATCGCGCAGCGATGTGCGTTTTAGGATTTTATTGATGCTTAGCGTTGCAGGCCTGACTTGTGTGCGCGGTGACCGCTGCCTGTTTTCCGACCTGGAATTCGTCCTGAATGCAAGCGAGTGGTTGCAGGTGGACGGGGAAAATGGTGCGGGGAAAACGAGCCTGCTGCGCATTGTTGTTGGCCTCCTGCCTCCCACCGAAGGAGAAATCCGCTGGAATAACCAACGGGTACGGGAGAACCGGGATGAATTCAACGGCAATCTGCTCTATCTGGGCCATGCCGCGGCCATCAAGGAAGAACTCACCACCATGGAGAATCTGCGGATGAACGCGGCTATCGCAGGCCAACATGTGACGGAAGTCGATGCGCTAAAGGCGTTGCAGCAGATAGGACTGAAAGGCAGAGAAAAACTGCCGGCACGCTTCCTTTCCCAAGGCCAAAAACATCTCGTCGCCTTGGCCCGACTGTTGGTGAGTCCTGCCCTGCTATGGGTGCTGGACGAACCTTTCGTTGCGCTGGATGCCACGGCGGTGAAAATGCTTTGCGGCCTCATCGGCAAACACCTTGACCAGGGCGGCATGGTTTTGTACACCAGCCACCAAGCCGTCGCCCTGCCCGCACCGGGTCGCACCTTGAAGTTGACTGCATGAACGCCTTCATTGCCATCGTAGGCAGAGAGCTATTGCTGGCTGCGCGCCGCAAGAGCGAGGTGCTGACAGTCCTGTTCTTCTTCATGATCGTGGTCAGCCTGTTTCCCTTGGGCATTGGCCCGGAGGCATATGTGCTGCGACACATCGCTCCTGGTGTGTTGTGGGTGGCGGCGCTGCTGGCAACCATGCTGTCCCTGAACCGATTGTTCACCTTCGACTACCTGGATGGCACGCTGGAACAAATGGCACTATCGAGTACCCCCCTGCCTCTGCTGGTGGTCGGCAAGACGCTGGCCCACTGGCTGGTCTCCGGCCTGCCACTGGTACTACTGTCGCCAGTACTCGGTATCCAGTTCGACTTGTCCGCCCGGACACTGGGGGTGTTGATGATCTCGCTACTGTTAGGCACGCCGCTGCTATCGCTGATTGGTGCCATCGGCGCAGCGTTGACACTGGGGGTACGCGGCGGAGGCATGCTGCTGTCACTGCTGGTGTTGCCGCTATATGTGCCAACGCTGATTTTCGGCGCAGGCGCGGTGGAAGCAGATATTTCCGGTATCGGCGCAGGCGGCCACCTCTCTCTGCTGGCCGCGTTGCTGGTGCTGGCGCTGTTTTTCGCGCCTTGGGCGGCAACCGCAGCCCTGCGCATTGCCCTTGAATGATTTTTCCGGATAAAGCAGCGTGACGAATCGTCTTTTCAACTGGTTCAAATTCGCCTCCCCGCAGCGGTTCTACCCGCTGGCAGGAAAACTCTGGCCCCTGTTCGCCCTGCTGTCTGTGGCATTCGGGCTAGCCGGGCTGTGGATGGGTCTGTTCGTGGCGCCAATTGATGCCCAGCAAGGACAAGGCTACCGCATCATCTTCGTGCATGTGCCAGCCTCCTGGATGGCCATGTTCATCTACTGCGTCATGGCTTTCTGGGCCGCCATCGGCCTGGTCTTCAACACCCGACTGTCCGGCATGATGAGCGCGGCTTTGGCACCGACCGGCGCCAGGTTCGCCTTCCTCGCCCTTTGGACCGGCGCGCTGTGGGGCAAACCGATGTGGGGCACATGGTGGGTGTGGGATGCCCGGCTGACATCGTCCCTTATGCTGTTTTTTCTTTACCTCGGATTCCTGGCGCTGACCACCGCCATCGACGACCCGCGCCGTGCCGACCGAGCCGGTGCCGTGTTGACCTTGGTGGGCGTGGTGAATGTACCCATCATCTATTTCTCGGTCACGTGGTGGAATACCCTGCATCAGGGAGCCTCCATATCCACCAAGGGCTCCAGCATGGCCGTCACCATGCTGTGGGGCATGCTGCTCATGGCCTTGTGCTTCTGGATGTACTCCATCGCAATGGCACTCTACCGGGTGCGAACCATCATCCTGGAGCGGGAACGGCACACCACTTGGGTCAGGAACTTGCAGGAGATAAAAGCATGACTTGGCAGAGCCCGGCAGAATTTTTCGCCATGGGAGGTTATGGTTTCTATGTATGGGGCAGTTTCGGCTTGACCGCTCTGTGCATACTGATTGAGCCCCTGATGGCACGCCATCGCCACCAGGAGATACTTCAAGAACTGCGTCGCGAAGTCGCAGCGGATATGGAAGACGAAAAACCGGCGGCTACCCTAAACGACTGAACCGACTTCGGAATCCGTGCCATGAAAGCCCGTCACAAACGCTTCGCCATCATCATCGGCGCCCTGGCCACCTTGGGTGCTGCAACCTTTTTCGTCCTTAAGGCACTGGACAGCAACATTTCCCTCTACATCACGCCCACCGAAGTCGCTCAAGGCAAAGCGCCAAAGGGCAAGTCATTCAGCATCGGCGGCCTGGTCAAACCTGCCAGCCTGGATCGGCGAGACATCACTGCCCACTTCGTGATTACCGACACAGTCCAGGAGATCCCCGTCAGTTATACGGGCATCCTGCCTGACTTGTTCAAGGAAGGGAAAGGCGTGGTCGCGCAGGGTAAGCTGGGCGCGGACGGAATATTCATCGCCAGCACAGTCCTGGCCAAGCATGACGAAAACTACATGCCGCCGCCGGCCAAGGCCGCCGTAGACAAGGCGCAAAGCACCGCCAAAACCCAGAAATGATGATTCTTGAGGCTGCTGCATGATCCCTGAACTTGGAAATTTCGCACTCATCCTGGCGCTTCTCGTAGCACTGGTGCAGGGAACCTTGCCACTGATCGGGGCTCAGCGCGGCCATGCCGCATGGGTCGGCCTGGCTCGTCCAGCCGCTTTGGCACTGTTTCTCATGCTGGCCGTGGCTTTTGCATGCCTGACCGCCGCCTTCATCGGCAGCGACTTCACGGTGACCTATGTGGCGGAACACTCCAATTCCCGGCTGCCGTTGCTGTACCGTGCCTGCGCGGTATGGGGCGGCCACGAAGGTTCGCTGCTCTTGTGGGTGTTTATGTTGAGTATCTGGGGCCTGGCTGTCGCGGCTTTCTCCCGCAGCCTGCCGGAAGACATGGTCGCGCGGGTCCAGGCCGTGCTGGGGTTGGTGGCTTTCGGTTTCCTGCTCTTTATCCTGACCACGTCGAACCCATTTGATCGTCTGCTACCGGGTGCAGAAGAAGGCCGGGACCTGAATCCCTTGTTGCAGGACCCGGGATTGGCATTTCATCCCCCCATGCTCTACATGGGTTACGTGGGGTTCTCCGTCGCTTTTGCATTCGCCATTGCAGCCCTATTGTCCGGGCGACTGGACGCCACGTGGGCTCGCTGGTCCCGGCCCTGGACCACGGTGGCCTGGACTTTCCTCACCGGCGGCATCGCACTGGGCTCGATCTGGGCCTATTACGAGTTGGGCTGGGGTGGCTGGTGGTTTTGGGACCCGGTGGAAAACGCTTCCTTCATGCCCTGGCTGGTGGGCACGGCCCTCATCCACTCGCTCGCCGTGACAGAAAAGCGCGGAGCGTTCAAGAACTGGACAGTACTGCTCGCCATCGGCGCCTTTTCCCTCTCCCTTTTGGGCACTTTTCTCGTGCGCTCCGGCGTATTGACCTCGGTGCATGCTTTCGCCGCCGATCCCAAGCGCGGCATTTTCATCCTGTGTTTCCTGGTGATCGTGGTCGGCGCATCCCTGACGCTTTTTGCCTGGCGAGCACCCAAGGTTAGCCTGGGTGGTGCCTTTGCCCTGGTTTCCAGGGAAACCCTGCTGCTTATCAACAATGTACTGCTGCTGGTGGCCGCTGGCGCGGTGCTGCTGGGCACCCTTTACCCCCTGATTATCGATGCGTTGAATCTGGGCAAGCTATCCGTCGGCCCCCCCTATTTCAACACGGTATTCGTGCCCATCATGCTGCCCCTGCTCTTCCTGCAAGCAGTGGGCCCCATGACGCATTGGAAGCAGACTTCACTATCCACACTGGTCAAACGCCTGCGAATTCCACTGGCAGTGACTATCCTGACCGGCGTTGGCTTGCCTTTCCTCGCCAGCCACTGGTCCGGAGCAGCCGCCATCGGCTTGGGCTTGTCCTGCTGGATTATCTTGGTGACGGCGATGCAATTGAAGGACCGGTTCAAGACCAGCAAACCGCCACTGGCTGCTTGGGGAATGACGCTGGCGCATCTGGGCATGGCAGTGACTTTGGTGGGCATCGTCATGGTCAAGACCTATGAATCCGAGCAGGACGTACGCATGGCACCCGGCGATACCGTCAAGGCAGGCAAATACTTGCTGCGGTTCAAAGGCGTTTCGGTAGTACCTGGCCCGAACTACAAGGCTTTTCGGGGAGAAGTAGAAGTCACCCTGAACGGCAACGTGCTAAAAGTGCTGATGCCGGAGAAGCGCCAGTATTTTTCCTCATCCATGCCCATGACCGAAGCCGCTATCGATCCGGGCCTAACCCGTGACATCTATGTTTCCCTCGGCGATCCACTGGACGGTGGCGATGCGGCCTGGAGTATGCGGGTGTATTACAAACCCTTCGTCGACTGGATCTGGGCTGGAGCGTTGCTCATGGTCTTTGGTGGCATCCTGGCTGCAGCCGATCGCCGCTACCGGCTGAAATCCGCCACAGCCGCTGCCCACTCGGCGGTAACCCTGGAAGCTTCGGCATGAAGCGCTTCCTTATTCCCCTTGTTTTGTTTCTGGTGCTGGCGGTTTTCCTGGCCATCGGTCTCAACCGCGACCCTCACGAGGTACCGTCGCCATTGATAGGCAAGCCAGCGCCAGCGTTCAAGTTGATGACGTTGGCAGAGGGCAAGCCGTTTGCGCCAGCGGACCTGCACGGCAAAGTGTGGATACTGAATGTGTGGGCATCCTGGTGCGTTTCCTGCCGAGAGGAGCATCCGCTGCTGGTCGCATTTGCCCGTCAGAGCCATTTACCCATCGTCGGACTGAATTACAAGGAAGTCCGGGGCGATGGTGAACTGGACGTAAAAAACATTTCCGCGGCTGACGAAGAGAAGCTGGTGCGACAGCGTGCGAATCAATGGCTAACTGAGCGCGGCAATCCCTACTCCCTGGTGGTGCTGGACATGGACGGACGGGTAAGCATCGACTACGGCGTATATGGCGTGCCGGAAAGCTATGTGATCGACAAATCCGGTGTAATCCGCTACAAGCAGATCGGCCCCTTTACGCCCGAGGTACTGCAAGAGAAGGTTCTGCCCCTCGTCGAACAGCTTGAAAAGCAATCCTGATATGCGTGCCCTTTTCATTTTCATTTTCAGCCTCTGGATTACAACGGCCATCGCTGGCGAAGCCCAATCCTTGGCCCAGGATTCACAGACCGAGGCGCGCATGTTGGCGATCTCCGAAGAACTACGCTGCCTGGTGTGCCAGAACGAAACCCTGGCAACTTCCCGTGCGGAATTGGCGGAGGATCTGCGCAGCGAGGTGCGCACTCTCATCAAGCAGGGCAAGAGCGATGCTGAAATCATGGATTTCCTGGTGACGCGCTACGGAGATTTCGTGCGCTACCGCCCGGCCATGAAACCCATAACCTGGTTGCTGTGGTTCGGCCCTTTCCTGCTTCTGATAGGCGCCATTGCCGGGCTGATCGTTTACCTGCGCCAGCGCGCCACTCTGGTTGCCTCTGGGGCGCTCTCCGAAGGAGACAAAGCACGGATAAAAGCTTTGCTGAATCAGCCGGAGGATAAGGCATGACCCTGACTTTCTGGATAGCTGCTGCTGCCCTCATGGCATTGGTCATAGCTTTACTGGCTTGGCCCTTGCTCAGACATCGCCCTTCGCCCCAAACCACCTCCCGCCGAGCGATCAACATTGCCCTCTATCGCGACCAACTGGCCGAGCTTTCCCGGGACCGGGACAACGGTTTCCTGACCCCAACGGACTTCGACCAAGCGAAAGAAGAACTGGATCGCAGAATCCTGGAGGACACGGCGGATGAACTGACCAGCAAGCCAAGCAAACTTTCTTCCAAAATGCCACGTACGCCCTGGGTGCTCCTGTTCGGCATTCCGCTTATGGCCGTGCCTCTCTACCTGTTCCTGCTGGGTAATCCGGCTGCGTTGACTCCCCGCGCTACAGCCGCCGCCAAGGAGAATCCCGACCAGCAAATGACGCCTGAGAAATTCGAGAAGCTGACTGCAATTTTAGCCGCCAAGCTGGAAAAAGAACCCGATCCCAAAGGATGGGTCATGCTCGGGCGCAGCTATAAGCTACTCGGTCGCTTCGAGGATGCCCAGAAGGCGTTCACCCGAGCGGGCAGCATCATGGAAACCGAACCGGTACTCATGCAGGAACAAGTGGAATTGGTAGCGCTCATGAATCAAGGACGCCTTTCCGGCAAGCCCCTGGATCTGTTGCAGAAGTTGTTGCAGCAAGAACCGGACAATCCCGTCGCCCTGATGTACGCCGGGTCCAATGCCTTCTTTGGCCAGAAATATGCCGAGGCCATCGCATATTGGGAGCGCCTGCTCAAGCAGGTTGATCCCGCCTCGGAAGATGCGAAGAATATCAACGGCAGTATCGCCAAGGCGCAGAAACTTATGCTGAGCCAGCCGTCCGCATCCGCGGGCAGGGCTGAAAAAATAACCGATGGTACTGCTATCGTCGGCCATGCAGACCAGGCTCCGGTTTCTAAGTCCAAGAAAGTATCCAAATAAGTCATTGACCACGGAACACCTATCACCGCTTTGCGACACGGTGCCTTGTACCGTCCCCGATGTTTTCTCCGGCACAGTCAATCGCAAGAATCCACACCTGAATTTCCTCATTACCTTTTTTTAAATATTTCATTCCCGAAATGGAATAAACCGGTTCGTCCAAACGTTTACATCATGCGTGAGCTACATTGATCACGATAAATAACTCATCCAGAAGGAGTTCATAACATGAAAAAAACACTGGTTTTACTGGCATTGGGCGCAGGATTATCGATGGGCGCATACGCAGAAGCACCAAAGGTCATGAACGGTTATCTTGTCGATGAAGGTGGCTATACGCTCTACACCTTCGATAATGACACCATGCCGGGGCAAAGTTCTTGCACGGGTGGCTGCGCCGTTAATTGGCTACCGGCCATGGCCGATGCATACGACAAGGCATCCGGCGACTTGAGCGTGATCAAGTACGTAGATGGCAAGCCGTTATGGGCTTACAAGGGGCATCCGCTCTATCGTTTTGCCAAGGATGCCAAGCCAGGAGAGGTCAATGGCGACGGGAAAGGTGGCGTGTGGCATGTGGTCAAACCCTGAGTCATGGCAACGCCGTGCCGGTCACCGTGAATAAACTGCTCGGGCACAACGCCGTGAACGATGTGACACCAGGAGTTTGATATGAGCTTCGAGTCAGACCTGTTGGTCTGGATGCCACAATTGCGGCGTTATGCCAGGGCACTCACCCGGGACCCGGCGTGGGCTGATGACCTGGTGCAAGATACGCTGGAACGGGCGTTGAACAAGTGGCACTGGCACGTGGGCAGCAATTTGCGCGCCTGGCTGTTCACCCTGCTGCGAAACCGTTTTATCGATCAACTGCGCGCTCATAAAGAAATTGCCGTCGCGGATGAAAATGCGCCATGGCAATACTTGTCCGCCACGTCCGGAGAGGTGGATGGCCTGCTATTGCGCGACCTGCAGCACGCGCTGTACCAGCTGGCGCTGGATCAGCGCGAGGCGCTGTTATTGGTCGTGGTGGAGGAACTCAGCTATCAGGAAGTGGCGTCCATCCTGAAAGTGCCGATTGGCACTGTGATGTCGAGATTGGCCAGGGCGCGAGAACACATGCGGGTTCTGATGGATGCAGAGGCCGAAAAATGGCCCCCTTTGAAAGTGGTAAGCAAGTCATGAAAAACGAACATGGAATCCCCCCTGATTCAGCGTCCGAGCCTGGGGATGAACTGCGTTTACTCTCGGCATTGATCGACGGGGAACTCTCCGACAGCGAACGCGATGCGCTCATGGGCCGCTTGGCCCAGGAACCGGCATCGGTCGAACGAATGGCACACTATCGTGCGCAGCATGCCGCGCTCAAAGCCTTGTTTCCTTTGCCTGCCGATGTGCCCAGTTTGTTTATTCAGCGCAGAACCTCATGGTGGAGCTTGGGGCTGACCGCCGGTGCCACGCTCGCGGCAGGGTTGGCCGTTGGGGCGATCGTGACTTACGGTGCGCTAGGTATTGGCACCGGGCAGCCGGCCTTTGTCCACAGTGCGGATCTGGCCTATGCCGTCTATACCCCCGAACAGAACCATCCGGTGGAGATGTCAGGTGCGGATTCAGCGCAATTACAGCACTGGTTATCCAAGCGGCTCGACCGCTCGCTCACGATTCCATCACTGTCCGAATATGGCTATACGCTGCTAGGTGGTCGCCTGTTGCCCGGAAACTCCGGCCCGGCGGCACTGTTCATGTACCAGAACAAGACCGGCCAGCGCCTGACGCTCTATATCGCAGCGTATGACAAAGGGAACCTGAACCCGCATTCATCAGGGACAGCGAACCTGCGCACCATTTATTGGGCCAATCAAGGCATGGGTTATGCTTTTTCCGGACAGGAAAATGAAAGTCAACTCCACGAAATAGCCCTCGATGTATGCAATTCATTGGGAGGAGTGGCAAGTAGCTGGAAAGACCTGACCTAGTGGTGTACTTCTGAATTGATGAAGCCACCAAAATAACACTGTCATTCCGGCGCAGGCCGGAATCCAGTTTGTGTGCGTGACACTGAGTCCCGCCCTTCGCCGGGACGACGGCATCGGGATGGTTCTGGTATTTGCGAAGCACTACACTGGCTGGACGAGATTCGGCATTCCTCACCGAAGATGCTGAAGTATGGTGAATGCAGCAAGATCGGCCAGCATCGACTCGAAAAAGTTTGTCGTTACCTGACGAGATGGAAGGTGCAGACATGCAGAATTACACTCGAACAGCCCTGTGGCTGCACTGGCTGATGGCCCTCCTGATCCTGGCCATGTTCTCCTTGGGCGTCGCGATATTGAGCATGCATGGCCTCACGCCCAGCAAACTCAAGGTCGTAACGATCCACAAGTGGATTGGCGTGACCGTGTTGCTGCTGGCTTGCCTGCGCCTGCTTTGGCGCTTGTTTCACCCGGCCCCGCCACTGCCGGACAGCGTGCCGGCATGGCAAAAGAATGCGGCCAATGCCCTGCATATGCTCATTTACCTGTTGCTCTTCGCCGTACCGCTTTCAGGCTATCTGTTCAGCCTGGCTGCCGGCGTACCGGTTGTACTTTTCGGACTGATCCCTCTCCCAGTCGTCATCGAACCCGATCCAGTCTTGCGACCGTTGCTGCGCAGTGCCCATTTCTGGCTCAACACGACATTACTATTGAGCATCGTCATGCATACCGCCGCTGCACTCAAGCATCACTTCGTTGATCGCGACAATGTTTTGCAGCGGATGCTGCCCTGGTAGTGCGCCATGCTCAAGCACCTTGCCGGTCTTGTTCCTTTGTGGTTTTGCCTGGTGGGCACGACCGGATTAGCAGCAAACGC
>JARLJJ010000113.1 GCA_031291275.1 Formivibrio sp.
ATTTCTTCGGCACGCAGCCGATATTCACGCAAGTCCCGCCCCAGAACCGCGCCTCCGCCACCCCCACCCGCGCCCCATGCCCCGCCGCAATCCGCGCACACCGCACCCCCGCCGAGCCGCCGCCGATGACAAACAGATCAAAATCCATGTGGGTCTCCGAAATAAGTTGGTTGCACATATGGTAGCCGATGCGCAGGCTTTACCATACCGGAACAGCATGCCCCCTCTGCCGCAATCGCGCCCATACCTCCTTATTCCCCTACCCGTCATGGCCGCGAAAGCGCCCATCCACGCCTTGGTGGGGTTGGCCGTCAGATGAGGGTGTGTTGGACCGGCGCTGTTGCAGGTGGGGCCGTGTGATTATCGAGCAACTGGGCTCCACATCTCAACAAATAAGTCGCAGTATCATTAAACAATGTGGGCTCACGGGTTGGGTCTTCAGGCACGCCCTCAGGTATCCAAATAATCGTATCATAACGCGCTCGCGTCTGTAGAACTCTGTAGGTGTTGATCCGAAAATCAATCGCATCCTGTCCCGCGGGCGTCTGCCATTTTGTGCCCACAAATTTTCGAACCAGCCAGCGATTGCGCCAAACCAGATCGCCGCCCCAGCAAAGCCCGACATAGTCAAGTTCCAATCCTTGGCAGGCAAATTGCGTCGCCGGAATTTCCAATGCGTCGGAGGCCCGCACGTCCGGCCAGCGGTTCAAAAACCAGTTGGCAATCGCGTCATTATCAAGATGCGGAAAATCTGGCCAGATACCGTCAGCTACCAATCGGCGCGCCCCTGTGCTGCAAACAAGGCCAGCGCGACGTTCACCGCGGGCGCGGACGCGTAACGCGTGGCGCATGGCCGTGAGTGATCGTGTAATGAAAAAAGGCACACCATTTTGTGCATGCTGTCTCGCCTCATTCGTTGCACCACGCAACACTGCATCAACCCATGGTGCACCGGCGGCGGAGCGGATGGCACGAATAGGAATATCGAGATGCAGAGCATCTATAACAGAGATATTCGCGGGAGCTTTCACGAAAAGTCTTTGCCGTGGTTCTAGCGTTGTGAGCACGCTCGGGGCCGCGCGAACTTGCCAGTCAGGCCGCTGTATCAGCGCGCGTCCCCATTCACCAAGCCCGGCTTCTCCAGTGTTGATCTCCTGACCGTTGCCAACCAGCGCGACAATAACCGCATAATCCTGGTGCTTGTGCATGATATCAAGAAACAGAGCCGCTTCGCTGTCATGCAAATTGAATTTGCGTGCCGCATAAGCGGTATCCCAGGCGCGTTGGGCTTCATCAAAAACCACAACATGTTCGTGAGGCGGTGTGGCGCGGTCAACATTATCGCGGACAAAGCCGGTCAGACCTTGAACAGCGCTTTCAGTTTTCTGCCTCGCCTGCCGAATCGACGTTTTAGGATCACGAGCGGCATCACGTGCCAAGGCTTCCCGTAGTACATGAACCAGTGGCAGATTGCCGGTGAGGAAAGCGGCACCCGTATCCGCGCCGAATACGGCATTCAGGCCGCATAATGTTTTGCCAGCGCCTGGAATACCGGTGATGAAGATGATGATGTGAGCGTTGGTATCACGCGCTTCACTAATCGTATCTAGGATGGCTTGGGTCGTGCGCGTGAGGTTAGTGACATCTGCACGGGCGGCGGCGATCTCGGAGACGCCATGTTTTGCATAGAGCGTCGTAGCGGCCTCGACGATTGTTGGAACCGGACGATAGGGGGATTGCTCCCAGCCTTCGATATTAATTTGGTTGCTGGGAATACGATCAAATATACCGACCAGCAGGTCCGATAATGAGGACGCGCAGGCGGAGAACGGAGGAACGACTCCATGCCATAGCAGGACCCATGACGCAGACTGCGCCTCTGCATCGCTTGCCACCAACACCGGGATAATCAGCTTGTTTCGGCTGGCCGCATGAAAATCCTGCAGATCAAGTGCATAATCTTCGGCTTGCCGGAGGGCCGCAGCATCAAATGTTCTGGCACCGACTTTAAATTCGATGACAACGATTGCGTGGTCGGAGATGATCGTAACGTCCAACCTCCTGCCTAGACGCAATAGTGGATATTCAAATAGAATACGCCAATGATCGGGCAGATTTTCCGTGCTAGCCCGCAGGATTTCCAGTTGCTTCCGCCACGCCAGCAACTGCGTCGCGTGATTAAGCGGATGGGACTCAACAAGCCTGAGAGCAAGGCGCTCGACGATATTTTCGTCCTGTTGCGATCGAAAATCCTCTAATGTGGCCGACCACCAAGCTTTATGAGGCACGCTGGTTGTTGGGGCTATGTGCATAATAACAGATTTGCAGGGTTCCGGTCTTTACGCAATCTATGGTTGTTGATTTTGCGAATTTATTATTCAACTGAACCCCGTCATTGCGAGCGGAGCGAAGTAATCCATCTGCCTATCTGCATTATCGGATTATCCACCTTCCCCTCGTCATTCCCGCGCAGGCGGGAATCTTCTTGTGACGCCAGAAGATACTCGCCTGCGGGAGTATGACGGTTAAGGGGTCACATCACCCAAAAACCCCTCGAAACCCACAAGTTTTTCCCTGCCTCATTCCTGAGATTATCTATACTAACATAGAGTTATAAATACAAACTACCCTACAATGTTCCACGTGTAACATCGCCCCACCCCAAAAAAACGGCCCCAAACAGGGACCGTTTTTCTTAGCAATCAGCGAAAGAATTAATCCCCAGCCGCCGGGTGGAAAACCCCCATCCGCACCGGCTCCTTCGCCGGGGCCGCCACCTGTTTGGTAACCGGCGCTGGCATCGCTGCCAAAATCGAGACGCTCACCGAAGCCAGGTACGGCAGCGACTGTGTGAACAACACCGCGCACCACAGCCGGGTTTCCAGCGTCGCCCAATGGTGGGTAAAGCC
>JARLJJ010000114.1 GCA_031291275.1 Formivibrio sp.
CGGCACCGCGCCTCTCATGAAAGCAGCCCGATGATCGGGATCGCCCAGGTCCATCGTGAAATGATGCCACACCCCATCCTGCAGCACGCCCATATTCCACGGCCCTGAAACCGAGTCGGCAAACTGCCACACAATGTGGTAGCCCTCCACGTTGGTGAATCCCTCGCCGTCTGCCTGGATAATTGCGTCCCCGCGCTCCCAAAGTGCCGAGCGCAGCGCGTGGAGAGCATTCCCACCGTCCATCGTCTCCGATCCCTGCAAATGCTGAAACGCGTAGATCGTCCTGACAGAGGTCAGGTAATCCTCAAGCCATTGAACGCCGCTCTTCGGCCTGCAATCCTGCAGATCCTCAATGAAGTCCGCAATCTCATCCTGGCCGACCGAACCTTCCATGACTGTGTTGCGTTCAATCACGGCCACTTCGACCTCATCAATTCCCGACAGCAGAAGAGCGTTCCATTCCTCTTCGCTTCCTTCTTCGATTGTCAGTCTGAACTCAGGGTGCTCCGCGCGTATCAACTGCGCAAGTTCTTCAAAGGCAGGGAACTCTTCATCTTTCGACAGCACCCGCGTGTAATATGCCACAGCTTGTCTCCCGCTTGGGGTTGGATTGTACTGGTAACTGAGTTCAATACCTTGCAGTTCAATGAATGAAGAACCGGCAGTATTCGATGGTAACTTACGGAGGCATAGCCGGGTTTCTGGAATTGCGCTAAAATATAACCATAGTCCGTGACTATAGGAGGAATTGTAATGCCAGCCACAATTGCCGCAGGCGAATTCAAAGCCAAGTGCCTAAAACTGCTTGACCAGGTTGCGGAAGACCGCCAGCCGCTGGTGATCACCAAGCATGGCAAGCCCGTCGCGCAGGTAGTTCCCATGCCGCATAAGGTCGAACTATTCGGTGCCATGCGCGGCAGCGGTGAGATTTTGGGCGATATCATCTCTCCTCTCGGTGTCGAGTGGGAGGCGATGAAGTGATGGTGGAAGCGGCTTCGGACCCTGCCCGGCTTCCGCATCTGCTGCTCGATACCCATGTGCTGGTATGGCTCATGTTTGGCGAGGCGAAGCTGGGGAAGAAGACTGCTAAAGCAATCAACCTGGCAGCGCGCGGAAACAGGCTGGTGGTTTCCGCGATTACTCCATGGGAAATTGGTGTGCTGGTGGCAAAGAAGCGTATCGATCTGCATCAGGATGCGATGCAGTGGGTGCGGACTGCGATTTCACTGCCGGGAATGAAGCTATCTGCGCTGGAGCCGGAGATCGCGGTCGCCAGCACCTGTTTGCCTTTTGAGATGCACGCTGATCCCGCGGATCGAATTCTCGTTGCTACCGCACGGTATCTCGGTGCGACGCTTGTTACCGCCGATCACGCGCTGCTAGACCTCGCTGGCTCAGGGCACTTTCGGGCCGCTGACGCTGCAAGATGAGGTCTCACGGAGAAAGGGTGCGACCATGGCAAATCGAAATCTCAATGCCGAAGAGTTGAAGCAAGCCCATCTGCTGTTGGATGAGATTTGCGGGAAGCTTGAAATACTGTCTGGCGATGATCTTCATCTGTTATTTGCCTACCGCCGGAAGATTTACAAAGAGCTTATCTATTTGGAACGTGGAAAGCCGATGCAACGCCGTAAGCTCAAAATTCAAAAATACGATCTTCAACACGGCAAGTGCGCTCATTGCAGCGATGATATAGCGATTCAGTATTCAGAGCTTGACCGCAAGAACGCGGCTGACGGATACACCTTAGAAAACACTGAACTCGTGCATGCAAAGTGCCACCAAGCCCGCCAAGCTGCAAAAGGTTACACCTAAGGAATTTCTGAACAAGCCTATTTGTGTGGTCGTCATTTCTTCACGCTCTAAAGCCGCGCACTTTCAAAGCAAGACCGTGCCCTTTCAAAACATCGACCTAGGTGGAAGTTCCTTGTAGGGCCGGTTGTCGATCAAAAGGAAAACCCTCATCTGGCATGAAATATATGCCAGATGAGGGTTCAACTGTTTCCTGTTTCCTAATTTCCGTTCCTTATTTTACTTATCCGTCAGCGCCTCAACCCCCGGCAGCTTCTTGCCTTCCAGAAACTCCAGTGAAGCCCCGCCGCCCGTCGAGATGTGCGTAATCTGATCGGCAAGCCCCGTCTTGTTGATGGCCGACACCGAGTCGCCACCGCCGATGATCGATGTCGCCGCCTTGTTGGCCGCCACGGCGTGAGCGATTGCATTCGTTCCCACCGCGAACCGCGGAAATTCGAACACGCCCGCCGGCCCGTTCCACACAATCGTGCGTGCCGTAGAAATCACATCGTCAATCGCCGCAATCGACTTCGGACCGATGTCCAGTCCCTGCCAATCCGCCGGAAAATCGACCGACGTATCCCACGTCTGAGTCTTGGCATCCGCCGCAAAACTGTCCGCCAGAATGTTGTCCACCGGCAGCAGCAGCTTCACGCCCTTTGCCTTGGCCTTCTCCAGCGTTTCCTTGGCC
>JARLJJ010000115.1 GCA_031291275.1 Formivibrio sp.
TCCACTGCGTGGCCAATGGATTCGTGGCAAACGTACCGATGGTACGACCTTTTCATCCTTTGCCCCTTTCGATTATCGACTGGTGGATACGCTGCTCAAGCACAATGTAAAGTTTGAAGCAAAGCCGGAAGAAGAGCCGTCAATGCTGATGAACCTGTTCGTCAACTGGTTCCCAATGTTGCTGCTGATTGGCGTGTGGATTTTCTTCATGCGACAAATGCAAGGCGGTGGCAAGGGCGGTGCATTCAGTTTCGGTAAATCCAAAGCACGAATGCTGGATGAGTCGACAAACTCAATTACCTTTGCTGATGTTGCGGGCTGCGATGAGGCGAAGGCTGAGGTTGCTGAAATTGTTGATTACCTGCGTGACCCTTCCAAGTATCAGAGTCTGGGCGGGCGTATGCCGCGCGGTATCCTGATGGTTGGCTCCCCGGGTACCGGTAAGACCTTGCTGGCGAAAGCGATTGCAGGTGAGGCCAAGGTGCCGTTCTTCTCAATTTCCGGTTCTGATTTTGTCGAGATGTTTGTCGGTGTGGGTGCTGCCCGTGTGCGCGACATGTTTGACCAGGCAAAGAAAAATGCGCCATGCATTATCTTTGTCGATGAAATTGATGCGGTGGGCCGCCAGCGTGGTGCTGGTCTGGGCGGTGGTAACGATGAGCGTGAGCAAACGCTCAACCAGATGCTGGTCGAGATGGATGGTTTTGAGGGCAATTCAGGCATTATCGTGATTGCCGCAACGAATCGTCCTGATGTACTTGATCCTGCTTTGTTGCGCCCAGGGCGTTTCGATCGCCAAGTGGTCGTACCGTTGCCTGATATCATCGGTCGTGAACAGATTCTTGGCGTGCATATGCGCAAAGTGCCGATTGCCAATGATGTGGACGCCAATATCCTTGCGCGAGGAACGCCGGGGATGTCTGGTGCGGATCTGGCCAATTTGGTAAATGAAGCGGCTTTGTTTGCTGCGCGTCGCGGTAAACGTCTGGTCGACATGGATGACTTCGAATCCGCCAAGGACAAGATTTTCATGGGGCCTGAACGGCGCTCGATGGTGATGACAGAGGATGAGCGTCGCGCCACGGCGTATCACGAATCTGGCCATGCTGTAGTTGCTTACATGTTGCCGGGTACTGATCCTGTGCATAAGGTAACCATCGTGCCGCGTGGGCGTGCCTTGGGGTTGACGTGGCAATTGCCGATTCGGGACCGCTTGAGCTTGTACAAGGATCAGATGCTTAGCATGATGGCAATCATGTTTGGTGGCCGTATTGCGGAAGATTTCTTTGTGCATCGTATTTCAACCGGAGCCAGCAACGATTTTGAACGTGCGACCGGGATGGCACGTGACATGGTGACGCGTTATGGCATGTCGGAAAAAATGGGCCCGATGGTGTACGGCGATAATGAAGGTGAAGTGTTTTTGGGGCGTTCGGTAACCACGCACAAAAACATGTCCGAAACCACGATGGAACAAGTTGATTCGGAAATTCGCCGCATTATCGATGAACAATACGCCTTGGCAGAACAAATCCTGCGCGACAATAGTGACAAGGTTGAGGCGATGACCAGTGCGCTGATGGAGTGGGAAACGATTGATGCCGAGCAGATTGAAGACATTATGCAGGGCCGTCAGCCTCAGCCCCCCAAAGGTTGGGTGCCTAAGCAGCCTCCGGCCAATAGTGATAATGACAAGCCTAGTGGTAGTGCGCCTGCAATTGCGCCCAATCCGGCGCCAGAAGTTTGATGATCTAGATTGTGGTTGATTAAGTAAGGCGGCGCACCATGCGCCGCTTTTTCGTTGGAGTCATAAAACTATGCAAGTTTTGTTTTGTGGTCGGTTTGTCTTGCCGCTTGATCGGCCGCTGATCATGGGTATTGTCAATGTCACTCCGGATTCATTCTTTGATGGTGGGCGACATAATTCCACTGCCGCTGCAGTGGCGCATGCACAGAAGCTTGTTGCTGATGGTGCGGACATATTGGATGTCGGCGGGGAATCAACCCGCCCTGGTGCTCCTGAGGTCTCCGTGAATGAGGAAATCCATCGTGTGGTCCCCGTGTTGGAAGCGTTGCGTGAGTTAGGTGTGCCCTTGTCCGTGGATACACGCAAGCCAGAGGTAATGCGAGCGGCATTGGCTGCGGGGGTTGATTTGGTCAACGATATCGCGGCACTGGAAGGGGCAGGGGCACTAGAGCAGGTTGCCGCCTCTCGAGTGGCTGTTTGTCTGATGCATAAACAGGGTGAGCCCCGAACGATGCAGGAGGCGCCCAGCTATGCAGATGTGGTTACGGAGGTGACGGATTATCTTGCCCGGCGGCGCGATGCAGCATTGCGAGCAGGGATTGTGCCGGAGAGAATCCTGCTTGATCCTGGATTCGGGTTTGGCAAAACCCTTGAGCAGAACGTGGCGGTGTTTCAAGCGATGCCGCGTATGCGGGAAATATTGGGCTTTCCGCTGTTGGTGGGAGTATCCCGTAAATCGATGCTGGGACAGATTACGGAGCGCCAGGTAGGTGAGCGCATGCCTGCAAGTGTGGCGGCTGCTTTGCTGGCGGCTCAGGCCGGCGCTGCGGTGATTCGTGTTCATGATGTGGCTGAAACGGCAGATGCGCTAAAAATTTGGCATGCATTGCGCGGTGGTGACGCATAATGCGGGCGGGATTGTTGTAAAAACTAAAATGGGTTTTGACAGTAGCCATGCTTTGCGTGATAATGCCACCCTTTCCGCACAGGCCCCTTTATCGGGGCGTTTGAATAGATACAGGATTCGTCAATGCCTACCGTACGCGTCAAAGAAAACGAACCGTTCGAAGTCGCCATGCGCCGTTTCAAGCGCACGGTGGAAAAAACCGGCCTCCTCACTGAACTGCGCGCTCGCGAGTTCTACGAGAAGCCGACTGCTGAGCGCAAGCGCAAGCTCGCTGCTGCCGTAAAGCGCCATTACAAGCGCCTGCGCAGTCAGCAACTGCCGACCAAGCTCTACTAAGAAGCTGCTTCGGTTTGCTGAAAGGCCGCCTCTGTGCGGCCTTTTGGTCTTTCTAATTGCCCTGAAATGTAAGGAATGCTCACGATGAGCCTCAAAACCCGTATCCAGGAAGAGATGAAATTGGCGATGAAGGCCCGCGATTCGGACCGTCTTGGCACGATTCGCTTGTTGTTGTCGGCAATGAAGCAAATAGAGGTCGATGAGCGAATCGAGCTGAATGATGTGGCGATTGTTGCGGTGATTGAGAAAATGCTCAAGCAACGCAAGGATAGTATCGAACAGTACGAGGCTGCGGGCCGTGCTGATCTGGCGGACAAGGAAAAGATCGAGGTTGCGGTGCTGATGGATTACATGCCGCAGCGCCTGTCCTTGGAAGAGGTTTCTGCCGCAGTTGAGACTGCAGTTGCAGCGCATGGCGCAACGGTTGCTGTCATGGGCAAGATCATGGCTGATTTGAAGGTGCAGCTGGCGGGGCGTGCAGATATGAGTGAAGTCTCAAAGCTGGTGAAAGCCCGCCTTGGCTGAGCTGGCTGAGTTGAACGTTTTGCTTGGCGGGGTATAAACGCCGAATGGCGCGCATTCCGGAGTCTTTTGTTCAGGATTTGCTTAATCGTGTCGATATTGTCGATGTGGTTGAGCGCTATCTTCCGCTCAAAAAGGCGGGGCAGAACTTATCTGCCTGCTGCCCGTTTCACAAGGAAAAATCACCTTCGTTTACGGTGAGTCCGACTAAGCAGTTTTACCACTGCTTTGGTTGCGGTGCACATGGCTCAGCCGTGAGTTTTGTGATGGAGTATCAGGGAGTCAATTTCCCTGAAGCGGTACGTATTTTGGCTGAAAGCGTCGGCATGCAGGTGCCTGTTGAAGAGGGTGTACCCAATCCGGCGGAGAAGAAGGGGCCGGGGCTTTTGGATATACTTGCAACCGCTTCGGACTTCTATCGGGCGCAATTGAAATTGGCCCCAGTTGCCATCACCTACCTTAAGGGGCGGGGTGTAGTTGGCTTGACCGCTGCCAAATTTGGTATCGGATATGCGCCGGGTGGCGATGACTGGCAGGCGCTCAAGCAGGTTTTTGCTGATTACGATTGGAACAAGCTCTTGCCCGAGGCGGGTCTTGTCATCGAGAAAGAAGAAACCAAGCGGCGCTATGATCGCTTTCGTGATCGGGTGTTGTTCCCGATCCAGAATCAGCGTGGCCAGGTGATTGGTTTTGGCGGACGCATCATGGGTGCGGGGGAGCCGAAATACCTTAATTCGCCAGAAACGCCAGTATTCGAGAAGGGGCGTGAATTGTACGGATTGCCTCAGGCGCGTGCGGCAATCCGTGAACGTGGTCGGGTAATGGTGGTCGAAGGCTACATGGATGTGGTCATGCTGCATCAGCATGGGGTCGAGTATGCGGTGGCTACATTGGGGACTGCCTGCACGCCGGAGCACATCAAGAAGTTGCTCAAGTTGGCGGATGAGGTGGTTTTCTGTTTTGACGGTGATGCGGCTGGACGGCGTGCGGCGTGGCGCGGACTGGAAAATAGTTTGCCGGAAGTAACTGATGGCAAAGAGTTGCGCTTCCTGTTCTTGCCGGCCGAGCATGATCCCGATAGCTATGTGCAGGAATTTGGGCGCGAAGGATTTGAAAATTTTCTGACGCAAGAGGCCTTGCCGCTATCCCAGTATCTACTACGCGAATTGTCGGCTCAGGTTGATCTTGCCAAGGAAGAGGGGCGAGCCAAGTTGTTGCATATTGCGCAGCCCTATCTGGAACGCATGTCGCATGCGCCTGCGCTGCAGATGATGCTGAAAAAGCGTTTGGCTGAGTTGTGTCAGATCACTGCCAATGAACTGGATTCACTGCGAGTACCGGCGAGAAAAAGTACTGATGCTCGATCTTCGCGCACGGTTGAGCGGGATGGGGCAAACAAATTGCGACCGCGCGGTGTGGTGCAAGGGAAGCGCCCGCAGCAAAGTCCTCAGGCGCAGCTGCTGGGCTTGGTGTTGTTTAAGCCAGATCTGGTGGCAAGTGTTGAGCCTGAGTGGCGAAATTGGCCAGCAGGGGCGGGTGAATTGGCCGTGGCTGTGTTGGATGCGGCGCGGGAAAATCCTCGGTTGGAAGGGATGGTACTGGTTGAGGCTTGGCGTGAAACAGTCGACTTTGAACGGCTGATGGCGTGGTATCGCGATGCGTGTCAAACCTTTGAGAAATTTACCGAAGAAGAGCTGGTGGATCAGTTTTCTTCAACCCTTGCAGCCGCCAGACAAAGCCTGGCCCGGCCTTCGGTGACGGGTCGGAAAACTGAATTGGATTTTCGTCGTGCTAATGGTGGTCTAACCGAGGCGGAAAAGGCTGAATATCTCAGTCTTATCGCACGGAAGTAGTTGAATTTATTGGGCGGGCGCCTGTCGCAAGAAAGACAGTGTGTTCCGGTTGTGGCATAATCGCCGGTTTCGCTATTTAAACAGAGTGTTGCACAGATATGGCAGCAGATCACGAGTTCGAAAAAGAAGACTTGGATTTCAAGGAAATCAATCGGGAACAAACCGAGAAGATTGATCCGGAGCTTCGCAAGGCAAAATTCAAGATGTTGATCGTGCTCGGCAAAGAGCGCGGTTACTTGACTTATGCCGAGGTCAATGACCACTTGCCCGAAGACATGCTGGACGCCGAGCAGATCGAAGGCGTGATCAGCATGATCACCAATATGGGTATCCAGGTCTGTGACGTAGCGCCCGATGCCGAAGAAATGCTCATGTCAGATGCCCCGGCGGCGGTGACCGACGAGGATGTGGTTGAAGAAGCTGAAGCCGCATTGTCCTCTGTGGATTCCGAGTTCGGCCGTACTACCGACCCTGTGCGCATGTATATGCGTGAAATGGGCTCGGTGGAACTTCTGACCCGCGAAGGCGAAATTGAAATTGCCAAGCGGATCGAAGAAGGCCTCAAGCACATGATTCAGGCAATTTCTGCCTGTCCAACCACGCTGGCCCAGATTCTCGATATGGTCGACAAGGGCGTCAGTGGCGAGTTGCGTATTGATGACATGATCGACGGTATTATCGATCCGAATGCGGTTGAAGAGCCCGAGCCTGTTGAGCTTCCGGAAGAAGAAATGTCCGAGGAAGACGGCGAGGAAGAGGATGAAGAAGGCGCAGCCGCCGCCGTTGCCAGCGCCAACCTTGAATTGCTGAAGAATCAGGCGCGTGAGCGTTTTGCCATCGTGCGCACGCATTATGACGCAATGCTGAAGGCGCTGAAGAAGGACGGCGTGAACGGCAAGGGCTATCGCCAAGCGCATGAAGCCATTGTTGCCGAGTTCCAACTGGTTCGCTTCTCCGCCCGCCAGGTTGAGGCCTTGTGCGATCAGTTGCGCGGCATGGTGGATGAAGTGCGCAGCCAAGAACGCGAAATCATGGATATCTGCGTTCAGAAGGTGAAGATGCCACGCGAGCACTTCATCAAAACCTTTGTTGGCCACGAAACAGATAACAGCTGGGTGATCGAAGAAATCAACTACGGTCACAAATACTCGGCCATCCTGGCGCGTTATCAGCATGCCATTGAAGAAAAGCAATCCAAGCTGGTCGAATTGCAAGACAATGCCATGCTGCCGATCAAGGAGCTAAAGGAAATCAACCGGCAGATGTCTACCGGTGAAGCCAAGGCCCGCCGCGCCAAGCGCGAAATGATTGAAGCCAACTTGCGGCTGGTGATTTCGATTGCCAAGAAGTACACCAACCGTGGTCTGCAGTTCCTCGATCTGATCCAGGAAGGTAATATCGGTCTGATGAAGGCGGTGGACAAGTTCGAATATCGTCGCGGTTACAAATTCTCGACGTATGCGACCTGGTGGATTCGCCAGGCAATTACCCGCTCGATTGCCGACCAGGCGCGCACGATCCGGATTCCGGTTCACATGATCGAAACGATCAACAAGATGAATCGTATCCAGCGCCAGATTCTGCAGGAAACGGGCACTGAAGCCACGCCGGATCAACTGGCTGAGAAAATGGAGATGCCTGAGGACAAGATTCGCAAAATCCTCAAGATCGCCAAGGAACCGATTTCGATGGAAACACCGATCGGTGACGACGATGACTCGCATCTGGGTGATTTCATCGAGGATTCGGTGACTGTGGCTCCTGCCGAAGCTGCGATCTACGCCGGTTTGCGCGAAGCGACCAATGAAGTGCTCGATACACTGACCCCGCGCGAAGCCAAGGTTCTGCGCATGCGCTTCGGTATCGACATGAATACCGACCACACGCTGGAAGAAGTCGGCAAGCAGTTCGATGTTACCCGAGAGCGTATTCGTCAGATCGAAGCCAAGGCACTGCGCAAGTTGCGTCATCCCACACGTTCCGAGCGGCTGAAGAGCTTCCTGGAGAGTGTGTCCAACGAAAGCAGCAGCAGTTAAGCTGTTTTTCCTCGGCAATAAAAAACCCTGCATTTCATGTGCAGGGTTTTTTATTGCCTGTACGTGGCGCAGGAGCGTACGGAACATGTTGAAAATCAGTTTGGCCAGCATGGCTATCAATACACGGTCACACCGAGATGAATCCAGTTGACCGACGGGGACGCGATAGCGCGCACTGAAGTGGGACTCGAAAAAGGCGACAAGAAATACCGGTAAAGCCAAGAGTCAAAACATTGCGATTTGCAGGGCGTATTATCGAATCGCAAAGGTGTGGCCAGGCCCGGTGGCAAACTTGTCGGTTCGTGTCCTGCGTTGCTTAACGCATGATGTGCGTAAGTCCATATAAGCAGTTTGTTTGGTGCTTACCGTCATTGCTTAAAAATCCAGACGTAATGTGTTTTTTTAGCTGAAAAAGCTATTTTTGGGTGGTGAGTTGGCGAATAAAGCTATGTTTCTTGTAAAACGACCAGCCTAAAATCAGTTATCGCCATAGCCGTAAATTACAAAAATAACTGGCTGCAAATGATCATATTTGATAACTCTAGGAGGTGAAACCGTGACTGTGCAACGTCTTTCCCCAGATCAACTCACCAAGATGCACGCTTACTGGCGTGCAGCGAACTACCTGTCCGTCGGGCAGATTTACCTGCTGAACAACCCGTTGCTGAAAGAGCCGCTGAAGCGCGAGCACGTCAAGCCGCGCCTGTTGGGCCACTGGGGTACCACGCCGGGGCTGAACTTCATCTACGTGCACCTGAACCGCGTGATCAAGGAACGCAAGCAGCCGATGATCTACATCACCGGCCCCGGCCATGGCGGACCGGGACTGGTGGCCAATACCTGGCTTGAA
>JARLJJ010000116.1 GCA_031291275.1 Formivibrio sp.
CGATTCAGCGCATCCTCGGCCCGCAGTACCATCGCCCGGCCATTCTCATCTTCTTTCAACGCCGCCATCCCTGCAGAGAAGCCAATTTCAACCCGCTGGTTTTTATACATCAGCGGCGTCTTGGCCGTGACCAATTTAAGCCGATCCACCACATACCGCGCTCCGGAAATATCCGTCTCCGGCAATAACAACAGGAACTCCTCAACCCCCTGGCGCACAAGCAAATCGGAATCGCGCAATACGGCTTTGGCCAGATTAGCGACATGAACCAATAACTGGTCGCCTAGCGCATGCCCGAGTCGATCAGTAATTTGGGTAAAATCATCCAGCTCCATCAATACCGCAGAAAGCCGTCCATTCCCATGACGTGCACGCTTGACTTCGCGCAACAGCAAATGATCCAACCCCTGGCGGTTCAATGCGCCAGTCAATGCATCTTGCTCCATCAGCTTGCGATTAAAGGAAAGATCTTCCTCGATATGCTGGATAGAACTGCGGATTACCTGTAAATCACCATGCGAAGTCGATACAGTCGTGTGGACATTGTGCGTAGATTGGATAATTTGATTAAGAAGGTCTTCCAGTGCAGAGTGCGCCTCATCAGGCGATTGGCGCTTCTCTGCATGCGCGCGCCGCACATTATGCAGTGCCCCCAAACTTGCGGCGATATCCGTACCGCCACCTTCCAGCGCATCCAGCAGCTTGGCTGTTGCCACACTGGCTTCTTCAATCAGATCATCAATTTTATACAGCACTTCCCAAGCAATCTGAATCTCGTTGGAACTTTTGCTCTCTGGCGACTTGATTGTGATGATCGCATTGTAGAATTGCGAATAATTTTCCGGCGTTGGCGCCAAGCCACGCTCAGCAAGGCGCTTGAGTGCGATACGGGCAATTTCTACCGGATTCACCGGAACAGTGCTGGGCATGACCTGAAAAGCCTTTTGGTAAAGTTTTGATAAAATTGATAAAACGTTATTTTTTCACAAAAACCCGTGATTGTAGCTAAAGGTGCGGCAACACACCAAGCGCTAACTTGTCTGGAGTCCTATTTATGCACATCCACATCCTCGGTATCTGCGGCACTTTTATGGGGGGCATTGCGGCACTCGCCCGCGCTGCAGGTCACCGAGTCACCGGCTGCGACGCCAACGTTTATCCGCCGATGTCCGACCAGCTCCAAGCGCTCGGCATTGAATTGATCGAGGGCTGGAGTACCGAGCAACTTGCATTGCAGCCTGACTTATTCGTGGTTGGCAACGTCGTGCGACGCGGCAATCCGTTAATGGAGGAAATACTCAATCGCGGCTTGCCTTACACCTCGGGTCCGCAATGGCTTGGCGAACACATCCTGGCCGGAAAATGGGTTTTAGCCGTTGCAGGCACCCACGGGAAGACCACCACCTCTGCCATGCTGGCCTGGATCCTCGACTACGCCGGACTCGCCCCTGGCTTTTTAGTCGGCGGCATTCCGGAAAACTTTAATATTTCCGCCAGACTGCCGGGTAAGCCTCGCCAGGAGCAAGGCGGTCAATCGCCTTTTTTTGTAATTGAGGCTGATGAATACGACACCGCATTTTTCGACAAACGCTCGAAATTCGTTCACTACCGTCCGCGCACTGCCATCCTCAATAATCTGGAATATGATCACGCCGATATCTTCCCTGACTTGGCTGCCATCGAGACCCAATTCCACCACTTGGTACGTACCGTTCCCGGCAACGGCCGACTGATTGTCAACAGTCGTGAAGAAAGCTTGCACCGGGTACTGGGGCGCGGTTGCTGGAGCGAAGCCGAATACTTCGGCACAGACAATGGCTGGTCAATGGGTCAAGCGGAAGCCAATGGTTTTGAGGTCCGCTGGCACGGCGCAAAGCAAGGCCATGTGCACTGGGCTCTTCTTGGGGAACACAACCGGATGAACGCGCTGGCCGCACTCGCCGCTGCCCGCCACGTTGGCGTACCGCTTGAGGTTGGCATTGCCGCACTAGCCGAATTCCACAACGTTAAACGTCGCATGGAGATCAAAGGCTGCGTACGCGACATCACCGTTTATGACGATTTTGCCCACCACCCCACAGCCATTGCCACAACCCTGGCAGGCTTGCGCCACAAGGTTGGCTCAGCGCGCATCCTGGCCGTGTTGGAACCGCGTTCAAACACCATGAAACTGGGTACCATGAAAGCGCAACTCCCGGTTAGCCTAAGCGAAGCAAATTATGTATTCTGCTATGGTGGTGGCTTAGACTGGGACCCAGCAGAAGTTCTGGCCCCACTAGGCGCAACAGCCAATACTTTCACCGAAATGGATCAATTAATTAATGCGATTGCTTCGACAGCAATCCCTGGAGACCACATCGTCGTGATGTCTAATGGTGGCTTCGGGGGAATACATGGGAAACTGCTGAAAAGGCTGGCGGATTAATCCAGAAGGGCACGGCCAAAACTCTTGGCTATGCCCTGATTTTGTACCGATACAGGTGACCTTGAAAATGACTTTGATTGAGATAAATCACAAAAGCAAAAGGGGCTGGCTTTTAGGCCAACCCCTTGGTATTACTGGCTCCCCGACCTGGACTCGAACCAGGGACCTGCGGATTAACAGTCCGTCGCTCTACCAACTGAGCTATCAGGGAATTGATGAGGAGCGCATTATAGTATCCACAGAAAACCTTGTCAAGCGCCACTTAAGGATATTTACTCCAAGATGAAAAACATCTCCGCTCGAACAATTTTTTTTATCATTCTAATCAGCGCGGTAGCGGTGCTGCCACTGGTCTTTCCCTACAATCTGGTCAAGAACAAGCTGGAAGCCCGACTGAACCAGACACTGCACGGTAAATTCAACATTGGTGAAATACACTTCAGCTATTTGCCAACCCCCGCCTTCCAGCTCGACCAAGTCACCATTGACTCCGCCGACGAGGCCAGTATCAGGCAGATCAAGATTCCGGTCACCCCGCGCAACCTGCTCAGCTTTGGACGCGCCCTGCACGGCGTAACCCTCATTGAACCTGTCTTCTCACGCAACTTTGCCCTGTCTTTGCCTGATCGTTTGCCACAGGAGACCGCTGGCCCGCACATCGACAAGCTCGTACTGGACCAGGCATCCATCAAGCTGGAACAAAGTACGCTCGGCCCCTATTCCTCAGAACTCAACTTCAAAGCAAACGGCCAGATCGAAGCGCTCAACCTGAACTCTCCGGATGGCAAAGTGCAATTGCAAATCCAGCCGGTATCCGCAGGCAATTTCAAGGTGAGTTTTTCCGCCCAAAATTGGCAGCTCCCCTTCGCTTACCCGGTCAACTTTGAGTACATCAACATGGTTGGACTGGCCAATAGCGAGGCCCTGCAAATTACCGATATCCAGGCCGGACTTTACAACGGTCTCGTTACCGGCCATGGTCAATTACTCTGGAAAGGCGCATGGCAGTTGAGTGGTCAAATCCAGGCTAAAAACATCCGGGCCGAACCCCTGATTGCCGTTTTTAGCCCGGTCACGCGCGCAACGGGTCTTTTGCATGGTGACGGATCATTCCGTTTTAATGCCAGCAACTACATCCAGCTATTCGACACACCCCAACTGCTGGGTCACTTCACCATTATGGATGGATTGATACACAACCTCGATCTGATCACCCCCCTGAAATCCAATTCATCAGAGATCGTGCAACATGGCGGGCAAACCAGCTTCAACCTGCTTCGCGGCACCCTCGGCATACAAGGCAAGACCGTTAGCCTTCGCGGCGTCCATATTGAGGCCGGAAAATTCCTAGCCAACGGCGAATTATTGGTTCGAGAAGGGAAACTTTCCGGCGGAGCAGCTGCCACGCTCAGCGCAGGTAGCATCGCGGTGTCCAACCAAGCCAGCCTTTCGGGGACACTTGCCGCGCCGGAATTACGCACCGGCAGCGCTTGGCGCCCGACCTTAGGCGAGGATTCAGTACCCACGGCGCCGTAAATACTCGTCATCCCTACGACGCCCCGCTTGCCGGGGCGTTATACTTTGCAGATAAATATAAATCTGGAGCTCGCACATGAACTGGTTCACCCAACTTGCCCCCGCCGATGATCAGGTCGCACTGGCATCATTGGAAACTTCGGCAATGATCTGCCCGGCAAGTCCTGCAGGACTGCTGCACTTCACCGGAGAAGACACCCAGGCCTTCTTGCATGGTCAACTCTCCAGCGACATCAAAGCGCTAGATGAATCTTCCGCTCAGTACTCCAGCTACTCCACCCCAAAAGGACGGATGCTGGCTTCGTTCCTGGTATTCCGCCAAGGGGGCGACTATTGGTTGCAACTTGCCGACGAACTGGTTCCTGCCCTGCAAAAACGCTTGTCCATGTACATCCTACGCAGCAAGACCCGCTGCAGCAATGCCAGTGCCGAACGAGCCCTGATCGGCATCGCCGGCCCCGATGCGGCGTCACAAGCGCTTGCCCTGGCCGGCATCGACCAACTGCCACAGCTGACCATTCACCACGCCTCAGACTTCAGCTTGATCGCCCTGCCCGCTGCGCGCTTCCTATTTGTAACGACACCAGACAACGCGCCCGCACTGTGGCAAAAACTACTGGATTCCGGTTGCGTGCCAGGTAGCCAGAATCTATGGCAACTTACCGACACTCGCGCTGGCATTCCTTGGATCAGCACCGCCACCCAGGAAGAATTCGTCCTGCAAATGACCAATCTTGACCTTATCGGCGGCGTGAGTTTTACCAAAGGCTGCTACCCAGGACAGGAAATCGTTGCGCGCACCCGCTACCTCGGCAAGGTCAAACGGCGCATGTACCGCGTCGGCAGCACCTGCACCGCCATCCAGGCAGGACAGGACATATTCAGCCCGGAAATGAATGGTCAACCCTCTGGCAAAGTCCTGCAAGCCAATCAAACAGAGCCAGGACGCTGGGAAGCGCTGGTAGTGGCCCAAATGAGCAGCCTTGAACATGGTTTGCATCTGGAAAACCCGCAAGGCCCGGAACTTGGCATCCTGCCTTTGCCCTACCCGGTCGAATAAACAACGCGCACAGCCCGAAAGCATCGGTTTCGTCTATAATCCGCCTGTTCAAATAGTAAGGGTGTACTCATGGGCTTTCTCGCCAACAAGAAGATCCTGATCACAGGTTTGCTTTCCAACCGTTCGATCGCCTACGGCATCGCACTGGCGGCCAAGCGCGAAGGCGCTGAACTGGCCTTTACCTATGTGAATGAAGATCTGCGCCAACGCGTTGCCGATTTGGCCAAAGAATTCGATTCCGACATCGTTTTGCCCTGTGATGTGGCCAGTGACGAGCAAATTTCCGCCGTATTTGTCGAGCTTGGCAAACACTGGGATAAACTGGATGGATTGGTTCACTCGATCGGCTTTGCCCCGCGCGATGCGCTCAAGGGAGATTATCTGGATGCCGTGAGTCGCGATGCCTTCAAGATCGCCCATGACATCAGCTCCTACAGCTTTGCGGCACTGGCCAAAGCCGCTCGCCCAATGCTGAACGAAGGCGCTTCGCTCGTGACGCTGACCTATCTCGGTGCCGAACGTGCCGTGCCTAACTACAACGTGATGGGCTTGGCCAAAGCCAGCCTGGAAGCCAATGTTCGTTACATGTCCGCCGCACTGGGCGCGCAAGGCATGCGGGTCAACGGCATTTCTGCAGGCCCAATTAAAACCCTGGCAGCTTCCGGCATCGGCAATTTCAACAAGCTCCTGGCGGCCGCAGCTGCCGGGACACCACTGCGCCGTAACGTCACCATCGAAGAAGTCGGCAATGCTGCTGCCTTCCTGTTATCGCCGCTAGCTTCCGGCATTACCGGTGAAATCATGTATGTCGATGGCGGCTTCAACATCGGTGCGGGGACCATGGAAGGCTGAACGCCACTCCACACAGACCGGCCAAATACAAAAACGCCCGAATGCACATTCGGGCGTTTTTGTATTTTGATAGTGGCCTCTTCAACGAGCATCCCCCACTTATGCCTCATGTTGATGCAGGACTGCCAACTGATAGAGAATATCCTCAAAATATTCGTTATTTTCATCTAGCTGCTGCAACTGAAACGTCAATTTTTCCAACGCAAATTGACCCACAGCAAAACGGTCACGCATACGTTTCATCGCCTGCATTCGACTGACCAGCTGCTCTCTCAGCATTTCGATTTCTTTTCTCTCCCGCCGCCGGGCACCAATGGAAAAATTGAGCCAAACAATCAACGGCACCACTACCCACCATAATTCCATAAAAGCCGTCACAATGGCGAGCAACGCCAACGTCAAATACCAAATCTGATCTGCATGCTCAAAATCCGGCAACACGACAGATAACGTAGGCCAGCGATGTTTCAACATTTGAACCAAGCGCGAATCATCAAGCGCGTTGCGCTTTTTGCTGGCATAGGCGGAATCCAGTGCCATCAAAACATAGGCATTGGTCAGCACACGATTGTGCAGCCATGGCGTCTCTCGATACATGCGCATTTTGCTGAACAATTCTTGCCGGAACGCATCACTCGCCAGCGGGGGAACACCATCATGAGCAGGATCACCCAGGGACTGCTGCGCCAGCAAAGGGTAGCCCGCGATTTCGGCCAACTGCCGGCGGCGCTGAGTCAGGATATCGGCCAACTGCGGCAATTCCGTCAAATTCAACGAAACATATTGGCGTAGCATTTTTTCAAGATTGTCGCAGCCGGGGTTGCGCCCTGGGCGCTCCCGAAGCGCCACACGCAAACGCCCAATTTCTGCACGCACCGACTCAGCAAACGGCGCCATTTCCGGCACCCAAGGCAAATACAACAGCGTTTCAGCTCGCTGGAAACTATCGTCGAAGTGGCGGAAGTAGCCGTCGTGGTAACGGCCAAACTCCTCGGTATCCCGCGTCTTGTCACCAGTCACCAACGGGGGCGTCGGCGGCTGCCGACGCAAATTGACACACACCATATTGACTGCAGATTCTACTTCCGGAGCAATTCCAGCCTTAGCAAAAAGCGGGTCGAGTTCGTGCCGGCGATTACGCCACTCCTCCAGTGCTTTCCAGATGCTCCAATCTGCCATATTTTTAGACTCACTCCTCGGAACCGCATGTTACTTGAGCCACCCGTCATCACAAAGCCCCATCAGGCTTGTGACTTCTTTTCTTTTTTGTCCAGACGGCATTCAATGGTCTCGCACAAGATTTCCAGCACCCGAATGCGCGCATAAGTTTTGTTGTTGGCCGCAATCAGGTGCCACGGCGCACTTGGCGTACTGGTGCGATCGATCATATCGCTCGCGGCTGTGACATAATCGTCCCATTTCTCACGATTGCGCCAATCTTCATCCGTGATCTTGAAGCGCTTCCATTGTGTTTGTTCACGCTCCTGAAACCGTGCCAGCTGTTCTTCCTTGCTGATCGCCAGCCAATATTTGACAACCAGCGTATTGGCATCATCGAGTTGGGACTCGAACTCGTTGATTTCACCATAGGCACGCATCCAATCCGCAACAGGTGCAAAGCCTTCAACACGTTCAACAAGCACACGGCCATACCAGGAGCGATCAAAAATAGTGAAGCGCCCGTGGGAAGGCAACTGCCGCCAGAAACGCCACAAATAGGGCTGGGCACGCTCCTCGTCTGTCGGCGCAGCAATAGGAACAATGTGATATTGCCGCGCATCCAGGGCCGCAGTGATTCGTCGGATAGCACCGCCTTTGCCAGCAGCATCCATTCCTTCAAACACCATCACAACGGAAAGATTTTGGAATTGCGGATGGCGCGTCAGTAGATTTAGTCGCCCCTGCAGCACTTCCAACTGATTTTTGTAATCCTTACGATCATTGGCATGATCTAGCTGAAGGGTATCAAGCAGGCGCAGTCCGTCAACCGAAGGCACAATTTGCGCAGCCTCCACGCGGCTCTGCCGAACAGAATTGCGCCCCAAGTGATGACGCATGGCACTCAGAAGCTGCTTACCCACTTCCAAGGCACGATAATTAGCATCGGCGCCTTCCACCACACGCCAAGGCGCATCAGCAGAGCTGGTACGCATCAACATCGCACGGCTACGCGCAATGATGTCGCCATAGTGTCGCGCGAATCCACGGTCTTCATCCGTCACCCGCCATGAAGTCAACTTGTCACCCAACAATTTTTTCAATCGTTTATTGAGTGCATCTTCTGACAGATGCAGCCAGAATTTAAGCACCAGCACGCCTTCATCGGCCAACATTTTTTCAAAATGTGCGATGCGTTCTATTTCCCGCTGAAATACCGCTTCCCGCCCACCGCTCAAGGTCTCAAACATGGCTCCGGCATACCAACCACCGAACAGCATGGCCATCTTGCCCTTGGGCGGTAAAATGCGCCAATAGCGCCACATGGGCGGACGAGTGCGTTCTTCATCACTATGTTTGCCAAACGCATGGGTGGTGACATGGCGCGGATCCAGCCATTCCATCAATAGATTGACCATTTCCCCCTTTCCCGCCGCCGGAACGCCGGCAAAAAGGATCAACACAGGGAAATCCGCCCGCTGCCCCAGTTCATATTGGGCCTCAAGCAAAGCCTGGCGAAGCTGTGCCTCTTCTGCTTTGTACGTGTCTTTATCTATCTTGTGACCCAACTCTGCTGATTCAAACATTGATGCCTCCTAGACCTTAACCCATGCCAATGCAACCTTGCGAACCCGTTCCCAATCAGTAAATTCAACATCCTGATGAACATCCGTCGGGCCGCCCGTGATCCACATGATCAAGCGGATCATCATTCGGTCATACCAGACGTACCGCGTGTAATATAAAGCACCGGCAAACACGGCCATACGTGCAGGCTTCCAAGGTGATTTCCGCAGGAACGTGCGCACGTAAGCAGAACCTTCTGGCGTATCCTTGCCTGGTTTACGCGCTGTCAAATTGACACAGAAAAACGCCCCTGATAGAGCTTCTATCCGCTCATGATTTTCTGCGATAAATCGGTATAACGTCGGGGGCAAGCGCCCATAATGGATAGACGCCCCCACAATCAGGCGTTCGCACTGTGCCAGCGCATAAGCAATATCCGGATCGGACAATGACCGGACTTGTGCATCCAAGCCCTGACTCCGAACAACCTCGGCCATGCATTCGCAGATTCGCCGGGTCTGCCCTTCACGACTTGCGTATAACAATAGAACGACTGACATGGATACTCCATAACGTAAAAAAGGAAGCACATGGCTTCCTTTTTCGCAGCAAATCGAACAACTTAAACCGAGAATGAAGAACCGCAACCACAGGTCGAAACGGCGTTAGGATTCTTGATGGTAAACTGCGAACCTTCCAGGCTCTCCACATAATCAATTTCAGCGCCCGCCAGATATTGATAGCTCATGGGATCGACCAGAAGCGTTACGCCGTTCTTTTCCACCAGCGTATCGTCATCATTGGCAATCTCATCAAAAGTAAATCCATACTGAAAGCCAGAGCAGCCACCACCAGTCACGAACACCCGCAACTTGAGCGCCGGATTGCCCTCTTCCTGAATCAAATCTTGTACTTTGGCTGCAGCCGCATCGGTAAATAAAAATGGGCTGGGCATATCGGTCGCCGTATTCATGGCTCGCTCCAAATAGTTGACTAATTAACTGGGATTATCCTCTGGCCTTGTACCGGGGTCAATCTGCCGCAGGGGCAATCTCGCCAGAAGAGCTTCCTTCCGCATAATACCTCAGCCTCCCTTCAACCACCGCACCCGGATGCACTTCAAGTGTTTTGTAGCACAAATCACCACGCACCCGTGCCTTGGGTTGAAGCTCAACGTACTGACTTACCTCAATTGGACCGGCAATTTCACCATTAAGGATCAGATGGGTACAAACCACTCCACCTTCAATACGTGCTTTTTCACTCACGACCAGCGTACTTCCTTTATCCCCCTGGCCGGACACATTTCCCACCACAACACCGTCAATGCGCAACCCACCACTGAAACAAACATCACCACCTACGGTGCTACCCTGTCCAATCAAGCTATCGATCCGGTTACTTTTATGTTGTTTCAGCTTATTAAACACTACACACTCCCTATTTTTTTGTGACACTGCGCAATTACCTGATGACCATCAAGCGAAAGTATACGAACATCCAGCGCCTGAGGTACTGCTTCCGCAGGCAGAGTCAGTTCACCCTCCACACGCTCATAATGCCGGACACGAACGGGAAGCGGCTTATCACCACCAAGCACCAAACTGTTTCGCTGCCCACGACGCAGATAATCAACACTGACCACCAAACGACCGTTGAATTCCATAGAACTATTGAAGCCTTGCGCCAATAACGCACGATAACGATATTGATGCGCTTCGAGTAACTGCATCTCACAGGCGACCAAACGTACAGCGCGACTTCGATCATTACTCGTCAGCAACGACTCCAAAAAAACCAATGCTTCTTGCCGGGAAGCTGCATCGGTTTGTGCCTGAGCCAGTTCCTTGAACAAGGTTTCACGCGTGGCTCGTTCCATGATCAATTGCTGCTCAATCTCTCGCCGCGTGGCCACTTCAGAGGCCAGCGTATGGTCCAGCAGCGCAACACGTGCTGACAACTCTGAGAAATCGGCTCGATGCACAAGCGCTGATTCATGCCAGCCAATCCAGCCACCCAATATAACCAATGCACTCACCGACAACAGCTGCAGAAAAATCCTTAATACGCGCAATCGTCGACTTGGCGCCGGCTGCAGTCGGATAGGTGCAGCAGCCAGACGGGCCCGTTGTAATCTGTAAAAACGCTTGATTGGCATGGATAATCAGGGCAACAAGGGCACAATATCCAACCCCTGATCCTCTGGCAGGCCAAACAACAGATTCATATTCTGCACGGCCTGGCCTGCCGCGCCCTTGACCAGATTGTCAATAACCGAAAGAACCACCACGGTATTGCCACCTTGCGGGCGATGCACTGCAATTCGGCAAACATTGGCACCGCGGACCGACCGGGTTTCAGGATGCGAACCGGCCGGCATGACATCCACAAAAGGCTCATTGACATAGCGCTGCTCGAACAATGCCTGCACATCGACGTCTTTTGTCAGCGTCGCATACAGCGTGGCATGAATACCGCGAATCAAAGGAGTAAGGTGCGGCACAAAAGTCAGTCCAACTGGCTTGCCTGCCGCCAGAGCCAATCCTTGACCGATTTCCGGCAAATGACGATGTCCATTTACACCATAAGCCTTGAAATTATCCCCAGCCTCGGCAAACAAGGAAGACACCTCAGCCTTGCGCCCGGCACCGGATACGCCTGATTTACAATCAGCGATCAAATGCCCAGCATCCACCACGCCAGCTTCAATCAACGGAAGATAGCCCAATTGCACGGCTGTCGGATAACACCCGGGATTGGCAATCAGCTGGGCCGCGCGAATCTGTTCTCGATTTGCTTCCGGCAGGCCATACACCGCCTTTGCAATCAACTCGGGCGAGGCATGGGTCATCCCATACCATTTTTCCCACTCGGCAACATCTTTGATACGAAAATCGGCAGCAAGATCAATGACCTTGACTCCGGCAGCGAGCAACTCACGCGCCTGCTGCATGGCGATACCGTTGGGTGTTGCAAAGAAGACCACATCACACTGGCTCAGATCGGATTCTTCCGGGGTTGAAAACGCGATGCCGACCCGACCGCGCAAACTCGGAAACATTTCAGCCACTTTCATTCCCGATTCTTTGCGCGAAGTTACCGCATGCAATTTGACGTCCGCATGCCGTGCCAATAGCCTCAACAATTCAACGCCGGTGTATCCCGTACCGCCAACAATACCCACCTTGATCATACTGTTCATTCCTTCAATCAATCACAGCTTGATATTACCGCAAAAAATACCCGCGCTAAAAACACAAAAGCCGCCCAAGGGCGGCTTTTCGTAGCACAACAAGCGTAGAAATTAACGCTTGGAGAACTGTTTGCGGCGGCGTGCTTTATGCAGACCGACTTTCTTACGTTCAACTTCACGTGCATCACGAGTTACCAGGCCAGCAGCCTTGAGCGTACCCTTGAGTGCAGCATCGAAGTCGATCAGCGCACGGGTGATACCGTGACGGACCGCACCGGCTTGGCCAGTTTCGCCACCACCGACCACATTGACCATAATGTCGAAGGATTCAAGGCTTTGGGTGAGCACCAGCGGTTGACGAACAACCATACGACCGGTTTCGCGGGAGAAATACTGATCCAGCGGTTTGCCATTGACCACGATGTTACCGGCGCCTTTGGCGAGGAACACGCGAGCTACGGCGCTTTTGCGACGGCCTGTGCCGTAATAGTACTTGCCTACCATATTGCAATTCCTAGATTAGCGAGGCGCCGCCTCAGAGTTCCAGAACTTTCGGTTGCTGCGCAGCGTGCGGATGTTCTGCACCGGCATAAACCTTCATCTTCTTGATCATTGCATAACCAAGAGGACCCTTGGGCAACATGCCCTTGACGGCCTTCTCGAGTACACGACCCGGGAACTTGGCTTGCATTTCTTTGAAGGTACGCTCGTAAATACCACCCGGGTAGGTAGTGTGACGATAGTAGATCTTCGAGTTCGCTTTATCACCGGTCACGCGCAGCTTATCTGCGTTTACCACGACGATGTAATCACCACAATCCACGTGCGGAGTGAATTCGGCTTTGTGCTTGCCGCGCAGGCGACGGGCAAGTTCGGCAGCAACACGGCCGAGTACCTTGTCAGTGGCGTCAATGACGAACCACTCGCGCTTTACTTCGTGCGGCTTGGCAGAAAAGGTTTTCATGACTGCTCTTCCAAGATTCTGATTTTAAGAAAGTCGGGCATTTTAGCGGAATGATCAAGAGAATGTCAAACCAAATCTTGGGCATAACGTTTATTTGCGCAATAAAAAAACGCAACCCAACTGAGGTTGCGTTAATTCCACCCACAAGAAGGAGGACGGAGGAGACAACACCAAAACTTTGCAGTTCTGATGCTTTTTTCATTGTGCACCACAACATAAAAACATTCAAGGTGATTCGCCATTGTGTGAAGAACACTTGTCAACCCCGTTTCCCTATCTTGCCATGAAAACACTACAATCCCCCTAGTAAGTACCCACCTAAAAATCAGGAGATCACATATGAAAGCAAACTTGAAATGGGCTGGCGATGCCAGCTTCCAGGCCACCTCAGAATCCGGGCATACCATCACGATGGATGGTCCTGCTGAAAGCGGCGGACGCAATCTTGGTCCGCGCCCAATGGAAATGTTGCTGATGGGTACAGCTGGATGCTCCGCCTACGATGTCGTCCACATTCTGAAAAAAAGCCGCCAGGATATCCGCGACTGCACGCTGGAGATTGATGCAGAGCGGGCAAGTGAAGACCCAAAAGTTTTTACCCGCATTCATTTGCACTTTGTGGTTACAGGCAAAAACCTCAAGAACGAACAAGTTGGCCGCGCTATCAAACTCTCGGCGGAAAAATATTGTTCCGCATCGATCATGCTCGGGAAAACAGCTGATATCACGCATGACTTTGAGATCATCGAAGCCGAATAAGACTCTTGCACCACAAGCAGGCTTGCAGCTCACAAGACAGCGCGCTGCGCCACCCAAGCCTGCCCAAGGGCCAAGCCACCATCACCAGGCGGCGCCAACCGGGCTTCGAACAAAGTTGCCCCACGCTTTTCCAGCTCCCGACGCACACCTTGGGCCAGAATTGCATTTAAGAAACAACCGCCCCCACAGGCCACCTTTTGAATGCCTGTCGAATCCATCGCGGCTCCCACCCAGTCCGCCAGCGCCATGACCAGCGCACGATGAAAAACTGCCGCTCGATAACCAATGCTTGACGGCGTAAGCATCTCCTGAAGCAATGCAGTGAGATCGAGAACCAAACTACCTGCGTCGAACGCCACGGCATGCAGAACACCAGGCAGCTCAACAGAGCCATAGCACTCTGCGAGCCCTTCAAGCAGCATCGCTGCTTGCCCTTCAAAATGCATGCGCGGCTGAATGCCAAGCAAGCCGGCGGCCGCATCGAACCAACGACCCATGCTCGTCGTTTGTTGCATACCGCGCTCAATCATCTGGGCCACAACCGACGCACCGGACTCCTCCCTGAAATACTGGGCTATTTCGTCTTGCCGTCCAAGCAATGCAAGGGCAGCAGCGCCCATGCGCCAAGGCTCACGCGCTGCACGATCTCCTCCAGGCAGGCCGATCGAGCGCAAATGCCCGAGACGCTCGAACTGGCCTCCATCGACCAGCAACAACTCCCCCCCCCAAGCCGAACCGTCACTCCCCAAGCCAACACCATCCAACGCCAATCCAAGCACCGGCTCTTCGAGCCTGTGCTCTGCCAGTACAGCAGCAATATGCGCGTGATGATGCTGCACCGCAATCGCTGGGACCTGCCAATGATCAGCCAATCGCAGCGCCAATTGGCTACTAAAGAAATCCGGATGCAAGTCGTGCGCAACTTTTTGCGGTCGGACATTGAGTAAGTTTTGCAAATGCCCAACCATCGTTTCCAGCGCTTGGCAATTAGCAACACGGTCCAGATCGCCGATGTGTTGAGACAGAAAAGCTTGGTCGCCGCTCGTGAAGCAAAGCGTATTTTTGTAAAAGCCACCGAGCGCAAGCACATCGGGACCGGAACGAGAGAAAGAAATGGCGCAAGGGGTATAACCTCGCGCACGACGGATAAATTGGGGTTCGTCACCCCCAGAGAGCAAGCGCATCACACTGTCGTCACAGCGGATTACGATATCGCGATCATGGATCAAGAACGCATCAGCAATACCCTGAAGGCTAGCCAGCGCCTCGGCATTCGTGATCACCAACGGCTCGCCGTGCGGATTGGCACTGGTCATCACCAGCACCAAGGGGTGCGGCTTATCCAGCCAGCCCAATCCCGCCGGACGCCCTGCTGCCTCGTGAAATAGCAAATAGTGCAATGGCGTATAGGGCAGCATCACGCCGAGCCAAGCAAGGCTAGGAGCCACCCCCACGAGCAGCTCATCAACACAGTTCTTTTTGCGTAGCAGCACAATGGGACGGGCACCACTGGTCAATTCCGACGCTTCCTCCACGCCAGTCTCAACCCACTCCGCGCAAGAGGCCACGTTTGCCAACATCACTGCCAGCGGTTTTTCTTCACGATGCTTGCGCTCACGCAGCGCACTGACTGCTGGGGTATTGCGTGCATCGCAAACCAGATGGAATCCGCCCAAGCCCTTGATTGCAACAATCTCACCGCGCCGAAGTCGTGCCAAGGTTTCTGCGATCGGATCGCCATTGACGGACTGGCCTGCGGCATCAATGAGTGTCAGGTGCGGGCCGCACGATTGACATGCATTAGGCTCCGCGTGGAAACGGCGCCGGGTCGGATCTGTGTATTCGACAAGACAGTCCGGGCACTGGGCAAATCCAGCCATGCTGGTTTGAGCGCGGTCATATGGCAAGCGATGGGTGATCGTGTAACGCGGGCCGCAATCGGTGCAATTGATAAAAGCATAACGGTAGCGGCGATCAGCGGGATCAAACAACTCGGAAAGACATGCATTGCAAACAGCCGTGTCCGGGCCAATCGTTGCCGTCATTGGTCCACCAGTCGCGCTACTTGCGATGATGGTGAAATCCTTGGAATGGAGATCGACGGGTATCGTTTGACTATTTACAGACTCAATCCGGGCGAGTCGTGGAGCCTCCATCTGCAACCGACGCAGAAATTCTGCCAAGCGAGAATCCCTGCCTTGCACTTCCAGCGTGACACCATCCGTGTTATTACGCACCCAGCCTGCCAGTTCCAGCTCAAGCGCCAGCCGATAAACAAAGGGCCGGAAACCGACCCCTTGCACAATGCCGCGAACCGTCAAACGCTGACGGATCATCCCGCCCGACCCTGTACTGCGGCGCAACCGGCCTCCAACCAGGCAAGCCATGCATCACACCCTTCGCCAGTCTTCGAGGAAACGCAGATCACTGGCAGATCGGGCCGAATTTGGCGGGCGTAACGGATTGCGGTATCCACATTGAATTCCAGGTAGGGCAACAGATCCATCTTGCTGACCAGTAGCAAGTCAGCCGCCCGAAACATGTCCGGATATTTGAGGGGTTTATCCTCGCCCTCCGTCACCGAGAGAATCACCACCTTATGCGCCTCGCCCAGATCAAAGGCCGCCGGACAGACAAGATTACCGACATTTTCGATCAACAATAGTCCGTTTTGAGGCAGATGCTGTTCGGAGGCCAGTTGATCCAATGCCTGACCGACCATGCGTGCGTCGAGATGGCAACCCTTACCGGTATTGATTTGTACGGCTGGCGCACCCGCGGCACGAATACGCTCGGCATCGTTAGCCGTTTGCTGGTCGCCTTCGACGACGGCTAACTGCGTTCGGCCAGCCCAGCGGCTGACCGTATCTACCAAGAGCGTTGTCTTGCCAGAGCCAGGACTAGACACGAAGTTGAGCGCAAAAAGACCGCGCGCCACCATCCTGCTCCGATTTTCTGCAGCTTGTGCCGCATTATCGGCCAGGATGTCTTCTTCGATACGCAGGACACGTTCCGCCGTCATGTCTGGCGCATGCACCGCACCGAGCGATCCATGATCGCGCCCTGGCAAGCGATAACCGGACTGAGCCACACTAGAAATACGCTTCTTGTTACGAGGCATCAGCAAAGCTCGCCCTTCAATGGTAGCTTCGCCGCCACCACAACCGCACGTGGTGCACATGTGAATATCCTTTTTATGCTATCCCGATATCAAGCACGAGCATTTGGTCGCCATCGGTAATATCAAGCCGGTAACTGCCACAGCGTGGACAAGGCTCCCCCACCTGTTTCAATTCCACTTCTTGCATGCAATCGTCGCAGTGGGCCAATCCTGGCGAACGGACGATCTCGATGCGAGCACCTTCAGCTAGTGTGCCCCTACTTACCATCTCACAGCAATACTGCAAGGTTTCCGGATCCACATGGGCCAGTACGCCGATCGCGAGTTTGATTCGGGTAACGCGGACAGCTTCCGCTTTCTTTGCGGTTTTTTCGACGATACGCAGCGCATGTTCAGCCAGCGTCAGCTCATGCATGGTGCCTCCCAAGCGCTTGCTTAGTATTTTCAGGCATGAAGGTAATATCAGTCCGGATATTCTACAAATCCGTTCGGACGACAGAAACTCAGTAGCCGTATTCCAGCCTCCTGAGCAATACGAATGGCTAGCGAGGTGGGTGCCGAGATGGTGGCAATAACAGCAATATTCAGACGCGCAGCTTTGCGAACCAACTCATAACTTGCGCGGCTGGTCAAAAATATCAGCCCCTGCCCAGGATTGATTTCTTGCTGCGCCATCCAGCCGAGCAACTTATCCATCGCATTATGCCGGCCCACATCCTCAAACACCCGGACGATTTCCCCTTCAGCGGTACACCACGCAGCAGCGTGGGCACAGCCCGTAGCCGTCATCAGCGGCTGATGCTGAGGCAACTCAGCGAGGATACGTTGGACCAGCCGATAATCGGGTTCAACCGATTGCACGGCATCGACCTTCTCAGGAACCAGATCCAACAACTGCAAACTTTCCGTGCCACAGACACCGCAGCCGGTCCGACCCGTGAGCGTTCTGCGATGCTCTTTCAAGCCAACAAAAGCAGACTGGGCAATCGTGAGCTGAATTTCAGCGCCTCCCGCATGAAACAGCACTTCCAAGTCATGAATATCCCGCCGACTCGCGACAATCCCCTCAGAGAGACTAAAGCCAATGGCAAACTCTTCAAGATCACTGGGAGTTGCCATCATTACAGCATGGGAAATACCGTTAAAAACCAAAGCGACTGGATATTCTTCCGCGACCTCGTCCAGGCAACGCTGATGACTATTCTGGCGATGACGCAGCACAGATACTTGTTTCAATGCCTTGGGCTGGCCATCCTGCGGCAACTCGCAAGCAGATGAAGGAATTTGAGGCACGGCGGTTCAGCCTCCGGTCTGGGACATGAAACGGATAATTTTGGTTGGTGCTTCCACGAATTCATGATGCCATGGTTTGAGCTCAATGGCCGTGCGAATGGCAGCTTCAAGCTCTGAATCAGTCGCCCCGCCGCGCAGCAAGGGACGCAACTCAATCCGTTCTTCCTGGCCCAGGCAAAGATACAACGTACCATCCACCGCCAGGCGAACTCGGTTGCATGTCGCGCAGAAATGTTGCGAAATAGGCGTAATGAAACCAACCTGGCCACGGCCATCAACAGTTTGCCAATAGCGCGCCGGCCCGCCACCCAGTTCGATCGAACAAGGGACAAGATTGAAGTGTTCGACCAATTTTGGGCGCACTTCATCAAGTGACAAATATTCGGTACTGCGACCTGCATCGCCAACAGGCATGGCTTCGATCAAGCGCAGGATAAAACCGTGTTCAAGGCAGAATGCCGCCATGTGCTCAATTTCATGCTCGTTCACACCGCGCATCGCGACCATATTGAGTTTGATGGGAGCAATGCCAGCTGCCTTGGCGGCCATAATACCGGTGATAACGGCATCCAGGCTATCACGCCCAGAAACCTTTTCAACACAGTTTTTATCGAGAGAGTCCAGACTAACATTGATCCGAGCCAATCCTGCCGCCTTGAGTGCAAGGGCATGTTTGGCTAGTTGCGTGGCATTGGTAGAAAGTGACAGATCGCTCACACCGGGCAAAGCTGCCATGTCACGCACAATACCGACCAGGTTACGGCGCAATAATGGCTCACCGCCTGTCAAACGAACGCGTGCCACCCCCATGCGGGCGAAAGTGGCGACTACGCGCGTCAGCTCTGCCTGTGTAAGCCATTCACTCGGCTCCGCATAGCCATCGAAATCACGGGGCCGGCAATAACTGCAACGTAAATCGCAACGGTCGGTGACGGAAACGCGCAGGTAGTCAATGCGCCGGCCAAAACGGTCCTGCAGGCGCAAAATTGCCCCGTCAGATGACGGGGCAATGTTTGACATGGCGTGCTGCCCGTTCATCAGGCGAGAGCGGCCTTACGCATGCCGGCCTTCATCTTGCTGTACTCAATCTGGACATGACTTTCCGCCCAGGATTGATCGGCAATTGCCTCGACCTTGACCGCGCTGAACTTGTACTCCGGCGTCTTGGAGATCGGATCCAAATGATCGACGGTCAGTTCGTTGCAGGCACCGATCCACCATTGGTAGGTCATGTAAACCGCCCCGGCATTGACACGGTCATTGAAGTTGGCACGAGTGATCACCTTGCCGCGACGCGATGAGACCCAGACCAGAGACTGATCCTTGATGCCAAATTTCTTGGCATCATCCGGATGTATCTGCACGAAACCAGGCTCATCGGCCAAGGTTTGCAGTGCCGTACAATTTCCGGTCATCGAACGGCAGGAATAATGCCCAACCTCACGCACGGTACACAGGCCGAGCGGGTACTCTGCATCGATCTTTTCCAGCGGCGCACGCCATTCGGCAGCAAACAGCAAGGCCTTACCGCTGTCAGTGTCGAACTTGTTACCTTCGTACAACCATGGCGTACCGGGATGATCTTCGCTCGGGCAAGGCCATGCCACATACCCCAGTCCGGCCATTTTTTCATAAGTCGCACCGGCAAAGAGATGACATAAGCCGCGTAACTCGTCCCAGATTTCCTGAGCGTTGTTGTATTTCATCGGGTAACCCATGGCGGTGGCCATCAGGCTGTGGATTTCCCAGTCATGTTTTACATCGTAACCTGCCGGCGGGTCGATTGCCTTGTAGCAGCGCTGGAAGCCGCGATCGGCTGCAGTGAAGACGTTTTCATGCTCACCCCAGGAGGTGGCCGGCAAGATGACATCCGCCACCATCGCCGTCTTGGTCATGAAGATATCCTGCACGATGATGAGTTCGAGTTTTTCGAACTCCTTGCGCATCATGCCCAGATCCGGTTCGGTCTGCAGCGGATCCTCTCCGAAGATGTAGTAGGCCTTGACCTTCCCTTCAGCGATCTTGTGCGGTGCTGTGGTAATACCCAGACCAATTTCCGACGGCAGACTTGGCACACCCCATGCTTTGGCGAATCTTTCACGCGCAGCCGCATCGGTAACCTTGTAGTAACCAGGCAAGGTATTGGGCAAGGCGCCCATATCGCAAGCACCCTGCACATTGTTCTGACCACGCACCGGGCCAACGCCGACGTTGGGACGACCGAGGTTGCCGGTAATGGTCGCCAAACTGGAGAGGCCCTTGACCACATCAACAGCCTGCCCCCATTGTGTTACACCCATGCCCCACAGAATGGTTGCAGACGGTGCGGCGGCATACATGCGCATCGCTTCACGCACGAGTTCCGGATCGAGTCCGGTGATTTCGGCGGTATATTCCGGCGTGTACTTGGCAACGTTCGCTTTGTACTCGTCGAAACCTTCAGCGTAATTGGCTACAAATGCTTGGTTGAACAAGCCTTCATTGATCAGCACATTGGCAAACGCGTTGACGAGCGCCATGTTCGAGCCATTCTTCAGCGGCAAGTAAAGGTCAGCCAGGCGAGCAGTTTCTATATAGCGTGGATCGCAAACGATGATCTTTGCACCCTTTTCCTTGGCTTTGATCAGCCGGCGGGCAACAATCGGGTGCGAATCGGCGGCGTTGTAGCCAAACACCAGAATACACTTGGTATCTTCAATCTCGCAGATCGAGTTACTCATCGCGCCATTGCCAAGCGTGGTCATCAAACCGGCCACTGAAGGACCATGACAAACACGCGCGCAACAATCGATATTGTTGGTGCCGATGACGGCACGAGCAAATTTTTGGGCGATATAGTTCGATTCATTGCCGGTGCCACGCGATGAACCCGTCAGCATGATCGAATCCGGACCGTGCTTTTCCTTGATAGATTTCAGCCGCGAACTAGCAAATTCAATTGCTTCATCCCACGATACGACTTCAAATTCACCGCCACGCTGGCGGCGGATCATCGGCTTTTTCAGGCGCGGGGTCAGCAACTTGGTGTCGTTCAGGAAATCCCAGCCGTAGTAACCCTTCAGGCACAACTCGCCCTGATTGGTGACACCATTGGCGGCTTCAGCGCCAACTACCTTGTTATTCTTCACCAGCAAATTGATCTTGCAACCCGAGGCACAGTACGGGCACACCGTGATGACTTTTTCCATTTCGCTACTTCCTTTCCGGAAAACTCGAATTCAACTCAGAACTTGGCACCAGAGGCCAGATCAAGCGCAGCTTGTTCTTGCCGCTTACGCAACGTGCTAGCCATCACCTTCCGATCCACAAGATGCAGTGCCTTGGTCGGGCAAACGGTTACACAGGCCGGGCCTTCAGCACGCCCGATGCATAAATCACATTTCTGGGCTTCGGATTTCATTCGATGAGAAACAAACGTTCCGGGCATGGGCTCTGCCGGCACCTGAACAATATTCATCGCGCCATACGGGCAGGCTACCACGCAGGTCTTGCAACCCAGACACAACTCCTGCATGACCTGGACACTGTCATGACTAAACACGATAGCATTGACCGGGCAGGCCTTGGCACAAGGAGCGTCATCGCAGTGCCTACACAGGATTGGGGTAGTGACCTTGCCATTTCGCACCACCGTCAACCGTGGCTGGAAACTTTGCAGTGTCATTTCTTCCTCGCCAGATTGGTGTGCCATGACACACGCGACCTCGCAGGTACGACAGCCTATGCACTTATTAGGCTCGGCGATTACAAACCGGTTCATTCATTGCCTCCTTCCATTGGCATCGGGCTGGGCGGGTTTAGATGGTGATAGCTACTTAATTCTTGCCCGAATTTTGTAGCTGCACACTATTGCACAAGTTACGGCATCCCATTAGACAAGGATCAAACATCACGCATGTTGTGACATTTTGTTTATCACCTCGAAGGATTGCACTTGCACTCACCCCGGCAACACAAGTCACCAACAACACGCCTATCAAATCCGACATCGCCGTAGAGACAGAAGCATTGGGGATTCCCGAACCGCATAGTTGGCAAGCGGGGGCACGAACAGGGGGGCCAATTCTTCAACGAAACCGTATTGCAAAGCCATCCAAGCCAATCCAACTGGATAAGCACTGACAACGGGGCTTAATGCCACGAATGACAACACGGCTCCGAACATCGTTACGGCAACATGCCAACGGAGCGATGTCGTACGCAGACCAGACTAACAACCCAATACCAGCCAATAAAGCCACTTCCACTTCAGGCAGAACAGGCTAAAGCCAAGCATATTCGCGCGGATCGACACCCGCACACAGGTTTGAATGCACAGTTTCAACCGCCAGGCGAACTGAATCTGTCATTGGGAAATGGAAAGCCACGATGTCGGGTTGAATGCCAAGAAACAGCACTTCTGGCACCATTTCTCTAAGCCGTTCTATCAAGAAACTCAACGGCAAATTATGCGTGGTCATGATGAACAGATCGGCAATGCTGGCATCGTCGATCAGGCGTACCTCACCCGGCGTCAAACCCATGTCGGCCGCATCGACTACAACTACGCGTTGCGCCGATAACGTTTCAACCTCATGACTGACATTTTCCGGCATTGACCCGCCATCGATCACCATCCAGTTTTCGACAGGAGTCTTTGTCATCAACTCAGCAAGCAATGGCCCCGCGCCATCGTCGCCCATCATGCTATTACCCACAGTCAGAATTACATTCATCAGCAACGTTTCACGATCAAGTAGATTGCGGGTTCAACTTCGATAGCCTTGAAAGCCTGTATCAGCTGTTCAGTCCATGCTGTTTCCGCTGAAGAAAGTTGCGTGCGAATTGAATCAAGCGCAGAGGCAAGCATATGAATATGGGATGAATCGATATTAATCTCCCCCCATTTCAAAATACCTTCAAGCTTGCTGCGCGCCTCGCCTTCTACCAACTTACCTATCCAGCCCTCAAAATCCTCAAGCGGACATTCCAGTACTGGTTTCAGGCAGTCAATGACACCAACGTGATGACCAATGGCGAGCGAGTAATAAACCACCTGCTTCGCCTCGGCGGGCATATCTTCCTGGCGATCAAGAAACTTCTGAGTAAGACTGTAGAAGATGACCTTTCCACTCATGAATCACGACCACCATTCAGGCTTGTCGCGCATATTCCGCGAAGATTGGCAAAAATCTCGGAAAGACGTGGATCATCCTTTTCGACCAAAAACTGTTTGATCTGATTGTCGAAAGTTTGCGGAGTAGCTTGCTCCATCAGCCCCATAAACTCATCAACAATCAGGCCACCATGACGATAGCCGGCCATACGTCGGGCTTCGCGCTCCAGCAAGACGCGCAGATCAAGCGGAACGTTTGCGTGGCGCAATTGTACGCGTTCATCTTCACCTTCGACATGATGCGTTCCCTTAAGCTTCTGACCCAGAAGACCCAGCGCCACAGCGAAACCGTAGATGGTCGCCGCAGGCGTCGGTGGACAACCCGGGATGTAGACATCGACCGGTACAATTTGATCCGTTCCACCCCATACGCAGTAAAGATCATGAAAAATGCCGCCACTACAGCCACAAGCGCCATAGGAAACCACAATTTTGGGATCCGGCGCCGCATGGTAGGCACGGATTGCCGGCATGCGCATTGAACGCGTCACCGCCCCGGTAAACAACAAAATATCAGCGTGGCGTGGCGAAGCCACGACCTTGATCCCAAAGCGTTCCGCATCGAAAAGCGGGGTAATCGCTGCAAAAATTTCGATTTCGCAACCATTGCAACCACCGCAATCGACCCGGTAAACATAAGCTGAACGCTGGATATCCTTGAGCAGGGTTTGCTTGAGCTTGGCGGTCTGTTCGCTTTCGCTGATAGGAAGAGGCATCCCACGGGAATCGCAGGGGGCAAACTGGGTTATTCCGCTCATATCAGACGTTTCCTCTACTCATTTGCCGGTGGAGTATTAACGCTTCGCTCGATTGCACAGCCTGCTTGCGCTTGCATTCCGGACAGGTTTCGAAGTGGGGACGCAAAGACGTGACTTCTTCCTCAGAAACACCAGTCTGCATCAGCAAATCGATCACATATTCGACTTCCTTCGCCGGAGCAAACGGTTCGCTGCAGATGGCACAATTTACGAGCGTGAACGTTGCTTCCTGACGAAGGTCATTTTTATTGGCCACAGCCAGTTCGAAATCGGGAGACAACGCAATCGCATGCGTCGGACAGACCTCTTCGCAACGGCCACAAAAAATACATCGACCAAGGTGCAGCGACCATTTGCGCGTTCCCGATGCCGTATCCGTACTCAAGCTCAGGGCATTGGGCGGACAGGCCATCGTGCAGGCGCCGCAGGCAATACACTGCTCAGCCTTGAACTCCGGCTTTCCCCGAAAACCAGGACTGACAGGCATTGGAGCGAACGGGTACTTGTGGGTAACCTCACCCGCTGTTGTAATGATCTTGAGCAGCTTGAACATCTGTCAGCACCTTTATTTAAGCGGCGAGTTCTTGCGTTCGCGCCCATACCGTTCGATTTCCTTGTATGCAACCGTCGTCGATTTTTGCTTGCGCACATCCACTAACGTTACGCGATCTGTACAGGAGTAGCACGGGTCAATACTTGCTACGATCAACGGTGCATCGGACACCGTATTGCCACGCAACATGTAGCGCAACGGAGGCCAGTTTGCATACGTCGGGGCACGGCAACGCCAGCGATAAAGCTTCTGGTTGTCCCCGGTCATGCTCCAGTGAATATCCTCACCACGCGGCGCTTCGGCAAAACCCAGCGCGAATTGATGTGGTTTGTAATCAAATCCCTCAATCAGAATCGGCCCCACCGGCATATTCGCCAGTGCGTGTTCGATGATTGCGATGGAATCAAAGAATTCCTTGGCTCGGATCAACACGCGCGAAAGCACATCGCATCCTTCCATGGCATGCACGCTAAACGGCAAATTGGCATAACCAGCATAGGGATGGTCGCGACGGATATCGCGTTGATAGCCACTGGCACGCACCAGCGGTCCGACCGGTGAAAAATCGCGCGCGACCTTGCGATCCAGAATGCCGATGCCTTGCGTACGCTGGTGCAGGTTTGGCGTTTCAATGAGCATTTCAACCAGTTGGCTGACTTCCTGGCGTAATTCGGCCACCACTTTCAACGTTTTGAGACGTTCGTCTTTCAGGATATCGCGACGCACGCCACCAATCAGATTCATGCCATACGTTTTGCGCGCGCCCGTCAACAATTCGGCCAGTGTCATGGCCTTCTCGCGCACACGGAAAAACTGCATGAAACCGGTATCGAAACCCACGAAGTGGCTGGCGAGTCCCAGATTCAGCAAGTGGCTGTGCAAGCGCTCGACTTCCAGGAAAATGCTTCGAATGGCTTGTGCGCGTTCCGGGACCCGGATACCCAGCGCATTCTCGATCGACGAAGCATAGGCTACGCTATGGGTGAAACCGCAAATGCCGCACACGCGGTCGGCAAGAAAGGTAACTTCATCGTAACCCATGCGGGTTTCAGCCACTTTTTCCATGCCTCGGTGGACATAGAACATCCGGTAATCGGCATCGACGATATCCTCACCATCGACAAAGAGACGGAAGTGACCCGGCTCATCGGAAGTGATATGCAAGGGGCCAAGCGGTATCACGCGGCTATCGCCAGTCGACTCATCCACAAACTTGTAGGTTTCGGTGTCGCTCGTTGGCGCCGGACGCTGGTTATACCCCATCGTATCCTTGCGCAGCGGATGCAAGCCTTCCGGCCAGTCATCAGGGAGGACCAAGCGACGTTCATCAGGCAGGCCGACCGGGTGCAAGCCGTACATATCACGGATCTCGCGTTCACCCCAGACCGCAGCCGGGACGCGTGGCGTGACCGACGGGAATTCCAGTGTATTCGGATCAACCAATGCGCGAACCACAACCCAGCTTTTGACGATGCCTTCCATCGACAGCACGTAATAGACTGCAAAATTATCGTTCAGCGAACGTTCATCGTTGCCAAACAATACCGAAAGCCAACCTCCCTGGTCGTAGTACAGCCACTCCACGACTTCGGGCAAGGCACCGGTTTTGACAGTGACAGTCACCTGATCGGCGGTTTGCCAGGATTCCTCAAGAACGGCTGACGGGAATTTCTCCCGCAACGCCGTGATGTAATTCTGGCCAACCTTGGTTTCACCTGATACGGACATATCTTCCTGTCTCCTTGCTACTTATTTGCCTGCCACGGCAGAAGCCGTGACAGGAGTGCTGATTACATTTTCAATGACAGGCGCTGGTTGCATGGGCAAAGCCGGCACTGCGACAGGCATGCCCTGCACTACGCTGGTTGCATTCTGCAGCAACTGAATGACTGACCCTGGAGCGCGGATGCCCATAACAAGCATCAGCGCGAGCAGGATGCCCATGGGCAGAAGCGTCAATACACCCAGTTCGCCTTTATGCACACCATCCGGACTGGAGCCAAAAACAGTTTTGGCAATCATGCGAACAAGCCCTGCCAACACGATGGTCAGCAACAGGAGGCAGACTACCATCAGTACGCCATGCCCGGCTTTGATCCCAGCGGTCACCACCAGAAATTCACTGACAAAAACGTTAAACGGTGGCAAACCGCCAAGCGCCAAGGCGCCGGCGCCCAGCATCACAGCAGTCAATGGCGCCACCTTGAGCAAGCCCTTGACCTTATCCATATCCGGCGTGCCATATTTCAGTAGCACATTTCCGGAACCGCAGAACAGTAGCGCTTTGGCCAGACTGTGGTTGATCGTATGCAGAAGTGCAGCAAACACGCCCAAGGGGCCACCGATCCCGAAAGAAAGCGCGATCAAGCCCATGTTTTCCACGCTTGAGTAGGCCAAAAGCCGCTTCATATCGCGTTGAACGATAATGAAGAAAGCCGCAATAAGGATCGACAGGAAACCGAAAATCAACAGCAGCATTTGCGGAAATTCCGGACCGATCGTCTTGGTGATGACCATGTAAAACCGGATGATGATCAGCAGTGCGCAATTGAGCAGTACCGCAGAAAGCAGCGCGCTCGTGGGACTGGGCGCTTCCGAGTGTGCATCTGGTAGCCACGCATGCATCGGGAAAAGACCGGCTTTAGTGCCAAAGCCAATCAACACAAAGACAAATGCTATCTTGGAAAGCCCTGGGTCCAGCAGCGTGGCTTGATCAAACAACGTAGTCCAGAAAATAGCATCACCGGAATGAGTCAACAGACTGGCCGCATTTGAATAGATCAGCACTACACCATACAGACCAAACGCCACGCCAACCGAGCAAATGACAATGTATTTCCACGCGGCTTCCAGTGAAGTACGTTTTCCATAGAAACCAACAAGAAATGCAGAACCCAGCGTTGTTGCTTCGATAGCCACCCACATCATGATCACGTTGTTGGCCGTCACTGCCAGCAGCATCGTGAACAAGAAGAGATTGAACAGCCCATAGTAAGTGCTCAACTTACTCGCGTCGATCGCACCCTCATGCAACTCATGCTTCATGTAGCCGATGGAGTAAAGCCCGGTCAAAAATCCGACCACCCCGACAATGCCAAGGAAAACGGCACCAAGGCTATCGACGTATACCCAGTTACCAAATGCACTGATGGGGCCACTCGACAAGACCCGAGCAACTGCGGTAAGCGAAAGCACCAACAGGAGCGAAATCCCGACCAGATGGCATGCTGTTGCAAGCTTGCGGGGTGCAGGACAGATCCATCTTGATGCGAAAGCCAACAGCGAGGCAGCCAAAGGCACAAAGAGGAGTGCGAAAAGCAGATCCATTGGGGTCATTTTGTTCAGCCCTTCAATGACGTGAGTGCTCTTACGTCAAGCGTTTGCAGTGTGCGGAAAATCTTGCGGGACAGCAGCGCCATGATGATCACGGCAAAAATTGCATCGGTTGCGATACCGATTTCGACGATTTCCGGCGCCTTGCTGGCCATCAGTGCCAATGTCAGATGTGCGCCATTTTCCATCAGGCAGTAACCGAAAATCTGCTTGAGAATATTGCGTTGGCTGACAATGCAAACGAGTCCCAGGAAAAAATGCCCGAGCGAAACAGCCAGTGCAGGTTTCAACTTGGCGACCACAGCCAGATTAACCGACAAGACAGCATAATAAGAGAGCCCAACAATCACGGCGGCAACCAGGACCAGCCATGCCGGACTGAGCATGCTGCCCAGATCTTCCGTATCAGGCAGTGAACGAAATGCGCGCAGCATGATCAACGGCACCAGAATCACCTTGGTTACCAAGGCCGTCGCCGACCATAGATACAACTCTTCTGCATGCTGCGTGATGCCGAGCGCCAGAAAAATCAATACCAGTACAAACGATTGCACTGCGTAAAGTTTTGCCGCCGATTTGATCTTCCCGGCACCGCAGACCATCAGCGAAGTGATGATCAGCAGACCCGCGAGATTGTTGACGATCAGGGTTCCGTCCATGAACTTCTACTCCCTTAACCAAGCCAGGATGCAGCGATAAAGCTGGAACATACACACATGACGATCAGCACGACCAGCACAATTTGAATCGCCATGGGAACCGGGGAAGCGGTAGCAACAGCCTCCGATGCTTCACCGGGAACCGTTTTGCCGAACCAGTGCAGAAGCCAGGCAAAGCTGCACACTGATTCGATTAGCGCCAGAATCACCAAGGGCAGCAGGAGCAAATACTCGCGCGACAACTGGAAGCCTGCAGAGAAAATTGCAAACTTGCTGAAGAAACCGTTAAAAGGAGGCACACCGGTGATCGCCAGCGCAGCCACGCAGAAGCCAATACCAAGCAAAGGCACCTTTTTCAACAAGCCACGCAGCGATGGCAGCATGCGGGTGCCACAGGTGTAACTCAGCGCGCCGGCCACCAGGAAGAACAGACTCTTGGCAAAGGCATGGTTGAAAATGTGCGCAATCGCACCATTAAAGGCCAATTGCGAACCGAAAATCGACAGCGACAACGCGAGAAAAATCAGTGATAGCTGCGAAATCGTTGAATACGCCAACAGACGCTTCATGTCTTTTTGCGGCAGGTACATCAGGAAACCGTAAATCATGGTCACAACGGCCATCACGGCACCGATCCAGCCAATGACATGCGGCACCGAGCCCGCAGAGAGAATTGCCCGGGCAAAAATGTACACCCCGACTTTCACCATTGAGGCTGCATGCAGATAGGCACTGACCGGAGTTGGCGCCTCCATCGCATCAGGCAACCAGACATGCAGTGGTAGTTGTGCCGACTTACCCCAAGCGGCGATCAGAACACCGAGGAAAATGATGATCTTCGTGCCATCATCAAGACTGGCAAGCGCATCCAGGGAGAATGTACCGGCGCTGACAAAGAGATACGCTGCAGCCACATACAATCCGATCGAGGCGATGTGCGTGACAATCAATGCTTTGAGCGCAGATTGCAGTGCTTTCGGCTTCTGGTAGTACCCGATCAACGCCCAGGAACAACCGCCGGTAATTTCAAAGGCAACCAACTGACCGACGATGGTGGAAGAAAAAACCAGGCCCGCCATCGCGCCGATAAATACCAGCAGAAAAGCGTAATAACGTGGCGCGCCTTCATGCGGATGCTCACGGTTGCCTTTCGTCAAATAATCCGTGGAATACAGGACGACCAGGAAACCCAGCACCACAACAGCAAACGCGACGAGCACACTGACCTTGTCTATCGTCAGCCCCAGTATCACCGTATTGCCAATCGAGAAAAGGGTATGGGTCAGCGCTGTTTTGCCTGCAGCGTAGAAATTCCAGGCCACCAGCCCGACAGAGGCGGAAGCCAGCAGCGCAAAGAGCGTGGCGACCCACTTGGCAACCCGTTGCGGGCTGAGTACGGTCACTATTGCCCCGGCAAAGGGCACCAGAATGGTCGCGAGTGCGATGTTCACCATGATTGACCTTGGCTCCTCAGAGACCTGTGAGATAGAAGACGAAAGCCAGCACCGCGACGCCAAAACCGATCCACGTTACTCGCGATGCCATCAGGAAGCGACCACGCGCCATGCTGTTTTCAATCAGGCCGGCAGCAAAAAACAGGATGGCAAGCTTGATCGGCAAGGCAACAACAGCGATCAGGAATGAGGGCAGATCAAGCACCGCTGCGTTACCAAACGGCAGGAACACGCTGATGAAAAATTGCGCCATCACCACTTTCTTCAGAGCAAGCCCCATTTTCAGTACCGCAAGCGAAACGCCTGAATACTCCGTCAATGGCCCTTCTTGTAATTCCTGTTCCGCCTCAGCCATGTCAAACGGCAACTTGCCCATTTCAATGTAAACAGCAAAACCGAATGCGATCATTGCCAAGACCACAGCAATCGGTGATTGCAAGTAGCCCCCGGAAATCGAAGCGCTGATACTGCCCAGATTGGTGCTTCTTTCGATCAGAGCGACTACAAGCAGCGACAGGATCATGATCGGCTCGACCAGCACCCCCATCGTCAATTCACGAATCCCGCCAAGACCTGCGTACGCACTGCCGGAATCGACACCAGAAAGAGAGAAGAAGAAACGCACGATCGCAAACAGGTAGGCAAAAGTGATCAGGTCCGCGATGACGCCCACCGGTGAATGTTGCGAAAAGACTGGCAGGGCCATGGCGACCAGCAGCATGACGCTGATCACCACATACGGAGTAACCTGGAACACAAAGCCAGCGCTGGCTGGCGCCACATCCTGACGCTTCAGCAACTTGATGATGTCACGATAATCCTGCAAGACTCCAGGACCACGACGTGAATGCATCCGCGCCCGGATCATGCGGGAAAAACCAGTAAAAAAAGGTGCCAGCGCCAGCAAGATCAAGGCCTGTACAACTCCGAGCAAGAACATGGAAAGGTTCGGCATGGGGGACTCCTATCAGACCGCAACCAGAAGCAGAATTACGAGTGCGGCTACTACATAGAGGCAGTAGACGCGGAAATCACCATGCTGCAGCCATTGCACCAGACGACCGATCCATTGGATGAAGCGAACAAATGGTGCAATGATCTTTTCATCCCACACCGGCTCAACCCGTATGGCTGTATTGACCACACAGTCAAGCGAAGACCGCATGAAGGGAGCCGGATTGAGACCAATACGCAAACGGTAGAGAGGTCCAAAAATCACCCGCATAGGCTGGGCAAAATTTTCGGAAGCCACCGTCATTTGTCCTTCCTGTGCATAGCCGCAAGCCCAAGCTTCTCCACCATGCCGGCGATTCAAACGCGGCCCCTTGAGCGCCACACCGATCAGGATCGGCAGAAGCGGAATAGCAATCAGCAGAAGCGCCATCAATGGCGTTGAAAGCATGGCTTGGGTTGAACTTGCCGGGAAAACGATGGCGCCTTGGGCAACCACTGGCGCGGCGCTGCCAGTTAATGTTGCAACAATTCCGGCAATGACCGGAGCAACAACCGGCGCGGCAATACCAAGCACCACAGCGGCAACCGCCAGAATGACCATCGCAGCAATCATAGCCACGGGTACTTCTCTTGCTTTCTCAGCATGAGCACTGCGCGGTAGTCCAGAAAAAGAAAGTCCGTACGCCTTGACGAAACACATTGCCGCAAAAGCGCCCGTAATCGCCAGCATCACAATCGCAATCGGACCGGCTAGTCTCATCACCATGCCACCCTCGTGGCTCAGTGTGAAGAGCGACTGGTAGGTAAACCATTCACTGACAAAACCATTGAGTGGCGGCAGTGCGGAGATGGCCATGGCACCCACCAGGAAAGTCATTGCGGTCCACGGCATCGTTTTCGCCAAGCCACCAAGTTTTTCCATGTTCTTGGTATGCGTGCGATAGAGAATAGAACCGGCACCAAGGAACAACAGCCCTTTGAACATCGCATGGTTCAGCAGATGGTAAAAACCGGCAAGCAGGCCGAGCGCGGCAAGCACAGGATGCTGGGTCGCAATGCCAATCATGCCGACACCCACGCCCATCAAAATGATCCCGATATTCTCAACACTTGAATAAGCCAGGAGACGCTTGATGTCTTTTTCTGCCAGCGCGTAAAGCACGCCCAATACCGCGGAGACTGCGCCGAAGCCAAGGACTACGAGCCCCCACCAAGCCGTTGTCGCACCCAACAGATCAATACCGACCTTGATGATCCCGAATACGCCGATTTTCACCATAACGCCGGACATCAACGCCGAGATGTGTGAAGGCGCAGCAGGGTGGGCACGCGGCAGCCAGCCATGCAAGGGCACCATGCCGGCCTTGGCACCAAAACCGAAGAAAGCAAGCAGGAAGACCACGGAAGCCAGCGGACCAGAAAGATGCAGGTTGCGGAAACTGGCAAAATCAAGACTGCCGCTGAGGCTGTAGAGAATAAAGAACGCAGCCATGATCAGCACCGAACCGGCATGGGCGATCAAGAAGTAGAGGAAACCTGCGCTGACGGCTTCTTCGTCCTGATCGAAAATCACCAGGAAGTACGAGGCCAGCGACATCATTTCGAAGAAGATCAGGAAGTAGAACGCGTTGTCGATCACGACCAGCGCCACCATCGAAGCAATAAAGGTATTCATGAAGAATCCCATTGCCCAGGCACCGCGACCTTCGTATTCCCGCACATAAGAAAGGGAGTAAATCGCGCAAACGACCACAAGCAGCGAGATCACAAAAACCATGAATGCCGCGAACGGGTCGAAACGCACAATGAAATGGGCGAAAGGGAAAGGTCCATCAACACCAAAGCCGACCCCTTGCCCGGAAAGCATGACTGGCAACGACGCCAAAATACCGGCAATTCCGCCAACCGCCGCGGCAATTCCGGCGATGGAAACCGCCATCCGTTCGCAACGTGACATCAGGAGAGAAGCGATCGCACCCGCGCAATAGACCAGCACGGAAATCAGCAGCAAACCTAGTGGAGTCATGCTTTTTTCCCCTCTTCAGGAGCGAGGTGCAGCAGAGGTAAATCCAGCGAAGCCACCGCATCCATGCGCTTTGCATCGTTGGAATGTTCGAGCGTTGAATTGTCCACCACGAAGAGTGCGTGAGTCGGGCAGACACGTACGCA
>JARLJJ010000010.1 GCA_031291275.1 Formivibrio sp.
GTCTTCTCCACACGCAATGACTCGTGGTTTGTTGAACGTCGGTAGGCGCATTGCCTGAGATTTATAGAACTCTGGATTTTGAAATGCTGCCAGGCGTAGAAGCCGGTTCAACATCGCAGGAGGAAGCCCATCTTTCTCGACATACACAAGATTCGACCGAATAACATGTACCCGCGTTGGAAATGGTCCGGGGATTTCGCGTTCTGCTCTCGCTTTTGATGGTGGCAACATCCATGGATCAACGTCTTCATCGTCAACGTTACTGATTCTGACACCGATTACGTCTCCGTGCTTTTGCGCCTCCAGGACCACTGCTTCAGCGGCGTCAGCAGGCATCCTCTTTACGCTTGCCAGAAACTCCCATTGATTTGGATAGGGGCGGAACTCTGTATCGATAAATACGCTGTTCCCGTTTGCGCGTGGGGACTTTTGCAGCGGGAGGGCGATCAAATTGCCAAAACCACCTTTGGGCATCGTGTCCTGGTTTGGGAAAAAGCGATCATAGGAATCCAATCCTATCTGGTGGCGAGATTCCATTGTCCGAGTGAGAATTACACAGCCAAGTTTTCGTGCGGTCGTGGCGGGGATCGCTCGTTCAAAGAATATCCAGACATGGCCGCCGTTTCCTGATCGCGAACGTTCCAATGCCGCTGGGACGTTGAGTTCGCGGCAGACTTCTAGAAATGCAGTGGCGTCTTGCTGCCATGTCTTCTTGTCAAAATCAACCGCTAAGAACCAGCACGTTTCATCCTGCAGAAGCGGATAGAGTCCTACGGTGTGCTCGCCAACAAGATGCGCACGCACAACGTCGTTAGTAAGCGGTCTGTAGGTCCGCGTTTGACGATCAACCTTCTTGCGATCTTCTGCTGTAGCGCTTAGATAAGACTTCCAGTCGCGATCTGCCTTGGGCATATATCCAGATCGACCGTCGGGATTCTCCCAACGAATGGCATACACATCATCACGGCCACGGAACAGGCTGCGAAACAAGGCGATTCGCTGTGCCGCAGTGCCTACTTTTGGGCTCGGTTCAGAACCGGAGATCATTGGGGGCTGGCCAGCAGGATTTGCGACTTCTGGGATCGGTATTCCATGCGTGATTAGGAGACTCCGCAGACGGACGTTTTCCTCCTGCAATCGCTGCACTTCTTTGCCGGACATCTCAGAGCTTGGAAGTGTACCATCGACTTTGTTCATGCGGGGTCTCCGTGCACATCGCCAATGCATTGGCAGCGAAATGATTACACATCGCAAGGTACATACCCTTGACAACCTTCAGGTATGTGTAGCCGCGACCAGCTACAGAATCTGGAATCATGGTGCCTTCTTGAGCGACCACTGCACTTGTCCGGCAATGAAATTTGCGAAGGGACGCACATCACTTTCGATGCTGGCATGATCAAGTGCGCTCAGGTATTCGGCGCGATCATCAACACGGATCACTGTCCAGGGATAGCCGCCCGA
>JARLJJ010000117.1 GCA_031291275.1 Formivibrio sp.
CACATAGTCATCCAGCACCGCAGGGAACAGTGTGCTCTGCCCGCGATCCGCCCCCTCAACAACGCGCTTCATCCGATCCCCCGTAAATCGTGTGGGAATCTTATCGCGCGAATCACATCAACCGGAGCATTTTCACACAGCCTGGACCCAAACCAGACGTATGCATCCGATTTTGACCGCCTTGTCTATTTTGGTTGAACGGCGAAGATGCGATTTTAAGGACGTGCATAAGATCGGGTAGACGCCGGTGCCAGTTGAGATTTCAAATGGAGTTGAGCGCCGTCGCCGTTGGCCGGAAGATGAGAAGGCGCGGATCATCGAGGAGAGTTTTACGCCAGGTACAAAAGTCTCGGATGTCGCACGCAAACATGGCGTTTCACGAGGGCTGATTTTTGCTTGGCGGAAGGAAGCAAGAGTCGATGGGCTTGCGGTCCCGGCAGTGCCACGTCTGATTCCTGTCCAACTCGCCGCATCCCCACCTTTGGCACAAACGCCGCCGCCTCCGGTCCGATCCACTAGCCGAAACGTCGGCATGATCGAGATTGATCTTGGCGGTGGCAAACGTGTTCGTGTTGATGCCAATGTTGATGCTGACGCGCTTGGCCGCGTGCTTGATGTCTTGGGCCGTAAATGATCTCGATCCCAAGCGGCGTGCGGGTTTGGCTTGTGACGGGACACACGGATATGAGATCCGGGTTCCCGCGTCTTTCGCTTCTTGTTCAGGAGACTTTGAAACGCGATCCACACGCGGGCGATCTCTACGTGTTCAGAGGCAAACGGGGAGATTTAATAAAAATTATCTGGCATGATGGCCAGGGCGCATGTTTATTTGCGAAAAGACTGGAGCGCGGCAGGTTCATTTGGCCATCGATGGCCGATGGCGTCGTGACCATCAGCGTCGCTCAAATGTCTTATCTGCTCTCCGGCATCGATTGGCGACATCCACAAGAAACCTGGCGTCCCCAAGCGGCGGGATAAAGCTGTGAGTTTTTATTGAAGAGCTTTGCTTCAACATGATTTTGAGTTGCAAATATGCTTCATTTGTTGAGTGACAACACCTTCTGATCCGCTTCCTCAAGATTTGGCCAGTGCGCATGCGATGATCCTCGCCCAGCGAGAAGCATTGATGCTCGCGCAAAGCGAGACCCAGGTTGGGAGGCTCGAAATCGAGCGCCTGAAGCTAATGCTGGCCAAGCTGCGGCGCGAGCAATTCGGGCAATCTTCGGAACGCGGCAAGCAGCTGATTGAACAGCTGGAACTCGCCATCGAAGACCTCGAAGAGTGCCAGGCTGTCGAGGAAGCCAAGGTCGAGGCCATTGCCCCGGACGCGGCAAAGGAGAAGCAGGCGCACAAGCCACGAGGGCCCCGCAAACTGCCGCCCAATTTACCAGTGGAACGGAGGGTTGAGCCGCAGCCTTGCACCTGTAGCAAATGCGGGAGTTCAAGGCTTCACAAGCTCGGCGAGACCGTCTCCAAAACGCTTGAATGTGAACCACGCCGGTGGAAGATTATCGAGCATGTGCGGGAAAAATTCTCCTGCCGAGATTGTGAAGCGATCAGTGAGCCGCCGGCACCTTCGCATGCCATTCCGCGCGGCTTTGCCGGGCCCAGCCTGCTTGCTATGATATTGGTCGCGAAGTTCCTGCTGCATCAGCCTTTGAACCGCCAGAGCGCCACGTTCGCACGGGAGGGGATCGAAATTGACACCTCGACGCTCGCTGATCGTGTGGGGGCCTGTGTGGTGGCACTCGATCCGATTGTGCAAGCCCTGAAAGTCCATGTTCTCGCAGCGGAACGCATTCATACGGATGATACGACTCTGCCGGTGCTGGCTAAAATGAAGACGGTGACAGGGCGCATTTGGACCTATGTCCGCGATGACCGGCCCTTTGGCGGTCAGGATCCGCCAGCTGCCTTTTTTGAATATTCACGCAGCCGCGCTGGCGAATATCCGCAAAAGCATCTTGCCAGCTTTACTGGAATCCTGCAGGCCGATGCCTTTTCTGGTTATGTTGCGCTGTACGATGCGCGGCGGCAGCCGGCTCCGATGATCGAAGCCGCATGCTGGAGCCATGGCAGGAGAAACTTTTTCGATCTTGCAAAGCTGAACAAAGCGCCGATCGCTATTGAGGCGGTGCGCCGCATCGATGAGCTTTTCGAAATCGAACGCACGATCAATGGCAAAACGCCTGAGCAGCGGGTTGCTGTGCGGCAAGAGAAATCAAAACCCCTTGTTGTCGCCCTAGAAGCTTGGCTGCGCGACCAGCGTGCCAGACTCTCTTCAAAAAGCGAAACTGCAAAAGCCATCACCTATTGCCTCACACGTTGGACAGCGTTTACCCGTTTTCTCGATGATGGAAGAATTTGCCTCAGTAACAACGCAGCTGAAAGAGCCGTGCGCGGCGTGGCTGTCGGCAGAAAAAATTGGACCTTCGCAGGGTCGGATGCCGGAGGGCACCGGGCCGCAGCTATTCTTACGCTGATCGAAACTTGCAAAATGAATGATGTCGATCC
>JARLJJ010000118.1 GCA_031291275.1 Formivibrio sp.
CATATTCCGCCGCTGCGCGAGTGCCTCGATGGCCTCGGCCCGCTGGTCGAGCATTTCCTCGATCAGGCCAGCCGGCAGATCGGTTGTACCTTGCCACGACTGGCGCCGGCGGCCCTGGAGCGCCTGGCCCATTACCACTGGCCGGGTAACGTCCGTCAACTGGAAAACGTATTGTTCCAGGCGGTTTCGTTGTGTGACGGGGGCGTGGTCAAGGCCGAGCATATTCGCCTGCCCGATTATGGTGTGCGCCAGCCGCTGGGAGAATTTTCGTTGGAAGGGGATTTGCAACAGATTGTCGGGCGCTTTGAAAAGGCGGTATTGGAGCGCTTGTATGCACAGTACCCGAGCAGTCGTTTATTGGGTAAACGCCTGGGGGTTTCACATACCACCATCGCCAACAAGTTGCGTGACTACCAGCTCAATAAAGCCACAGAGGAAAGTGAGTCTGAAATGAACAAGAAGTTCTAAAGTTGGCGTTCAGGCATTTTAATCATCGGCGGCGCACTTGCGACGTGAAGCGGGAGGCGCCGCCAGCAGGCTTCGATTATCCGTTGGAGCAACCGTTGCCCATCACCTGGTATTCGAGAATGTGTTTCTGGCCGCTGGAATCTTCATAGGTCATGCGGGCCGGCACCACTTCGCAGACGTTGGGGATCTCGCTGATGGACAGGACCTTGGCGATGTCCAGCTGCTGCGAGTAGGCATATTGTTCGACCGGGACAGGTTGCGCGGCATCAGTGGAAACTTCGTCGGCCATGGCGGTGGCACATACAGCACCGAGTGCCAGAACAAGCAGAACTTTCATTTGCGTTTTACCCTTTTAACAGTCGTCAGGAATCACGTAGCTCTTGTGGAGCTACGTGTGAAGCCAGAGTTGGGGAAGTTGCGAATAACGGCATTCGTGGGGGCTGCTGCGTGTGTTAATCGCGTTGCCGTGTTGGCAGGGCGGATTCTAGGCGTGTACCCGTTATGTAAACAGAGCGGCTTTTGATAAACAGTTTTATCTGAAACAGTAACAATCCAGTCGAATAAATAGTTAGCGTGCTTGCTAATAATGCAGATTCCTGCCTGCCGGCACGCGGTGCAACGGCCCGGTTACAGGGCGGGCGAGTGCCGGGAGGCGCAAGAAAATCGAGAAGTTACTACCAACGTCGAATGGCTTCTGTTTCCATATCCCCTTACAACGAGCGCATACAAAAACAACTAATTGTCCCCCGAGGTAAGAAAGATGAGTGCGGCTTCTCTGTACCCCGTTCGTCCTGAAGTGGCAGCGACCACGCTGACCGATGAAGCGACCTACAAGGCCATGTATCAGCAGTCGGTGATCAACCCCGACGGTTTCTGGCGCGAGAAAGCCCAGCGTCTTGACTGGATCAAGCCGTTTACCAAGGTCAAGCAGACCTCCTTCGACGA
>JARLJJ010000119.1 GCA_031291275.1 Formivibrio sp.
GTCATGCCACATTCGTAGGTCTCCAGTTTTACCTTGGAATTACGGTGCCGCCCAATGAGGTAGGAGGCGCCGATCATGCCACCGGCAAGTCCCACGGCGCATACGATCTGCAGCGCAAGGGAGAAGTAGTTCCAGACGTAGGGTGTGCTCTGCATATCGTTGTTGATGCAATTCTAAACGCTAGAAGCGCCAATATCGACTTTAGGAGCGTGTCTGGCGAGTGTCAAGTTACTGAAAGTCAAAGGCGGCAGGGTGAGTATTGCACATAATTCTGTGCTAGCGCCTCTGGAAATGTGGTGTACCGATGGAAAACCCGCTGGCAGCGCAGTCTGCGGGGCAAAACGAGAGGGTGCAGTGAGTGCATGAACCAAACGTGATGCGGGGCGGACACAGGATGTGATGCCAATCACATTGGCCTTTTGCACATGCCCGCTAATCTTCCAATCAGCGGTATACAGCGTAACAACTTTCGGGAAACTGAAGTTGTTCCCAGTTGAGCCGATAGACAGGGCAGGAGAACGAGAACAACATGTCCACGCTTATGGTTGGCAGTCCGGTTTGTGAAGAATGGCCCGTGACGGCAGAGCTTGGCGGTGCAGCGGCACAGCCAAAGGCTAATGCTGATGCGCGGCGGCCAGCGCTGACCCGCCGACGCCCGAACCGGGAGCAGGGTATTGCGCTGGAGAAGCTGGGCCACGCCATTGAATACCTGATTGATAGCTCCATGGCGCGCTGCGAGGGTGTTGCAATGGATGCGCAGTCACCGGAGTTTGAGGCTGCACGCATCATGATGCGGCTGAACTGCGAGGTCTTTGCGGACTGTGAGCCGGTGGTGCCGATCCATAAACGCATCTGCCGTGCACTGGGATTCAGACGGTAGCAAATGGTAGGCTCAGTGGAGCATGAACTTCACAATTAATGGGCATCCGCGCCCACTGGAACTCGCTGCCGGCGCTACGCTGGACCAACTGATCGCCGCACTGGAACTGAAGGGCGATCGCATTGCAGTGGAGCACAACGGCACCATCATTCAGCGCACGCAATGGCCTGTAACGCCGGTGAA
>JARLJJ010000120.1 GCA_031291275.1 Formivibrio sp.
CCTGCGACTGATCCTGAAGAAGCTGCAGCTTCTTTGTGCCCTATTTCTGGCTTGGCTTTGCCCGCAACTGGATGGAATACAAACCGCCATGCCGGATAAAACCGGCTTGGCAGCTTGAAAAGTGAATTGTTCAGACCCGACAAATTAATTGCGCCAGTAGGCGCATAAAATTGTATTGGTTTTAATGGTGAGGCAAGGAAAAGGTTTGGATATTATCTAAAGTTTTTCATTCGGCGAAATTTGCTCAGGAGGAAATCCCTTGTGGAAGACGTTGCGCATTGGTTCCCAACAATTTTCTGCACGAGGCGCTTAAGATTTATTTATGGTTTTTGGTGAAAATAAGATTAAAGCAAGAGAGGGAAAAAATAGTAGTAATGAAAGATATGTTGACCAGTTTGTTATTGATATTGAGTGTGATCTATATTTGGCATATTCCATCCTGCTTTTTTCGGAGGATAAAATATTCTCACCATTAAAAATAATTGAGTCAGGCCAGTACGCGCTCATGGTCAAATGAAAGCCATAAATGTCAATATGGCCAATACTCTGACCTACAGAGTACTTCGCGCAAAAATCTGTTATTGCAAAGCAGTCGAAAAATGACTCTCCTCCTGTGTCGCGAACAACCCTAATCCTTGGTTCCACGCCTTTGGGTGCGCGCCACATCGCTGCTGAGCCGGAAATTTTCTTTATATTTTTCTCTGGGAAATAATTTTCCGGCATATATGAGCTAACATGCAGATTATACAGGGTTCCAAATAACGCAAAAAGAACAGCAAAGACAATTCCACAATATGCAAGTGATCTTGGTTTTGTCTTTATTTGTGAATCCCACCGGCTGATATTTTTGTTTAACTCATCTGTTTTATTGGTCAATTCATTAACTCCCTACAATAATATTTTGCAAGTCGTCCGCGTAGGTCGGAAAAGCGTAGCGCCTTCCGACGTTTGGCCTCTAATTTGAAGCCCATGCGTCAGATGGCGCCTTTGGCTTATCCGACCTGCGTCAATTATCCCAGCCAATAATCGCCAACCATTCCCGCAAACACAATCGCCCCGATCCGGTTATTCGCCAGAAACGCCGCAAAACATGCGGCAGGTTCTCTATGGCGAATTCGGCGGTATTGATCGAATACCAGCAGCAGTGTCGCTATCAGGCTGGCAAAGTAAATCGTGCCGCGCCCCGTTGCCAGACCAATCCAGATCATCAAGCCCAGGAAGCCCGCATAGCAGAGCAGGATCGCGGTCACGTCGAAGCGGACGAAGGTGATCGCGGAGGTTTTGATGCCGATTTTCAGATCGTCGGCGCGGTCGACCATCGCGTATTCGGTGTCGTAGGCGATGGTCCAGAGAATGTTGGCGAGCAGCAGCCACCATGCCAGTGCCGGTACGCTGCCAGTCTGCGCAGCAAAGGCCATCGGGATGCCGAAGCCGAAGGCGATGCCCAGATACGCCTGCGGCAGCGCCAGAAAGCGCTTGGTGAACGGGTAGCTGCCGGCAAGGAAGACGGCCGGGATTGACAGCAGCCAGGTCAACCGGTTGAGCGGCAGGACAAGCAGGAAAGAGGCGAAGGCCAGGCCGGCGGCGAGATAGAGCGCTTCGCGCGGCGCGACCTCCTTGGTGGCAAGCGGGCGGGTCTTGGTACGAGCCACGTGGCCGTCGAAATCGCGGTCGGCCCAGTCATTGATCGCGCAGCCAGCGGCACGCATCAGGAAGGTGCCGAGCACAAAGATCACGAGGATCGATGGATCGGGCCGTCCGGCGCTGGCGAGCCACAATCCCCACAGCGTGGGCCAGAGCAGGAGCAGCGTGCCGATTGGTTTGTTGATCCGCATCAGGCGGGCATAGGCGCCCAGGCGTTGTTTGATCATGATAGTGCCTCGGTGGCGGGCAGGAAAAGTTCGGTCACCAACAGCCGGTCGCGCCCGGCATGAAACAGCGAGCGGCGCGCCCACAGTCTCGGCGGCAGCGTGCCGGTCGCTGCCTTGGCCTTGATCCAGAGCGGGTGACGGCGGTCAATGCAGCACCAGGCCAGTGGCGAGCGAGTGATAGTCGGGTCGGCAAAAAGCGATTCGCCCAGCGGGCGCGAGCCGATGCGGTCGAACAGCTTGAAGCCGCCGCGCAAGGCGGAACGCAGCGTGATGCTGTGGGCAAAGACCAATGGGGTGGAGCCATCCATCAGCAGCACTTCGCGCGTGGCGACTTGAATGCCTTGGTGTGGCAGGTGCAGTGCTTGCCATTCATCACGATGCGCGACTTGCCAGTCTTGTTGCAAGACGCGGACTTGAAACCTGCTGACGTGCGCTTTCAATCGAGCCGTCAGCGAGCCGCGTGCTGCCAGCCATGGGCGCAATGGGCGCGGAGCAAGACAAAGCGGCTGGCGCCAAAGGGCAGGGTTGGGCATGGTCAGGGAACGAAGGCGGGGAAGTGGAGGATTATGCCATAGCTGCCAGGCATGAAAAAAAAGCCCGCCTTATTCCGGCGGGCTCGGATCGTTGACCAACTATCACTTGCAGCAGATCGAGCGTTAGCGAGGCTCTTCCTCCGGCGTAAGGAAGGAGATGGCGGGAATCGAGCCAAGGAGGCTGCGGGTTGCAGCTCATGGACAAATTCGGTCGAGCTCGCTCGAGCGTGCCATCCCTTGATCTGTGCTACATGGTCAGCCTCAGACCTTGAAACGGCTTACCGCGGTCAGTAGGTTTTTGGCCGAGTCTCTGACCAGATCAATGCCACTGGCGGTTGTTTCGATCACGCAGGTATTTTCCTCGGCCATTTGCGCCACTTTTTCGACATATCCGGCAATCGCGTTGTTGGCGGCTTTTTGTTCGCGCACCGACAAGGCAATGCCGTTGATGCCGCCATTGGCATTCTCGACGGCCACGGCAGCCTGGGTGAGCGATGATTCAACCGTATGCACCACAGACAGGCTCTTTTCCAGCGAGCTCATGCCCTTGGCCAGTGCAGCTGAAACCGTGCCGGACTGGCTGTTCAGATTTTGTGTCACCTGATCGATTTGCTGGGCCGACTGGCTGGATTTTTCCGCTAGTTTGCGTACTTCGTCGGCCACCACGGCAAATCCGCGTCCCTGCTCGCCGGCGCGGGCGGCTTCGATGGCGGCATTGAGCGCCAGCAGGTTGGTCTGGTTGGCAATATCCTTGACCTGCTGGGTCAGCGAGGCGATCGAGCGTGTACTTTCGACAAACGAGGCCACAGTGCTGGCGATTTCCTTCACCGATTGTTCCACGGCGCCAACTTCGGCCACCAGCGTGGCCAGACTTTGCGCGCCCTGCTGGGTGGCATCGTAACTTTGCTGCGAGCGCGCCATCACGTCATCGGCGGTTTCGGAAATGGTGCTGATGCTGACCGTCACCTGTTCGACCGAAGCTGCCGTGGCGGCGGCCGCATCGGATTGCTCGCGGCTGGCACTCAGTACCGAAGCGGACGAGGCGGCCAGTTCACCGGACGTGGTGTTGACCTGTTCGGCCGTTTCGCGCACCTGGCGCACGGTTGCGGAGAGATTGTCCACCATCCGCCCCAGCGCCTTGAGCAATTGGCCGGTTTCATCGTCGGCCCGGGAATC
>JARLJJ010000121.1 GCA_031291275.1 Formivibrio sp.
CCCAGGCCGCGAACCTGGTCGATGCCCTGTTTGCCAACGGCTTGCTCGACGATTCCGCCGCCGTCCACCGCACAGTCTGTTCGGATAGCGGAAAAATACTCAACGATGGCAATTTCAATGAGTTGTTTGTCGGCAAGGACGGATCCGCGCTTGACTGGCACCTGCTCCGCAGGGGCGACATGGTGGTTTCGATCAATGCCGAAACCTCGCGCAGCCATCTATTGGCAATGTCAATCAATGCACCGTCCACGGTCCAGGCCGTGTGGCAGGCGACCACGGCGGGGCCCGGCAGCTATCGCGTGAACTGGCGCATGCCCGACACGTCCGCCAAGGATGCCAGCGCCTTGCTCGTGTCGTTCGATTGCAATGGCGCAGAAGATTGGGCGATCAACGGCACCCGGCTGCCAGGCCTCGCCCCCAACTACGAAGCCCGCTTCGTGGTGCCGAAATCGTGCGAGACGCCGGTAATGCGCCTCTGGCTCTTGCCAAACCACACAGTCACCGTGGCGGGCATGCGCATAGAGCGCCTGCCTGGAACTGGCGCCCCGCAGCACACACCAGACGCGCCTTGACGACCGGTTCTGCAAAGTTCGACGCGGCGCGAGCAAATATGATGGAATTTCCGCCAGCGGCGGGCGCAAACCGGGCCTTTGTTGTAGCGGCATATCGCCATATTCGATATCAATTGGCGACAGCTCATGGTTGCGCGATCTTGATCCGCATTCAATAAGATGCAAGTTCATATCACTTAGGGAAATATCCGTTCGCAACAACGGGCCGGCAAATTGCTTTCAAAGCAGAATATTGGGTGGGATTCAAAATGATTAAAAATATCCAACTTCTGCGGGCAATCGCTGCAATTTCAGTTATGATATGTCATTTTGAATCTTTTACAAAATATCTGTTTGGCTTTCAGTTAAATGGCCGCGGCGTTGACCTGTTTTTTGTCATATCCGGATGCGTCATGGCCTTGACAACTCGCGACAGGCATCCGTCAGGATTGAATTTTTTCAAAAACCGGATAGCCAGAGTGGTGCCAACTTATTGGCTCTTGACCCTGGCCGTATTCAGCGTCGCTCTTGTCGCGCCAAAACTTCTCGGAGCGACGCGCCCAAATTTCATCGAATTGATAGATTCATTATTATTCATCCCTTTCATAAAATCGAGCGGATTGTATCAGCCCGTTTTATTCCTGGGATGGACATTAAATCTCGAAATGTTTTTTTACGCAATTTTTGCAATTTTTCTCTCTATGAAAAATTATACACACAGCCTCATCGGTATAGCCGTGACACTAATGGCGATCGTGGCCGCCGCACCATTGATGCCCGCTCATAGTGTCTGGCATGATTTCTATGGCAACCCGATGATGATCGAATTCGCCATGGGCCTGGCCGTACCCTATCTTGCAGACTTCATTCTCCCGAAGCTCAGATCCCGCCGAATGCCTCTGGTCATCGCCAGCGTCCTGGCGCTGCCGACGATATTCCTGTGCGACCTTCTGGCACCGGAAGTCCCCAATCTGGTAATCGCGCTAATCGCAGGAACTGCCGCAGCCGTACTGGTCGTCAGCGCGATCGCTCTCGAACGGATTGGGTTCATTTACGCGGGCGCGATCGGCGTCAGCCTCGGCAACGCGTCGTATTCCCTTTACCTCATTCATCCCTTCGTCACTCAACCAATCCAGCGGATTGTCCTTGCAAAGACACACTCCCCCGCACTCATTTCGATCAGTCTGGTTGCCGGATCGGCGTTGATCCTGTTGTGCGCAGTCCTGATGTTCCGCCTGATTGAAAGGCCTATATCAAAGGCTGCAAAAGCAGCGCTTAGGGGGTAAAGCGATGCTCGGGGGGCCTTCCCGGAATGGCGAAGGACTTCTCTGCGGCCACGCGGCACACCTCAGCGATGCCGCGCCAGTCAGATGAACGATCCGTCCGCCCGGCATTTCCCGCATTCAATGCGCGCGCCCGGAGCAGCCCCTGACCTTTCGGCTTTCTGCTGCGCACAAGCTTCTGGCGAGTTCGTCCACAGCATCCTACGGAGAGTTCCTTGCCGCAAAGCCCCAAAGCGGCGCGCACAAAGCATCAAGGTCAGGAGACAACGACGTGCGAAAAGCGCTGGTGACAGGTTCCGCCGGGTTCATTGGATTTCATCTGTGCCGGCTGTTGCTGGAAGAAGGGTTCGATGTCGTCGGCTTCGACGCAATGACCGATTATTACGACGTCAATCTCAAGCGTCGTCGCCATGCCATGCTGAGCCAGTCGCCCCGGTTTCGCGCAACGGAGGCGCGGCTTGAAGACCATGCGGCACTCACTGCGCTGTTCGCCGCAGAACGCCCCGACATC
>JARLJJ010000122.1 GCA_031291275.1 Formivibrio sp.
CGCCGTGTCGTAGACGTGGATCGGCAGAAAGCAGTACTCGTCGTAATGGGCGTTAAACAGCGACAGCTGCTGGCGGCCATGGACGACGTCGCAGGTGTCGTCGATGTCGAGCATGACGCACTTCGGCGGCGTGTCGTAGCTCGCCATCCACTGATCGACGAGGGCGTAAGTCAAGCGGATGACATCACGCAAGGTGGGGGCAATTTCCAGGCGCGACAGCGTCGGTTTGCGAAGCGAGATCGGCGCCGCTGTCGGGCAGGCGGCCGCAGGCGAGCTTGAAAGCCGGATCAGAGCGCAGGCGGTCGAAGTCGTTGCAGTCCTCGTAGCCGCAGGCGATCGCTAGAATGCGGGCGCGTATCATGTCAGCCAGACCGTGCGTGACGCGAACGGGACTGTCGGGAATTTCGTGTGCGGGCGTGCATAGTGGGATCAATGGAGAGACCCTATGGCACGACGGAAGGAGCCAGTTATCCCGGATGCGATTTTGGACCAGCTGCTGGCTGGAGCGAATGCCAAAACAGCGTTTGACAGCAATGGCTTGATCGACCAGCTGAAGAAGGCGCTGGCCGAACGGGCGCTGAACGCGGAGATGGATCATCATCTGGCTGGCGATGGCGGGCTGACGTAAAGCCCGACAACGTCGTGCAGTTTCTCGACGAAGGCTGGATCGTTGGAAAGCTTGAACCGACGCCACCGATGCGGGACCAGACCATGAGCTCTCCATATCTTCTGAACCGTAGAGACGGCCAAGCCCACAACCTTGGCCATGGCACGAGCCGTCCAAGGCGTCGCCTCGTGAGGCGGTGGCTTCAGGGGCATGGCGACCAAGGCAGAGGCCTTGTCATCGGCGACGGGCATTTGCCGGGAGGGCGCGTCTTATCACGCAGAAGCCCTTCAATGCCTTCTCTTCCGTCTCGATCAATCCACTAGGGCGACGCCTTGACCCAGCCGGACACTTCTTCGATGCATTTTCGTGCGCTGAGCTGGCACCGTTCAGGCCTTCAAGTTCCATGGCATGAGCTCGGCGATGCAGCTGTTAGGCCAGTTGTTCGAGCAGATCGAAGGTGAGCTTCAGCCAGGCAGTTTGAAGCAGGCTGGCTATAGTCGCCCAGGGCCGTCCGCCGGCGTCGGAACCCGCGAAGAGTGAGCTCTTTCTGGCAATAGTCTGGGGTCTAATGCTGCGTTTGACCACATCGGAGTCTATTTTGATACGGCCGTCGTCGAGGAAGCGTTCCAGAGACCGGCTGCTCGACTTGGCATAGCGGATGGCGTCGGCTTGCTTGGATTTCTGCGCCACTTTGGCCTTCGACCTTACCTTGTGGCGTGCCGCCGCCTAGGTCATCATGAAGAACGGACTACGGGCAAGGCACGAAATCACCGTTCCGGCCCCACCGGAGCCGGTGAAACACTCAGTCTCATCGGGTGAAACGATGGTTTGGGGCGCGCTCGCACGAGTAATAATTGGTCTATATTTTATCCAGCCACTTGGTCAGGAATAGTGCCCCAACAATTCTCGTTATCAGGTATTTCATCGGTTCATCTCGGTTTTCGCAGGGGGGGACTATAGTGGCCACTCGTTGGAGGGTTTTTGTCGGATTTTTTGGAATTACGCGAGCTATTGAGCGCACCATACAAAGCATTGAGACTAACATTTACGAGCCACTTGAACGATCTGGGATTGAGCTGATTCGTGCTGGGCATTTCAATAAGCCGGAATACATCGAGGCGCCCAGGAGTGGCGAAGATCGTGTGATATTTGACATAGGCGACCTCCGCCGTCTCAGGTTGGATGTGGCCTGTATCGAACCACAAATGGAATCTAATATTGAGAGATATATGTCGTCTGCTCTTGGTGTACCTTATCGGGATGAAGATGATCCGACTCGCCTGACACGGCGGAACTCGCTCTTTCAGCTCTATAGTCTGTGGCGGCTGTCACAAATGTTTGAAGGGGTCACGCCAAGTTCGTTTGACGCAGCACTTATTTTGAGGCCAGACCTTTTGTATATCGACAGAATGCCAGTTAGGCAGCTGCTTGACCAGCTGCACATTCAAAACCGGCAGCCTGGTTGTCTCGGCACGTCAATGAGATTCATCCGAAGATGCGGTCGAGCCGAGGCTGACATCGTAGTTCCCGCGTGGCAACCCTTCGGTGGTCTGAATGACAGATTTGCTCTTGCAACTCCTACTGCCGCGCTTGCGTACATGAAGCGAATTGAGCTAGTACATGAGTTTTGCAAGCAAAAGCAGTACTATCATTCGGAAGAACTTCTTGCCTTTGCAATGCAGCGCGGTGAACTGCGCTTGGCAAAGACGTGGATGAGAGCTCAAAGAGTCAGGTCGAGTGGGGTCATTGCTGATCTTGATTTGCTTGGCCGAAAAAGGCGGATATACTATAGTCTTATGCTACCTTGGCGGCGGCTTATAGAAATGTGTCCCCGTCGTTGAAGCCGCCGAAAGGCGACTGTCTGTCCAGGGAAATTTCTCGCGTTATGTAGGGCGTGTTGCCGAATTGCATTCTGATGTGGTGATTTCTTCTATTATTCCCTGAGCGTGTTGAACGGTGCCGGCTCAGCGCTTGCGTTCAACCGCACACCCGCACACGAAATTCCCGACAGTCCTGCGGTACCCTCCGATTCCCGCGGCCCCACAAGGACGTCTCGCCGAATCGGCGTTCACCACTGAACGCATCGGCGTTTCCCAAGGTTCTGCTCTCTTGCTGACAGGCTCCCAGCGAAAACTCTGAGTTGTAGCATTCGGAATTTGAAGAGCTCTGCTCAATCTGAGAGGTGGTTATGACGCCTAAGGTTTCCGTTATTCTCCCTACTTACAATAGAGCACGGTCGCTCTCTTCTGCTGTGAAAAGTGTCTTGACCCAAAGTTACAGCGACTTTGAGCTGATTGTTATCGATGACGCATCCGAAGATGATACTGAATTGCAACTAGAGAAGATTGGCGATTGTCGTGTGCATTATATGCGCCATGATACTAATCGCGGAGCGGCTGCGGCTCGAAATACTGGACTGCAAGTTGCTCGAGGTCGATATATTGCATTTCAAGACAGTGATGATGTGTGGTTACCATCCTATCTGCAGCGCATGGTCGATGCCCTAGAAGCTGGCGGCAGCGATTGCGGAGCTTGTTTTTCGTCATATTTGCGAATCAAGGACGGAAGGGCCGAATTGATACCCAGCGAACCGGCTGGGAGCGACAAAGCTAATCTACTGCAAGCGTTGCTGAAAGCGAATTTTGTCTCGACACAGACACTAATTGCAAAAAGGGAGATTCTTGCTCAAGTCGGTCACTTTGATATGTCTCTGCGTCAGTTTGAAGACTGGGATCTGGCGATAAGAATTGCTCTGGTAAGTCGAATAGTTCATGTTGCTGTACCGTTAGTAATTGTATACCATACTCCAGGCAGCATAACAGATCATATTGACAGCGCAATTGAGGCTCGTCTTGCAATATTAGAAAAATATAGATCGATAATGGGTGAGCATAAGAATCTAGTATCACATCATGAATTCGTAATAAGTAGGCAGCTATACGGTCTTGGGCGTATTTCTGAATCTTGTCGCCACGCAAAAGAAGCTTACAAAGGTCGGATATTTGATATAAAGATGCTTTTTTGGCTTATACTGATATCCAGCCGCTATATGGCAGTAGTACTTACAGAAAGAATTAAACACGCAATGGTGGGTTGACAATTCCTTCGCGTGCGAAGGTCACGAAGACTCCGAGATTGGATACGGAAAAAGAGGACTGTAGGATGCTGCCTATAAGGTTGCGTCCGAGCATGATGCCGTGGTGAGCTTATGGGTAATCATGAGGCTATGGATGTAAGATGGATAATGACGTGTTGGTATCGGTTATCTTACCTACATTTAATAGAGCACCGACGCTGCCTGAGGCAATCGGAAGCGTCTTGGCGCAGACGTTGAGAGAGATTGAGTTGATAGTTGTCGACGATGCATCGACAGATAATACGATTGCGCTCGTTGAAAGTTATGGAGATCCGCGCATTAGGATAATCAAGAATGCGGTGCGCACGGGAGTGTCAAAGGCGAGGAATGTAGGGATTGCTTCGGCCAGAGGAGTGTACGTAGCTTTCCAAGATAGTGACGACGTTTGGCTCCCAAGCAAGCTTGATGACGAAATAAGTATAATGCGGGCATCATCCGGTAAGTATGGTCTTGTGTTTAGCGATCACATTCGGAACAACAACGGGAGATACGCGCTGATCCCCGAGGCGGATGCCAAGATCGATGAAGAAGATATGTATAGTCAACTTCTAATTCGAAACTTCATTTCGACTCAGACACTTTTAACTAAACTTGACTTGGTTGTGGCTATCGGCGGATTTGATGAACGACTTCCACGCTATGTTGACTGGGATTTGGTTTTGAGACTTTCCAAGATAGCCAAATTCAGCCACATCAATAGAGTGGGGTCTTTGGTTAACGTAAGCAGAGAAAGTATTACAACAAATAAAGACATAGACTATGTAGCAAGAGAATCCATATATAAGAAATATAAGGATGATTTGGTATGTAGGCCGGAGGCTCATTTAGCTCATCTTATCGGGTTGAGTCGGTCCGCAATGAGCATATCTCGAATTACAGCCGGATTATATTGGTCTTTGCTGGCCGTATTTCTCTTCCCTGCAAGATATCGCTCGTGGGTTTCTATGGCTCGGACGATATTATATTTGCCTGTAGCTGTTTGCTGCCGTGGCTCTGGAATGTAGTCGCATCTTTCGATGCATGCTCCTTTGGTTAAGACCTAGACCCACTGCATCTTGATTTCAGAGCTGCTCAATCTGTGCTGCCTATCTGAAGACGGCCCGCTGGTACGGCGGCTTCATTTGCCAGCTCAGTCAAGTCAGCGGAGAGCCGTTCCGTTTCGATAACTGTCCTGGCGTCTTACGCTGCGGCAAATGTTGCAAGAACACAGGATTGACCGTTGGTGCGTGTCCCTCCGACAGAGGCCGTCTGGGCTGATTTTGTAAATGGGCATAAGCCCATGCCTTATGTCATGCGCTACAGTCATCTCACCATTTACAGTCTTGCCTGCTGACGACGTTGGTCGCCGGCGGGAATGGACGGACGAGGAGAAGATCCGGATCGTCGAGGAAAGTCTGCGGGGCTATCGTCAGGGGTCGGCGACTTGCCCTTTGCCATTACCGGCACCGTCGTGTCGTCACCATGGAGCCGTTCGGCAGCAAAGACGTGGGCTTCCAAGCGCCGGAACAGCGGCATGAGCACGTGAGTCGCCGTGCCGACGTGATCGGCCGGGGTCGATGCCCTCACGGGCATAACGCTCGCTCTGTCGGTTCAGCGGCTGATGCTGCCCGAACTTCTCGAACAGCACCATCGCCAGGAGGTTCGGTCCGACGTGGCCGCACGGGATGTCATGGAACGGTGCCGGTGCCTGACCGTTCGTCTCACAGTCGCGGCAGCTGAACTTCTCCCGAACGGTTTGGATCACCTTCCATTGCCGTGGCACAACCTCCAGGGTCTCGGTGATGTCTTCGCCGAGCTTGCGCAGACGCGAATTGCCACAGCAGGAGCAGGAGGTCGGCCCGGGCACGATCACCCGTTGGTGTGGAAGATGATCCGGGAACGGCTGGCGTGCTGGCCGCTTGCGCCGGAAGGCCGCGACCGTCGTCGTATGCGCCGCCGCGGCGTCTACCGCCAACTCATCTTCCGTCGCCGTTGCCTCGAGGTCTTCGAGGTGCAACTCCATCTGATCGATGAGCCGCGAGGTCCGCTCGGCCTTCGCCCCGAACCTCTCCCGCTTCTCGATGGTAAGCTTCAACTCGGCGATCAAGGCCCGAACGTCCGATCGCAAAGCCCGTTCGACGGCGGCCTCGGCCTGCGCGGCGAGCACCAGCGCCTTCAGCGCTTCGATATCGTCCGGCAGGGCCTCGCGCGACGTCTTCATAAGCGGATTGAATCATGAATACAGCGGCTTGGCCAACGTTTATTGAGGATCTGCGCCGTATTTCGTGTCAGCCGAGCACGGCTCGGTCGCCACGTCTTCTGTGGGTTGCGCCAATCGATCCCTTCGAGCAGTTAGCCCAGTTGACCGACACTGATCGTCACGACGCCGTCGGCGACGGACGGCCAGAGGAACCGACCGCGTTCGAGCCGCTTCACGAACAGGCAGGCGCCTTGGCCGTGGTGCCAAATCACTTTCAGAAGATCGCTGCGGCGGCCGCGAAAGACGAATCGGTGAACGCTCATCGGGTCGCGTCCCAGCACCTCTTGAACCTGCAGCGCCAGGCCGGGGAAGCCCTTCCTCATGTCGGTGTGGCCGGTCGCCAACCGGACCTCCGCCTCGTCCGTCGTCGGGATCATCACCGGCGCCTCGATATCCCGGTGGCGACCGCCACGATCAGGCCAGCCGAAGATCCCGGAGGAAGCCGAACCGTCACGCCGCTGCCGGAGGCAATCTCGATCCGGTCGTTCACGCCATCCGGCACCGATGCTGGATGGGCATGTCGGCAATCCGGTTCCGCCAGCGGAGCTGGAAGGGCCATCTGAGGCTCGGCGATGACCGAAACAGCGACGAAGCCGGCCGGCTCGACCGGCCCGAACAGACGATCACGCCAGCGATAAATCTGTTGGGCCTGGATCCCATGGCACTTGGCCGTGCCGATCACATTCCCGTTCGCCGCCGCTTCTTCGCCGATGGCCCGTTTCTCATCCCGGCTCCAGCGCCGGCGACGAACGTACTCTTCATCCTGATCCACCGACCAGCCTCCAGCACTGCTGCCGACCTCAGTGCCGGATCAGTCCGTGGCAAAACAGGGCGGGACGACTGCAGCAGACAAGGCGGCCGTCACCGGAGGGATACGGCATGGCTGGCGGATGTTCTGGCCTGAATGCCGGACATCCCCGTGTCGCGATTGCCGGACCTGTTGCCGTGGAACTGGTCTCGACCAGCGGCCGCCGAGCAGGAGGCGGCCTGATGGCCCTCACCGGATGGATACGTTGGTGCGGTAATGGAGCGCAGCTATCCGCCCCTCAGCGTCTGGTTCTGGCTGCCTACCTCGTCGCCAGTCAGACGCCCGGCATGTCAGCGGTGCAGTTCCGGCGCCGGCTTGGCTTATCAAGCTACTCGGCATCTTCCACCAGCTCCGAGCCGGCGTGGTGCGGCCCGAGCAGGACCGGATAGGCGGCAACGCAGACAGGCATATCGAGGTGGACGAAGCCTATGTGAGTGGAAGAACGCGCGGCTTAGCGGGGTGTTGAAGAAAAGGGATTCCGGGCACTGTGTTGTAGGATCAATTTCCAAAGAGACTGGATTCCAGGAAGCGGATTTCGTTTGGAGCCCCGAAGGTCACCTCCGCTTGCGCGGAAGTCATAGATTGATCCGCTGCCATGGGCTTTTTCAACACCCTGCTAACCCAGGGACAAGCTGCCGGTCAGGTCACGAGCATGAATTTTCGTGAAGATATTAATGGGTTACGGGCAATCGCCGTAGTGGCGGTAGTTCTTTTTCATTTTGGCGTTATCGGATTTCAGGGAGGATTTGTTGGGGTAGATGTATTCTTTGTTATATCGGGCTTTTTGATGACATATCAGATCATCGGAAAAATGGAGAATGAGACATTTTCCATTTTTCACTTCTATGCAGGGCGTGCACGGAGGATTGTACCAGCATTGTTGGTATTGTGTGTCGTATTGATTATCGTCGGATGGTTTTTGTTAGCGCCAGATGCCTTCAAAGCGCTTGGTAAGCACTCGCTCTCGAGCCTTCTATTTGTATCTAACTTCGCATACTGGCAGGAAGCTAGCTATTTTGACGAGGCGGCGCGCTCAAAATGGCTACTTCATACGTGGTCTTTATCTGTCGAATGGCAGTTCTATATCATATATCCAATAGCTATAGTTGTAATGCGCAGTCTTTCATCTCTGCAATATGTGCGAATTGCAATAGTTATTTCTGCATTAGCGTCATTTGCAATATCGTTGATATATTCGCCCATCTATTACACTGCCACTTTCTATCTTATTCCATTCAGAGCTTGGGAAATGCTTGGGGGGGGGGATAATATACCTGTTTCCAATATCGTTAACACGCGGCCGCTCGCGCGTAACGGAAGCACTTGGATTGCTGCTTATCTTAACATCTGTATTTCTGTTTAACGAACACCTTTTTTGGCCCGGATTGGCGGCCTTAGTTCCTGTATCTGGTGCAGCTCTAATAATCGCTTCGAAACGTGATAAATCAGCCTTCACGACTTCTATAGTTAGCCAGTTTCTCGGAAAGACTTCGTATTCGATCTACCTATGGCATTGGCCGGTAGTGGTTGCGCTCTATTACTTGGGGTTAATCGCGGTGCCCGCAGCCGCCATGTGCGGGATTTTACTATCGATAATACTCGGGTGGATTTCATTTGTATCTATTGAAAATTCCACTAGGCGCCTCAATGCGCATGCGAACTTACTATCTACTCCAATAGGGATCTTGTTACTCTCTGTTGCGGCTTGCGCTGTTTCTGCCTGGGTATTTGTCGAAAAGGGCTACCCGGGCAGGGCACCGTTGGCTTTTGATGAGTTGGCCAAAACTCTGATAATGGCTCGATCCGACAATGGCTGGTGCTTCTACAGCGTTGACACGGACAGCGGGCTCCAGGTTGGAAAGGGACAAGATTGTAATATTGGATACAAAGGATCAACCACTAAAGGTTTGCTCTTTGGCGATTCCTATGCTGGTCAATACGATCCTTTCTGGGATAAAATTGGCAAAGACGTTGGCGTGTCGATCACTTCTATTACTACAAACTGGTGCTTTCCAAGCTTGGAGAAGACTTATTCGCATCCAACACACATGATGGCTCAAGAGCAATGTTTATCAAATAGACGCTTTGTTGAGAGCCATATAGATCGGTATGACTTCATAATTCTCGCGGGCCAGTGGTCAGACATACTTTCGGACGGTGACTTCCCGGAGGTTGAAAGGCTTGTTGACGAGGCTTCATCTAAAACGAAGGTACTCATTTTGATGGCGGCTCCTTTCAAGTTCGATACAAATCCGAGGGTTGTATTTGAAAGCGCCCTATTTGTTGGGGCTAGAGCTTCCTTGAATAGCATCGGAACAAAGCTTGACTTCCCGTTGCACGAGGCCAATGCACGTGTGAGGGGATTGGCTGGTCGCTATAGAAACGCAGTCTACGTTACAAGAGATCAAATGTTTTCGATCAATGGAGCGCTTTCGCCTGTGGATAGGTTGGGGATTCCGTATACGTTCGATGGTAGCCATATAAGCATCCATGGTGCTTTGTCGGCCGCTGACAATTTTATGGCGACTCCCCAATACCAGATTCTAAAACGCACTCTGCTTCGATCAGATTGATTGGTCATGGCACCGATCATACAGCATCCGGATTGAACAGCGTCGCTGTCCATTACCTGGATTGGTAGTGGCGAGCAGATCGGCCAGAACCGCTCATAGTCAGGATCGTTGAGGATGCGTGCTGAAGCAACGCGGTCGCCATCCGTCTGGAGTGACCCGTAGCCAAGTTGGTTAGCTAGCGGATTATCGACGACGCGAGGGATGATTGCGGTGTCCGAGTCATTTAACAGGGTGTTGAAAAAAGCCCATGGCAGCAGATCGAACTATGACTTCCGCGCAAGCGGAGGTGACCTTCGGGGCTCCAAACGAAATCCGCTTCCTGGAATCCAGCCTCTTTGGAAATTGATCCTACAACACAGTGCCCGAAATCCTTTTACCGCACCCTGTTAGGCCGGGGTGTTTACTGTAAGACACTGATGTTGCCTCCGTCGAAGTCCGCCATCCGGAACCGAGCACAGCGCAGGACAAATGGAGAGATGGTCGCTACTCCGGTCGTGTCCGCCTCGCCATCGCCGCCGGCCACAGCGCCGATGCTCTGGCGGGTTTGTCGAGAGCGCTGTCATGCCCGGTTGCTGGTGATATACGTCGATTGGAGTGGCTACCGCGTCTTCAGCAATCTGAAGAGTGGGCTCGACGGCATCCACTACGGCGTGAGTGCAAAGCATCTGCAGCCTATATCGACGAATTCACGTTCCGCTTCAATCGCCCGTATGACCCGTTCAACGCCGTACGATCACCGCTTGGAATCGCTGTAAATACAGCCGCTCCGACATATGCGGAGCTACACTCGGGAGCTATGGGTGAATTTGGGTGACGGGGCGATCAGGCGGCGTTCTGGGACGGCGCGTGGATGACCTCGATGCCGTCGGCGAATCTGACACCGCTGACGACCTTCGGCAATAGATTTTCTCCCTTCAGACGCCGCCAGGTC
>JARLJJ010000123.1 GCA_031291275.1 Formivibrio sp.
TGAGCCTGAGCCTGCCGGTGGAGTCCGAGCCAAACGTACGATATCTAAACCAGAGTTCCGAATCGCTCAACTTCACCTTGAAGTTGGCACTGGCAAGTTTCGAGTCGATTAGACTCGGACGTCTTGCCGGCAGCGGTCGCGCCGTCAACGGTTGTGTACTCGCACCGGTGTTTTCAAGTTCAAATTCTTCAAGTTAAACTACTAGTAAACCTGGAATAAAAAAAACATTATGATTCTGATTAGGCTCAGCGGCCTGCCAGTGGCGGCAGTGACACTGCCAGTGACTTTGGGAGTATCGGGTTGGTCACGGTGCCAGCCTGAGTGGGCCGACCCGAAGTCCCCGCCCTGTGGACTAGTATTTTTGCAAACGTCATGCCAGTGACGCTAGAACTTGCAAACGTGGAAACTTGAACAACGGATCGCAAGACACTGGCAGTTCGTATTTATTCTAGTTTTTTTCTTGATTCAAATAGCTGGTTAAGCCTGGTTCCCTGGCGACTCGGGCCCTTGCCATTCAAGTTCAATCATGAACTTACCACTATCACTGGCAGTAGCACCGAGATTGCATGACTCGGAGCAACCGTTTGCAATTGTCGTAGGACTTGGGGCGCTGTCAGGGCGCTTTCAAAGTTCCAAGTCCCGGTTGTAAAAGTGCCAGTTGCAAAAGGCTCGAATGAGAACTTGCAACTAAAAATTGTACCCACCGTGGTGGCACTGGCAGCGACAGTTCCGACTCGGATTCATTCCCACGGTAACTACAACCAGCTTGACAACGTCCAATTGAACTTGAAGTTATTCAGTTAGGAGCATAGTACATTTCGAATGTTTCATTTTCTTTTTTAAGTCGATGATCACGGCCTAACAGGAAAACACTGGCAAAAAGACTCAGCAACGATGAACCGTATAAAAACTCGCGCAGGTCTACAGCGCATTTGGATGACACTGTCAGTGTGTTCTACTGCGCCGCCGGTGAACAGTGACTCGACATCAGTGATCCTCAGGCAGTTGGTACCGCCGGCACTGCCGCCGCCAACGTCGCAGTTTCCCCTGAAATAAGCTCCGCAGTCGCCGCTGCGATGCCGCAGAAGGTAGCTTGCTCCTGCCACAACACACGCACAAAAACAGCTGTGCCAGTGAGTCTCACCGCATGCGCAACTTGAAGCACACGCGCAACGTGCGAGAGCCAACCTCTGCGTCGAGAGCGAGCACGGCAGAGCGCACAGAGTCGGCGTGCTTCTCCGCGAGATGCAGGAGTCCACGCTTCTGTTCACGTACAACATCTAACGAACAAGTCAAAGACATATGCGAACTGGTCACGCACCGCACGATCCACGATCGTTGCTGGGACTGGGGACACAACACCATACACCAGCGATGTGTTGACAGTCCGCAGCAAAGCGTTCACATACA
>JARLJJ010000124.1 GCA_031291275.1 Formivibrio sp.
AGGCCATCGGCCAACACTTTCTTCACTGCCGTTTCAATGCGCGTTGCCGATACTTCGTCGTTGAAGGAGTAACGCAGCATCATCGCCACCGACAGGATCGTTGCCAGTGGATTGGCCAGATTCTTGCCGGCGATGTCCGGCGCGGAGCCGTGGCTCGGCTCGTACATGCCCTTGTTGTTTTCATCGAGCGACGCCGACGGCAGCATGCCGATCGAGCCGGTCAGCATCGACGCTTCATCCGACAAAATGTCACCGAAGATATTGCCGGTTACCACCACATCGAATTGCTTCGGATTGCGCACGAGCTGCATTGCGGCGTTATCAACCAGCATGTGGCTGAGCTGAACTTCCGGGTATTCGGCCGAGAGTTCGATCATCACATCGCGCCACAATTGCGTGGTTTCCAACACGTTCATCTTGTCGATGGAGCACACTTTCTTGCCGCGCTTCATGGCAGCATCGAAAGCCACCCGGCCGATACGGCGGATTTCGTCTTCGTTGTAGATCATGGTGTTGCGACCGACGCGCTTGCCATCTTCCACGGTGATGCCGCGCGGCTCGCCGAAGTAGATGTCGCCAGTCAGTTCGCGCACGATCAGGATATCCAGACCAGACACGATTTCCGGCTTCAGCGACGAAGCGTTGGCCAGTTCCGGATAGAGGATGGCCGGGCGCAGGTTGGCGAACAGGTTCAGATCTTTGCGGATGCCGAGCAGACCACGTTCCGGACGTTGCGGACGCGGCAGGTTGTCCCACTGCGGACCACCCACGGCGCCGAGCAATACGGCATCGGCTTCGCGCGCCAGCTTTTGCGTGGCTTCCGGATACGGCGAGCCGGTGGCATCGACGGCACCGCCACCAAGCAGGCCTTGTTCGGTCTCGATGGCCATGCCTTCTTTCTTGAACACGTCCAGCACGCGCAAAGCTTGCGCCATGATTTCCGGACCAATGCCGTCACCCGGCAGAACTGCGATTTTCATTTTTTATCCTTTTCGATGTCATTCCGGCGCAGGCCGGAATCCAGTGTTTTAACAACCGCTGGATCAGGGCCTGTGCCCCGAAGGAAATACCCTTGGGGTACGCCGGGATGACGGTAATTAGTAATTGATCTGGTTCAGTGGGAGAGCGAGCGCCGCCAAAATCAAGAAGCACGGAGCACAGCAACCGGAATGGACACAAAGTCCATGAGGATTGCGAGCACCGCGCGACGCCGAGTTTGGCAAGCGCAGCCTCCCAATGAATTAGATCAGGCGAACAACCAGGGCTGACTGGCCTTGTGCTTGGTCTCAAACGCCTTGATCTCATCCGAATGCATCAGCGTCAGGCCAATTTCGTCCAGACCATTCAACATGCAATGCTTGCGGTGTTCGGTAATGTCGAATTTGAAGCTGAAACCGGATGGCGTGGTTACGGTCTGTTCTTCCAGATTCACGTTGAGCTTGTAACCCTCGGTGGCTTCGCATTCCTTGAACAGGCGATCAACCACTTCCGCAGAGGCCACAATCGGCAACAGGCCATTCTTGTAGGTGTTGCTGAAGAAAATATCGGCATAGGACGGCGCAATGATGACGCGGAAACCGTAATCTTCAATCGCCCATGGAGCGTGCTCCCGGCTGGAGCCGCAACCGAAATTGTCACGTGCCAGCAAAACTTGCGCGCCTTGGTAACGTGGCTGATTCAGCACAAAATCCTTGTTGAGCGGGCGATTGGTACAGTCCATGCCCGGTTCGCCATGGTCGGTATAGCGCCATTCGTCGAACAGGTAAGGGCCAAAGCCCGAGCGCTTGATCGATTTGAGGAACTGCTTGGGTATGATCGCATCGGTATCGATGTTGGCGCGATCTATCGGGCAAACCAGCCCGTTGAGCTGCGTAAATGCTTTCATGAGAATCCTCTCTTATTTCTTGGCGGCGCCGCCGATTTTTTCACCCACTTTTTCCAGATCTTGACCAAAGCCATGAACAGTATTGCATCCGGCCAAGGTGAACATGCTCAGCAAGGCAATAATCAGAAGTCGTTTCATCACAAGGTCTCCTTGAAAAATTACTGTTGGGTGCGAATGTCAACAAAATGACCGGCAATCGCAGCAGCCGCAGCCATCGCCGGGCTAACCAGATGCGTCCGGCCGCCCGGGCCTTGACGCCCTTCGAAATTGCGGTTGGAGGTCGAAGCACAACGCTCTCCCGGGCTCAGACGGTCGGCATTCATCGCCAGGCACATTGAGCAACCCGGTTCGCGCCACTCAAAACCGGCTTCGGTAAAGATCTTGTCCAGGCCTTCGGCTTCGGCTTGGCGCTTGACGATGCCAGAACCCGGTACCACCAGTGCCAATTTAACGCTACCGGCCACCTTCTTGCCCTTGGCTACGACGGCTGCCGCACGCAAGTCTTCAATGCGCGAATTGGTACATGACCCGATAAACACCTTGTCAATCTGGATATCGGTGATCGGCATGTCGGCTTGCAGGCCCATGTATTGCAATGCGCGTTCAACGCCGGCACGCTTGACCGGATCGGCTTCATTGGCAGGATTAGGCACCTTGCCACCCACGGCCAGCACTTGCTCTGGCGAAGTACCCCAGGTCACTTGCGGCTCGATGGATTCGGCCTTGATTTCTACCACGGCATCGAACTTGGCATCGGCATCGGAATGCAGCGTGCTCCAGTAGGCTACTGCCTTGTCCCAATCGGCGCCCTTCGGTGCGTGCGGACGGCCTTTCAGGTAGGTCACGGTGGTTTCATCCGCCGCGATAATGCCAGCGCGCGCACCAGCTTCAATTGCCAGATTGCAAACGGTCATGCGGCCTTCCATCGACAAGGCCTTGATGGCCGAACCGGCAAATTCAATACAGTAGCCAGTACCGCCAGCAGTGCCGATCTTGCCGATAATGGCGAGCGCCACGTCTTTGGCGGTAACGCCCGCGCCCAACTGACCTTCAACCTTGATCAGCATGGCTTTGGATTTTTTCTGCACCAGTGTCTGGGTGGCCAGCACATGTTCGACTTCGGACGTGCCGATACCGTGAGCCAGCGCAGCAAATGCGCCGTGGGTCGCGGTGTGGCTATCGCCGCAAACAACCGTCATGCCCGGCAAAGTGGCACCGTTTTCCGGTGCGATCACATGGATAATGCCTTGGTTTTCATGCTTGAACGGGAAGTAAACCAGGGCACCGAATTCTTTGATATTGGCATCCAGCGTATCAACCTGGGCCTTGGAGATGGGGTCCTCGATATCACGATCCCAGTGATTGGTCGGGGTATTGTGATCGGGCACGGCCACAATCGAGGTATTGCGCCAAGCACGGCGCTTCGCCAGGCGCAGGCCTTCAAAAGCTTGCGGGCTGGTCACTTCGTGCATCAGGTGACGGTCGATATAAAGAAGACAGGTGCCGTCGCTTTCTTCGCGAACGACGTGTGTTTCCCACAATTTGTCATACAGCGTCTTGCCAGCCATGAGTGACTCCTTGATTTGGCGCTTAGAATATTGATATTACCGGTCAGTCGTTCAATTGCACATGCTTTTTATCTGTTGCCAGACCGGCGTTGTCATGCATAGTATGCAGTCTTTAATACCAGAACAAGCCTAGTAGTTATACTAGTATTAAAACTAATAGCCACGAGTAAATCATGGATACCCGACGCAAGGAATTGGGCGAGTTTTTGCAAGTGTTGCGCCAACGCAGTGCGCCGGAAGCCTTTGGCTTTCCCGGCGGCAACCGGCGCCGTACCCAAGGGCTGCGCCGGGAAGAAGTTGCGCAACTCGCCGACATCAGCCCGACCTGGTATACCTGGATTGAACAAGGCCGCGAAGTGAATGTCTCGGCGGAGGTTCTTGACCGCTTGTCACAAACGCTGCTGCTTACCCGTACCGAACGTGCCTACCTGTTTGAAATGGCCGGCCGGCGCGATCCGCTCGCTGCCGAACCGGAAAATGACACTGCGCCGGAACCACTCACAACCCTGCTTGTCGATATCGCCATTCCGGCTTACATCATGGGCCGATATTGGGATTTACTGGCCTGGAACGCCCCCGCCGCCCAGCTTTTCACCGGCTGGCTGGATCAACCACAGAGCAGTACCCCCAACCTGTTGCGTTTTATCTTTCAGGAGCCCGCTTCCCGCCAATTGCTGGTGGACTGGGAAACACGCGCCCGCCGGATCACTGCGGAGTTCCGTGCCGATTGCCGTAGCCGGCTTGAAGAACCGGCACTGCAAAAACTGGTGGAAGATCTCTCTCAGACCAGCCCCGACTTCGCCCGGTTCTGGAAACAACATGACGTACTGGAACGGCAAGGGGGACAGCGTGACTTCAACCATCCCCAACGCGGCTTGATCAGCTATCAGCAGATCACCCTGTATCCGGTGGAACAGGAACAATTGAAACTGGTGATGTTGAAGCCTGTCGAGATTTTGTAAAACGGAAGCGAGATCACCACGAGCCACAAACGGGCGATATCGACCCGGAGCCATTGTCGGCACCGGAAAGAATCAGGCAAAGCGACAGATCAGCTTGGCTATCCATGGCCCGGTGAGAATCACCACGAACAAACGCAAGGTTTGCACGGCCAGGACAAAGGGGATATCCGCATGACTGCCCAGTGCAATGATGGTGACCGAATCCAGCCCGCCAGGGCTCGTTGCCAAATAGGCCGTCAAGGGATCGGTATGCAGTATTTGCGTCAGCATCCAGGCAGAACAACCGCACAGGGCAATCAGCAAGAATGTCGCGGTTAATAGAACAGGTAAGGCACGTAATGCGTACACCAGAATATTGCGATTGAACCCGAGTCCGACATACCAACCCAAGGCGATGTAGGCGCAAGATTGAAGCCAGAATGGCAAAGCCAGGTTGGCCCAGCCGCTTGCATGCAACACAGCGCCAAGCAACATCGGCACCAGAAGTGCCCCGCCAGGAATACGCCATTGCTGACCAAGCCAGGCGCCAACGACCGCCACAACCAAAGTCAGCGTAATGGCACTCCAGCTATCCACCATCACAGTGCTCGATACCGTGGAATGCACCGTCGCAGCCAACCCGCTTCCTTGCAGAAAATGCGTCGCCAGCGCTGCCGACAGCACGACCATCAGCACCCGAAGATACTGCATGAACGCCACCAGACGCACATCCGCCCCAAACGATTCCGCCATGCCGATCATGGCGCTGGCACCACCCGGCGAAGAGCCCCACGCCGCCGTGGACCCCGGCAGGGTGCCCGTTTTCATCACGACCCAGCCAACAACGCCGCCGGCGACCACCGTGGTTCCGACGATCAGCAGCATCAACACACCATCCCGCGCAATGGATGCCACAATCGAGGTCGTGATGGTTTGGGCAACAATGCACCCGATAATGGCCTGAGAGCCGACGAAACACTGTCGAGGCAGCCGCAGCGAGGCCCCGCGCAAGCTAAACACCAAGGCGCTCAACATCGGCCCGATCAGAAAAGCCGCCGGGAAAGCGGCCTGTTGCAGCAACCAGGCACAGAGCAAGGAAACCGCCAGTAGAGCGAGCCAATAGCCCGCCGGCTGACGTGGCCAGAGGCGATTCAATGGCGGCAATCTTGCTCCCGCGCCAGCTTGTATTCGATTGCATCAACCAGCGCGCGCCAGGAAGCGTCGATCACGTCGGTGGATACGCCAATCGTGGTCCAGGAGCCCGTCTTGTCGGCCGACTCGATCAGCACGCGCACTCTGGCCGCCGTTGCCTTGTCGGAGTCCAGCACGCGTACCTTGTAATCGGTGAGCTTCATTTCGCAGATTTCCGGATAGAACCGTTCCAATGCCTTGCGCATGGCCTTGTCCAGTGCATTGACCGGACCATCGCCCTCGGCGGCGGTGATTTCATCTTCGCCGCCAACCGAAATTTTGATCATGGCCGAAGAATTCATGCCATTGAGAGAGGGCTCGTTCACGATCACCTTGAACTCTTTCAATTCAAAGAACGGCTGGTACTTGCCCAACAGCTTGCGCACCACCAGCTCGAACGAGCTTTCAGCGGTCTCGAACTGATACCCGTCATGTTCCAACGCTTTGAGCTTATCGACGATCCGTTGGGTTTCGGGCGAATCTTTGGTCAGGCTCGGGTCGATCTGGTTGATCTTGGCCAGCAGCGTACTGCGCCCCGCCACTTCACTCATCAGAATACGCCGGCTGTTGCCCACCACATCGGGATTGACATGCTCGTAGGAGATGGGATTCTTGTTCACCGCATCGATATGCATGCCGCCCTTGTGGGCAAATGCATCATTGCCCACATAGGCTGCTTTTTCGTTATGCGGCATATTGGCAATTTCGCTGACGAAACGGGCCACGGAAGTCAGGTGCTCCAGATTGCCATTCGGCAGGCATTCCAGGCCAAGTTTGAGCTGGATATTCGGGATGATCGAACACAGATTGGCATTGCCGCAGCGCTCGCCAATGCCGTTGATCGTGCCTTGAACTTGTGTCGCTCCGGCTTGAACCGCAACGACAGAATTGGCCACAGCCAGTTCGCAATCGTTATGGCAATGGATGCCGATGTCCGTGCCCGGAAATTGCCGAACGACCAGTTCGGTAATTTTTTGAACGACATCCGGAAACGTTCCGCCGTTGGTATCGCACAATACCAGGCAATCGGCACCGGCCTTGGCCGCAGCAGCGAGTGACTGCATCGCGTAATCCGGGTTGGCACGGTAGCCATCAAAGAAATGTTCCGCATCGAACACGACTTCCTTGCCCTGCCCTTTGAAAAACGCAATCGTGTCGCCAATCATGGCCAGATTTTCTTCCAGCGTGGTACGCAGGATATCGGTGACCTGGTAATCCCAGCTCTTGCCAAAAATGGCAATCGCATCGGTGCCGGCTTTGAGCAAGGACCGGACATTATTGTCCTCTTCAACAACAACTCCCACCTTGCGCGTGCTACCGAACGCGATGATTTTTGCATGCTTGAGCTTCAATGCACTCACGCGATTGAAGAACTCCAGATCTTTTGGATTCGAGCCAGGATTGCCTGCTTCAATATAACTGACACCCAGTGCGTCCAATCGCTCGACAATCTTGATCTTGTCTTCCACCGAATAAGAAATGCCTTGGGCTTGCGCGCCATCGCGCAAGGTGGAATCGTAAGCATGGATCTGGGTCATAGAGTGGCTCCTGCATCTCCCGCACATCACGGCGGGACACTATCTGGACATTGGACCCGCCATTTTGACAGAAAACACCCCAATCACGCAGCCTCTCCTTTTGCCTTGGCCATCAACCATCCTGATTCCACCGCATAAATCAGGGTAACAATTGACCTTGTTGTTCGTTGGTCTGAACAATAAAACAAGCGGCTCATTCCGGGCCTCCCTGTATTTGCGCCAGTCAATTTACCGATCGAATACACGGATTTGTCCTGTCAGCCGGGGTTGTCACGGCAACCGTTGATGTCAGTTGTAGAGCAGATATGGCGCTCGACGTGCCTGGAACGCAGCGATGGAGTCGTGCCACCCGGCGACGATCCCGGCCGGTGCAACGCCTGTACGCAATGCGTCCAGACTGGCTTGATTGCCAAGACTGCCCCGGATATTGTCCAGCGAGAAGTGTTGCGGATAGAGCCGATACAGGGTTGCTGCCAAATTCAAGCCCAATGCCGGTGTATCAAGCGCGTCGCGGTCGGTAACTTCGATTCTTACGCCATGGCAGGATTCCCCGGCGTAGCGGCTGGTCACTGGTTTGAAATCCACAGGAACAAAATGCACGCCCGTTAGCTTCAATTGCTCAAGCTCGGCGGCAAGCAGCCGGGCGTCGATCCAGGGTGCGCCGACCAGCTCGAATGGCGTGGCCGTGCCGCGCCCGACCGAAACCTCCGCACCTTCGATCATGCCCACACCGGGATAGAGCGTCGTTGCGACAAGGCTCGTCAGATTGGGCGATGGCGGCAACCAAGGCAGCCCAGTATCTTCGTACCACTGTTGGCGCCGATATCCCTCCATGGGAATGACTGTCAACTTGACTGCGATATTGGCCTCAACCTGGAAGAGCCGAGCGAACTCGCCAAGCGTCAGGCCGTGGCGCAGCGGCAGCGGCCAATAACCGGTGAAACTGCGCAATTCGGCATCGAGAGTCGGCCCCTGTACCGTTGCCCCCAGCGGATTGGGCCGATCCAATATCACCACCTGCAGCCCGCGTTCGCTCGCGGCTTCCATCACATAAGCCAGGGTAGAAGCATAGGTGTAAAAGCGTGCGCCAACATCCTGCAGATCGACCACCACCGCATCGAGACCATCGAGCATGGCCGGCGTGGGTCGGCGCGTTGTGCCGTAAAGGCTGTGGACGGTCAAGCCGGTTCGTGCGTCGGTATCGTCGCCCACCCGACCTTCGCGGTTGGCCGCCAGGCCATGTTCCGGACTAAACAAGGTCGTAAGTGTCAGCACCGGGGCATTGAACAACACATCGATACTGCGTTGGCCTGCGCTGTCGACACCGCTGCGGTTGGTCAACAGGCCCACGCGCAAGCCACGCAAGGGGGCAAAATCCTCAGTTTCCAAGACATCGATACCCGTGCGAACCGGTGAGAGAACAGCCTTCGGCACATAGGGGGCGATCAAGGCGGCCAGTTCGGGTCGGCGCACGGCGATTCGATCTGCAGGCAATGGCCCCAAGGCTTGGGAAACTGCGGCGATCACCCGTGCGCGCAGCGGCCCTGCATCGCCTTTGCCATCGGGGTGGACACGGTTACTGAGAATTACAACATACACGCCGCTGATTGGATCGATCCACAGCCCGGTGCCGGTATAACCCAGATGGCTGATGGCGCCCAGCGGCGGCAACGCGGCCCGGTTGGCGGCGAGCGGCGCATCCAGACGCCAACCCAATCCGCGCGGCGGCGCTGCCGGGTAAGTCTGCGGCGCGAACATCTGGCGCGTAGAAGCGGGCATTAGCAAGGGACGGCCGCCGGCCAGCAGAACTCGGGCGAAACGGGCAAGATCCGCTGCCGTGCTGAACAGTCCGGCATTGCCAGCAACGCCACCCAGCCGAGCGGACAACGGGTCGTGCACCTCGCCGCGACGCAGGGTGCTGCCGTTCCAGGTAGTTGGCGCACTGCGTTCACGCAGTACCGCAGTGGGCAGGAAAGTGGTGTCTTTCATACCCAGAGGTTTGAAAACCTGGCGCGCGGTGAAGATGTTCAGCGGTTGGCCGGAAACTCGGCGTACCACCTCGCCCAGAACGATGAAATTGACATCGCTGTAGATCGGATCGCCGCCGGGCAAGGCCCGCGGCTTGAGCGCAGCAATGCGTTTCAATACCTCGGCAGAGCGCAAGACATGATTGATGTCGATGCCGGCAGGTAGTCCCGAGGTATGGGCAAGCAGCTGGCGGATTGTGATCGTCGCTTTGCCGTTGGCCGCGAATTGCGGCCAGTAGCGGGCGACCGGCGCATCAAGCGACAGCGCCCCACGTTCGGCCAACTTCAGTATCGCGGGTGTAGTGGCCACTACTTTGGTGAGCGAGGCCAAGTCAAACACGGTATCAAGCGTCATCGCCTCGTCGACAGGCTGCACCGCACGGTGGCCAAAAGCCTGTTCATAGACGACACGTTGACCTTGACCAACGAGCACCACTGCGCCGGGAATGTGGCCGGCAGCTATCTCAGTTTCGACAATGGGTGCGAGCGTGGCCAGTTGCTGCGCTTCCAGTTGCGCACTCACGACCGGCGACAGAGTCAATACGACAAAGGTTACAAGCAGGCGCAGCAGAATCGCTTTCATGCTCATTCCTTCCTGATGCCGTCGGCACTGTAGACATTGCGGGGATTCCACAACATCCAGCCGTCAGCATCGGATTTCTCCGCGGCCTCGATCTGCATACGAATTTCCGGGCCGGCGAAGGCGCGATGGTCGAATGCGTAGTCACGAAAGGCCTGCAACCATGGACGGAAACGCAAGGGCGACAGACCCGTGCGCTCGACTGCACGTCTGAGTGAAAGATCAACAATTTCGTAAGGATGCGCCACCGCGTTGGCATAACCCGGAATGCCAAACTTGAAGCCCGAGGGATAAAGCATCGGCGAGATGTAGTCGAGCTGGGCGGCCAAGGTATCCAGACGCTGACCAATAAAGGTGTCGTTCAGATTCCAGCACACGTAGCCGAAGATGTCAGCAGCCACAAACACATTGAAGGGCGCCAGACGTTTTCTGGCTGCAGCAAGAAAGCCCGAGATAGTGGCAATACGACTTTCCTCTGTGTCAGGCACGGAAAAAACCAAGCCTGGCGTATCGGGAAAGCGTACGTAATCGAACTGGATTTCATCGAAACCCAGCTCGGCGGCCTCAGCCGCGATATCCAGATTGTAGGCCCATACCTCGGGGCGAGCCGGATCAACCCAGGCCAGATTTTCCAGATCACGGAACATTGTGCCGCGCGCGGTTTTCACTGCCCACTCGGGATGAGCGCTGGCCAGCGGATCGTCCTTGAACACGACAATGCGGGCGATCAGGTAGATACCGCGTTTCTTGAGGGCTGCCACCAGCGCGGGCATATCCGCTACCGTCGTGGTATTGCGAGCTCCCACGGCCTGCGCCATCGCCACCCGGCTTGGGTAAGGAATTCTGCCGCGATCTCCCTTGACATCGATCACCAGTGCATTGAGTTCAGTGCGGTCAATGAGGGCGAGCGCATTCTCTCGCAGACTGCGATCACCAATGCCCCAGAACGAAAGATAAAGCGCTTTGGGGCGGAATGGTGCCAAGTGCAATGTCACCTCGCTAACGGATTGATCCTGCGCCATAGTGCTGCGGCGATAGCCGATGGCACGTGCAGCAATCGTGCCGCAAGATCCGGCAAAATGGAACTGTCCCGCCTGGCCAGTAAGCACCACTTCCGTGCCCCGAGTTACCATGGCGTCGGCCAACGGCTGCCCACTACGCTCATCGAACACTTTACCGTCGCAAGCATAGGCAGGCGGGGTCAGCACCAGCAAGGCTATCAGCAAACGCAGAACGGTTTTCATGGCCGCACTCCCGCAACGCGTCGTTCACCGTCTTTCAGCCGTTGGGAGAGCCCGGCCACACCGGTCGCATCCACGATCAGGTAACGCGGCAACGCCAGCAGCGAATCAGCACGGGTTGCATGACGCGCTTCCAGCGTAAACGCCGCCTGATAGCCCGCAGCGGAAGCGGCCGCCTCCAGTTCGGCATCGTAAATACCGAAGGGCCAGGCGAGATACAGCGCTTCGACACCCAACCTTGACTTCAGCACCTGACGTGATTTTTCCAGTTGGTTGCGCACGAATCGGTGGTAAACCTCCGGTGCCAGCCGTTTTTTTTCAATGCGAAAATTCGGATGCCAGTAGGTATGTGAATATACTTCGACCAAACCGGTCGCAACAATTTCCGTCAGTTGTTCCCAGGTCATGGCATAAGGTGCGTTGGAGATGGCCGAAGGATAGATGAACAGCGCAACCGGCAAGCGATCGCGCCGGATGATGGGCAACAGATCCGAATACACCGTGCGATGACCATCGTCCACAGTAATCGCCAAGGCTTTCGCCGGCAAGACGGTCTGACCTTCCAGGCCGGCAACGAGGGCCGACAGCGGCATGAATTGATAGCCATCGGAACGCAAGCGGGCCAACTGGGCCTCGAATACCGCAGTGCGCGTGGTCATGCTGTCGGCCACCGCAGGGCCGAAGCGATGATAGACAAGAATAGCAGCGGCTTGCGATTCGGCCCAGACCGGCACCATGAGAAGCAAGGCGACCCCTACCAGCAGGAAATACCGGCAGCGGTAAAAACAAAACAAATGACGGATCGGGGTGTGCATAAAACGGCCTAACATGGCCATCGCCTTCAAGTTATCGAGGCTTGGACGGCATTCTGGTCAAGGCAATTAACCATATTCGTCGTCAGAAGCCACGTTGACCAACAGTACTGGTATTTGAGCATGGCGAATCACCCCTTCAGCAACACTCCCCATCAAGGCATGACTCAAACCCTCCCGGCCATGGGTCCCCATTATCAATAGGTCCGCCCCCCAATGCGTCGCTTCATCCAAAATGGCATTGGAAATTTTCCCGCCAAATTTTTCTACCAGCTTTGTCTCTACTTCAATTCCCGGGACTCGGAGATCAGAAACGCAATCCTCAAGAAAACGCCAAATAATTTCTCGTCGTTCATCCCGCAAACGTTGATCTTCCTTCAGTTGCAATTCATGGAAAAGTTCATCCGGGCTAGTGGCGAATTGTGAAGTGTCGATCACGGTCACCAGGCACACTTTGGCATGCAATCCATTAACCATGCGTTTAACTTCCTCCAGCACAACATGACTGGTAGTGCTGGTATCAATTGGAACCAAAATACGCTGATACATGATCGGCTCCCGGATTGGATGTTGAACTGGAACGCAGCCAACGCGAAAAAGTATCAAAGATAATTTCCTGACTCTTCCTAGGCTGCTATGGATTACATGGTTTTGTTACGTTGATCATAGGAAACACACTGACAACCACACCGAAGTATTGGCTTATCCGGCGATAGCCGTTGCATACGATGAATGTCTGATCAAGCTAGCCCTGCCCGAATTGCACTGAATTCCTGACGATAACGCGTGGATAGTTCCCTCGCTATGCGCAGGTACTGTCCAGAATCTTCAGCCAGCGCCTGGCAAATGCCTAGCGCTATTTGATGGACTCCAACTACGCCAGGACTGCTCGTGGCATCCCATGTAGCCGCGAAGGCAGCCTGTTTTGAAATATGATTTTCCTGAGCGACAGGGAGAAAATTGAAGCGAGGTAATGCAAATGCCATGGCTACAATTCGGCCATGCAGGCTGCTGCCGCAATAGACCCGGCTGTTGGCAATCAGGGCACAGATATCCCATAGATTAAGGGATTTAAATATCGTGACCGATGCCAGGCACATACGGCTTGCAACACGCAAGAAGCACGACAGATCATCGTGCCATGGCGCTGCGCCGGCACGGAAAAACACCACGCCATAACCGCTTTCCATCGCGGCTTGTTCAAGTTGAGCGGCGATCATGTCCAGTGTTGCATCATCACTGAAGTCTGCACTGAACTGCACTGCGATGTAACCATGAGGAAATGTGCCAAGAATCCGGGCAATTTCAGATGCCTGTGTCCGTTGGTGAATTCGTGAGCCAAACAGTTCCGCCACCATCACGGCCGGATCAGGAATCAAGCGCACCGGGATACCCGCGCTCTCAAGTTGAGCTTGAGTCTGTCTATCCCGCACACTCACAAAATCTGCCGACTTGAGACTTGCCAGGACCTCCGCACGGAATGCGGACTCACTTTCGTCAAGGGCTACCCCACCAACGCCGACATAAACCATTTTTGCCATTTGCGGCAATAACAGTCGCGACACGCAATAAGGTGCTCGTGCGGAAAGCCCCAGTTGCCGGCTTGCCCATTCCTGCTTTTCCTGCGGCCGAGCGCGCAGACGAGCAATGATTGCCTGGACTTGATCTGCCGGCAACAACATGACTGCAGCTTGCCAGGCATCGCAGGTGAGCAGTTCTCCACCGACATGGACCAGGTTTACCGGTCGCGTATCTTGCTCAGCAGCGATATGTGCCAAGGCCCGAACCTGATGACCGCCATAACAGCGTAAATCACGCGCCAACAGGCCGGCATACCGCAAATTTCTATCGGAAAGTAATGCAGCCGCAATATGAGGAAACAGAAGATCCCCGAAGTTGTGGCGGTCAAAAGCGCCAAACAGAATGGTGGGGACATCGGAATTGGCCGGACAAGTCATAACGTAAGGATAGGAAATACCAGCTACTACTGCCTATGCTGAATTCAACACCCGAGTGTTGGCCAGAAAACGACATCCACACGGAAATACCGCTGCAAAAACACGCTGTTTGATGGATTTGCGGCCGGATACTGGGCTGCAACACAACAGGAAATCAATTGGGCCTGGTGATGCTATGGACGAAAAACAATGGGCGCTGATGCGACGATGGATGTTAGCGGAAATCGCCGTCGAGACTGCCAATCTGCGAGACGAAATCGGCAAGGATCATCTTGCGCCACAGGTTATCGAGGTGATGGGCCAAGTATCACGGCAGATGTTTGTGCCAACAGAACTACAGGATCGTGCCTATTTGAATCACCCTTTACCCATCGGATATGGCAAGACAATCTCCCAGCCATTTATCGTTGCCCTGATGACCGATTTGCTGGATATCCACGCTGGCGAAACAATCCTCGAAATAGGTACCGGCCTTGGCTACCAGACCGCCATACTCTCCAGGCTCGCCAAGCAGGTATACAGCGTCGAGAAAATCGACGGGCTAGCACGGCAGGCACAGCAGCAACTTGCTAATTTGGGCTATACCAACATCGAGTTCCGGATTGGCAATGGGTACGACGGATGGCCTGAGCACGCCCCGTTCGACAAGATCATCGTCACCGCAGCGCCGCTTGATACTCCTCCGGCCCTGTTCGCCCAACTAAAACCTGGAGGTCTGATGGTGCTCCCCGCGGGGCAGCCCAATAACCAGCAGCTGTTGCAGTTAAGCAAGGATACGCACGGCAGGCCGGAGACGCGGATAATTTTACCGGTTCGGTTCTCGGAACTTGAAGCAGACACGACACCCAGCACCAGATGAATTGCGGACAAAGCGTATTTGCCGGGCTTGTGGGCCCTTTCCTGTCTGACGGCAACCGCTCTGGAGATACGGATGACATTTGATGCCACTCTGGCAACGCAGCGCAAAATGGTCGCCGCTTTGCAGAATCCAACCTGCTACCCCCACCCAGTCGGCACAATCAGCGTTATCGAGACTCACATCTCCTTCGTGCTCCTTACCGGTGTTTTTGCCTACAAAATTAAAAAAGCACTGGACCTGGGATTCGTAGATTATTCAAGCTTGGGAAAGCGGCATTTTTTCTGTTGCGAGGAGCTACGCCTGAATCGACGCCTTGCGGCGCAAATTTACCTGGATGTAGTGACCATTTGCGGTACGGTGGAAAACCCGCGCGTCGACGGTGGCGAAGAGCCTATTGAATATGCCGTGAAGATGACCGAGTTTGATCAGCAAGATCTGCTTAGTCTGGCTCTTGCCCAAGACTGCCTGACGGTTCAACAGCTAAACAGCTTGGCCACAACATTGGCAGCATTTCACAAGACAATCCCGCCAGTTAATCCGGCCGAACCTTATGGCAGTCCAGCAGTAATTTTTGCAGCGCTTGAGGCCAACTTCGTCTATTTCCACACGCATTCATGTGGAAACCATGCGTTGCTTGCCGCCTTGGAATCCTGGTGCAGAAACAAATACGACCGCTTGCGGATAGCATTTTCTCAACGCAAGGCTACTGGATGGGTACGCGAATGCCATGGCGATCTCCACCTCGGTAATATCGTGCTTAGCCGTGGTGTTCCACTGGTTTTCGATTGTATCGAGTTCAATGCGGAGCTTCGCTGGATTGATGTCATCAGCGATCTTGCCTTTGTCATCATGGATCTATCGGCACAGCAACGGCCCGACTATGCCTGGCACCTTCTCAACACTTGGCTGGAAGAGGTTGGAGACTATGCAGGTCTTGCGCTGCTGTGTTTTTACCAGGTCTACCGCGCACTGGTACGCGCCAAGGTGGCGCACCTTCGCAGCATTGACGAGGCAATCTCTCCCCAAGAGCGTCAAGCCGCATGGTCCAGTGCAACCGTTTATCTGAATTACGCCACCACGCTTATTGCCCCCGTGCCTTGCGCGCTGCTGATCACCCATGGATTCTCCGGATCAGGGAAAAGCACTTTATCCCGATCAATTGCAGCGCCTTTGCACGCCATTTGTTTGCACTCAGACGTGGAACGCAAGCGTTTGCACGGGCTGTCACAACATGAGAACAGCCGATCCGGAATCGGCACAGGCATCTATACGCGATCGGCAACAATCGCCACCTATGAACATTTGGCGATACTGGCGCATACAGTGATCCAGGCAGGTTACCCGGTGATCATTGACGCGGCATGCCTGCTGCGCGATCAGCGCGATTGCTTTCGTGAGGTAGCCCAACATGCCGGCGTGCCTCTCTTGATTCTTGACTGCCACGCGCCAGAGGCCATCTTGCAACAACGGATGGCAACCCGTCACAAAGAGGGAAACGATCCTTCCGAAGCAACCCCGGCCGTGTTTGCCCAGCAATTCAAGGGAGCAGAGCCATTAAGCCCGGAAGAGCAGAAAACCACACTCACGATAAACACCGTCAACGATGATCCAGCCGACATTTTGGCAAAAATTCGATGGCGACTCCGAACAGAAACAACATGATTTGGCCAACGGGTACAACGGTTGCGCCAGGAACAGCGCAATAAAACCGGCGCCATTGAAATGTTGGCCATCAAGGGAAATACAGGCACCTATATTTGAAACAACAAAGCATCCAATTTCAGGCTATCTCACAGTCTTATGGCCCGATTGATGGAGACAGTGCCTCAATGGCCGAACTGTGCATATTGCTCTCAGCGCTTGCAAACACGCCCATCAAGCAATCGCTTGCGATCACCGGCTCAGTCAACCAGTTTGGCCAGGCGCAAGCGATTGGTGCCGTCAATGAAAAAATAGAAGGGTTCTTTGATATCTGTGCCTCGCGCGGATTGACTGGAGAACAGGGCGTACTGATTCCTGCTGCCAATATCAAACATCTGATGTTGCGCTGGGATATTGTCGCAGCGGCAGAAGCTGGACTATTCAATATTTATGCCGTGGAAAATGTGGATCAGGCCATTGGGCTTTTGACTGGAATCCCGGCCGGAGAGGCTGACACCAACGGCCACTATCCATCGGATAGTCTCAACAACAAGATCAGCGTTCGCTTGGCAGAGTTGACCGAGCTCCGTGATTCCTTCATCACGCTTCAGGCAAAAAAACCACGCAAGTGATTCATACCATCACGCTCAGGATGGAAAGTCTTTATTTATCAACCAGGAATGTTCAAATATGCATATGTTTGGACACTTGAATTAACGGTAAGTCAGAATTACCTTCCGGTATCTGATACTTTTCAGCAATGAGAGACCCTATGCGCAGCCTGATTTTTATCTTGTTTAGCCTCTCCTGTGGCCTCGCCTGGGCAAGCAGTTGCGAGGACACGGCCAGGGCACTGAACCGGCAGCTCAATCCCAGGATCAACGCCTCCGAGCTTGCTGGCATTCTGACCAGCCTGAATCAGAATGGTCATCTTCCGGATCAATTCGTGACCAAGAAATTCGCCATGGCCCACGGTTGGCACCCTGGAAGTAGTCTCCAGACGGCGCTACCGGGAAAATCGATTGGAGGTGATCATTTCGGCAATTATGAAAAACGCCTCCCCAAAGGCCAATATACCGAAGCGGATCTGGATTATCGTGGGGGCAAGCGCGGGGCAAAACGTATTGTCTTCAGCCAGATGCAGCGCTTCGTGACAGTGGATCACTACAATAGTTTTCTGGAGGTGCCGTCATGCCAGTAAACCGGATTGAATTTGCCAATATACGTTCGCTGGAAGATTTCTACCGGCAACTGGCCGCGCAAACAGCACTTCCTGCCCACTTCGGCCACAACCTGGACGCGCTTTTTGACGTGCTGACGACGGAAATTGCCGGACCCATGATCATCGTCTGGCACCATCACGACGCCTCCGCCCCGTTCTTGGGGCACGAACACTACACGGCCTTGCTGTCGGTATTGCACGATGCAGCAAACAGACGCCCGGACATTCAGCTTTTCCTGGACTAAGCTTGCGGACTTTGCCCCAACGAACAAGGCTGCCTTGATCGCTTCGTTCATTTAAGAAATGACCTTGGCGGACATCCCAGAGCAAATTCACGTTCTCAAACTCCTTTTCGTCCCGCGTGAGACAATGCCCTTCCGTGCTCAGGAAATGAGATGAACGACACGAACCCTACGGTCATATCGTGCGCCACCTGCAAAGCCTGCTGTTGCAAGCTGGAAGTCATGCTCATGGGTGATGACGACATCCCGCTGGAATTTACCCTGCAGGATCAGTGGGAAGGATGGGTGATGCTTCGTCTTGACGATGGTTGGTGCGCCGCGCTCGATAGAAAAACCATGCTCTGCACGATCTACGAACGTCGGCCATTTATCTGCCGTGAATTTCAAGTGGGCGACAGCGAGTGTCTTGTCGAGCGGCGCCAGCTTATTGCTCGATAACATCTGTGACCAAACAGATGTCAACAGAACCTACACAGACCTACCCCTGCTATTACACCGCACGCCTCGGCCTTGGCCGCGATCAAAGGAAACCTCTTGGCTAAACCCAACTATCAATACGAAAAACGTCAGCGCGATCTCGCCAAGAAAAACAAGCAAGAAGAAAAACGTCGGCAAAAACTCGCCGACAAAGCAATGGCTGATGACCAAACCCCAAACATGACAACAGATTCCTCTCAAGCAACGGAATCAGAAATCGACGTTGTAGCTATGGCAGCACCGGATAGCGAGAACAAATCCGACAAATAAAGCGGTAACACAGAGGAATTTTTCTTGATTCCACAGGAGAAGTTCGACTTTTGAATGAGTTACTTAGGCAGGCAACAACCTGCCCAAGTCACACACTCAGCTTCACCGGCAAACCCAAATCCTGGATCTGCGTTTTCAAGGCTTCCATCCATTCGGCAGGAGCAGCGCTCAGGTGTTCGCTCGCCCCCGGCAGCATTGGCTGACGCGCCAGACCGTACAGCAACACCCCCTGCAAAAGCACGCCTTCGTTTAGTCGTGCTTTGACAAAATCCAACCAAGCCTGAATTGCCGTTGCATCCGGCAACTGACCATCCTGCGCGAACATGCAGGTTTGCAGCCAGGTTGAGCAAAGGTCAGCAGAAGTCCTGAGCCGGCGCGCAACTTGCACCGGTGACAACACTACCTGGTTCACCGCATTAAAGTGACCATCGGGTGCGCGATCAAATTTGAACCAGACCTCGCCATTCAAACGGCTCATCAGATCAAGTGCGGATTGAACATCGGGGCGGTCCAGCTGGCTGCCGTTGGTAATCAGCACCAGTTTGATCTGTCCAACGAGTTCAAAATCAGCCAGGACGCGGCCGACCAGCGCAACGCATTCCTCAAACTGCTTACTGGTCGTCGGCTCACCGTTACCGGAAAATGCGACATCGTTCAGCCGTCGAACATCCTCCGGCACCCGGGTCCGCATGAAATCACCGTGCATAATCTGGCCCAGCATCCAGCGCAGTTCATCCTCAAGTTGCACGAGGTCAATCTGCGGCGCGGGTCCACGCTTCAGATCGGGGACTTGGCAATAGACACATTGCCAGTTGCAGGCATTGTTCGGATTAAGATTAATGCCGACGGAAACTCCGCCGGCACGACGTGAAATGACCGGGTAGACGTAGGTAAGTCCTGCGCTATCCCGGTCATGGTCATCCACACGCAAGCGATGGTGCAGTGGTTTGCTGGTTACGTTTTCAGACATCGAACTACTCAGGTTTCTCTTTGTTTCGAACCAGTAGCACCGGCACTGGCGTATGGCGCATAACGCCTTCAGCCACGCTACCGAGCAACATATGCGTTAAGCCGCCATATCCATGGGTGCCCATCACAATCAGTTCGGCACCCCAGGTTTTGGCATCGTCCACAATCGCCTTAGCCAAGATGCCGCCCCAAGTCTCAAGCAGCACCGTTTCTGGTTCGATACCTTGTTCCTTGACCCGTGCAGCACTTTCACTCAGCACTTTCTGCCCGCCTTCTTTCAGGGCAGCCTGCAACTGAGGCACATCCAGAAATTCGTTGGCACTCCATGCGAACTGAGCAAGGTCAATGACATGAACCAAGCGCAGTTGCGCATTTTCGTTTTTTGCAAAGCGCAGCGCTTCTTCTAAAGCAATACGACTGGTGGCGCTGTTATCTACCGGAACCAGAATACGTTGGTACATGATTGAAACCCTCCCCGTGGCTGGTACTACCAGTCTAGCAAAAACACGGTCGCATTGCCGATTGACACATTTTTCCACATCCGTGTTCAGATTGAATTGATGCCCGCATTAGTCACGAGCCAACAGGGAGGATCACAAATCCCCCTAACGCGAGCCTTGATACAACCTGTCAACGTTGCCTGATCAACTCATGACTACGCTTTTGCCCGGACCAGCAAGATCGGCACCGGGGCATGGCGAATCACGCCTTCAGCCACGCTACCCACCAGCAAATGCGTCAGTCCGGTATACCCATGGGTGCCCATAATAATGAGGTCTGCATTCCAGCTTTGGGCATCTTCCACAATCGCTGCCGCAATTTGCTTGCTATAAACATTTACCAGAACAGCTTCCGGCGAAAAGCCCAACTCTTTTGCTTCTTCGGCGGCACGATCCAGCGCGTCCTGACCACTTTTCTTGAAAGCATCTTCCATTTCAGTGAGTGAGGGCACATTGCTCGCAAACTCCGTGATCCCCACCGTTGACTGTGTCACATCCACGACATGGATCAAGCGAATTGCCGCATTGGGACACAACTGAGCAAAACGAGCTACCTCTTTTAACGCCATCTGACTTGTGACGCTACCATCGACAGGAACTAGAATTCGCTGATACATGATAAAAATCCTTATTGACCATAGGGACTTTAAATCTAGCAAACAGAAGCCCGCGTTGCCCACATTACAACTAGCGGATACACTCGAACGGTATTCTTTGTTATAACCGTTGAACTTGGACAATGTCGCGACTACGTCTTGAGCTGCCAGAACACACCGTCTTTACTACTGAGCTGGCGGTTCGGGTGACTGACTTGAACTATGGCAACCATTTAGGTAATCATGCCTTGCTCGGTTTACTGCACGAAGCACGGTTGACATGGTTTCGGACGCTTGGCTACCAGGATGAACGTGATCTGGGCGGTGCCGGTATCATCCTGGCGGATGCCGCAATCGTCTTCCAGAACGAAGCTTTTCTCGGTGAAACGCTTTGCATTGAATTGCGCATCGGCGAAATCAGCCGTGCCGCTTTTGATCTTTATTATTCCGTGATGGCGAAAGAGGATGGCAGACCCGTTGCCGCCGCCAAAACCGCCATCGTGTTTTTTGATTATGCCAAGCGCCGCACTGTCGGCATGCCGGCAACATTCCGCGAGCAGCTTGCAACCACAGGGCCGACCACATGAAAAAATATCCGTATAACAGCCCACAGGCAATGGCACGCATCCTGATCATGCAAATGATCGGCGATGGCAATTTCGATCCTTCTGAAATAGACGAACTGGAACATCTTCACGTCTATGATCTTCTCGGCATCACGCGCAAAGACTTCATTCAGGTGTTGCAGGCCTATTGCAATGATCTTTCCGACGAAGCCGACGAAGAAGGCACCATCCATCTGATTGACAAGCAACGGATTGATGACTTGCTGGAAACCGTGGATGAACCCAAGAAACGTAAAGTTGTAGCCGCTTTAGCCATGAACATCGCCAAAGCCGACCATGATTTCAGCGAAGTGGAAATGGCTATTTTCGCCCATATCCTGCAACGTTGGCATCTGACACTGGAAAGCCTGCACGAGGTTTTTGCAGTATAAGCATCGACATAGAACGCCGGCCTGACAGACCGGCGTTTTTTAATCATCCCGCCGCAATCCCGCTGGCGGCCAGCAAGGTGCGCGTGTACGGATGCTGCGGGGTTCCGAGCACCGCTTCGACGCTGCCGCTTTCCACCAATTTCCCGTTCTGCAGTACCAATACCTGATGCGCCAGCGCGCGCACCAAGCCCAGATCGTGGGTAATCAACACATAGCCCATGCCATACTGGCACTGCAGGTCTGCCAGTAATTCCAGCACCTGTTTTTGCACGGTGGCATCCAACGCGGAGGTAGGCTCGTCCAGCACCAGCACATCGGGATTGAGAATCAACGCCCGGGCAATGGCGATGCGCTGGCGTTGCCCGCCGGAAAACTCATGCGGATAGCGTTCCAGCACCGTTTCATCCAGACCGACTTGCGCCAGTACCATCGCAGCACGTTCGCGCCGCTGACTGTTTGAGAGTTGAGGCGCATGGGCCAGCAATCCTTCCGCCACGATTTCGCCCACATTCTGGCGCGGTGACAAGGCCCCGAACGGATCTTGAAACACGATCTGCAACTGGCGCCGGGCCGAGCGCAAGGCCCTGCCTTCCAGTTGGTCAAAACGACTTCCGCCACTGATAATTTGACCGGCACCACCCGGCACCAGGCGCAACAAAGAAAGCGCCAGTGAGGTTTTACCACTGCCAGACTCCCCCACAACGGCCAGTGTTTCACCTCGGTGCAGAGTGAAATCCAGCGGGGCTAACGCCGGAAAATACTCATTACGCAGAAACCGGCGCTTGCGATAGGTTTGTGCCAATCCTTTAACAGCCAGCAATGCAACTGGCTCGGCAGGCAACGGCGCAGCCATCCGCGCAGGGCGACTGGCCAGCAACTCGCGCGTATAGGCTTCACGCGGGGAGGCAAACAGCTCGGACACCGGTGCAGTTTCCACGATGCGCCCATGCTGCATCACCGCCACCTGATCGGCAAAACCACGTACCAGGTTCAGATCGTGCGTAATCAGCAGCACGGCCATATTGCGTTCGCGCTGCAATTCCGCCAGTAATTCAAGGATTTGCGCCTGTAGCGTGACATCCAGCGCAGTCGTGGGTTCATCAGCGATCAGCAGCTCGGGTTCTCCCGCCAGCGCCATGGCAATCATCGCACGCTGGCGTTGTCCGCCGGATAACTGGTGAGGAAAGGATTGTGCTTTGGGGGCCGGATCAGGAATACCGACTCGCGCCAGTAGCGCCAGCGTCTCCTGGCGAGCCTGGCGCCGCGTCATGCCTCGATGCAGTTGCAACACTTCATCAATCTGGTTGCCGATGGTGTAGAGCGGATTAAGCGCGCTCATCGGCTCCTGAAAAATCATGGCAACCCGGCTGCCACGCAAAGCCCGCAGCCGTCGTTCGTTTACAGACAGTAAATCCTCACCGTCAAAACGAATCGCGCCACGGTAGAGTGCGCTTTGATCCAGGCGCAGAATGCCTCGGGCAGTCACACTTTTGCCACTGCCAGACTCCCCCACCAGCGCGAGTTTGCCTCCAGCCGGCAAAACCAGAGAGATACCGTCTACAGCGTTTTGATCTATTCCTGCAAAACGCACGGCAAGATTTTCGATTTCCAGTAAAGCCATAATTGCGTTGTTAATCCGACAATCGGTTTCTGTTGCGCCTTATTTGCATAGCAACGGCAAACAGTAGGTGTCTATGATGAGTTCAAGACTGAGTCGTGGAGATGCCGAAATGACTACTATTCGCCCTGCTGCCGTTTCTGGCTATTTCTACGCATCTGACCCAACCGAACTTTCGGACCAGATACAGCATCTTCTTGCGCAAGCACACCACCATCAACCCACCGATGCGCCCAAAGCCCTCATCGTACCGCATGCGGGATATAGCTACTCCGGGCCAGTTGCAGCCGCAGCTTACCACGCACTATACCCTTGGGCTGACCGCATTAGGCGTGTCGTCCTGCTTGGTCCCTCACACCGCATAGCCGTGAATGGGCTGGTCCTGCCTGACGTAGAAGCCTTTGAAACACCGCTGGGTATCGTTCCGCTGGACTTGGAATTCTGCGCCCGGCTCGCTCGCCTTCCCCAAGTGCATACCCTTGCCGCCTGCCATGCCAGCGAACACTCTCTGGAAGTACAACTACCTTTTCTGCAAAGTGTCCTCCATGACTTCAAACTCGTACCGCTGATCGTAGGTTTGGCCAGCGCGCAAGACGTGGCTGACGTATTGGAATTTTCCTGGGGCGGACCGGAAACACTGATCGTGGTGAGTTCGGATCTATCGCATTACCTGTCCTATGATCAGGCACTGGCCCGTGATACCGACACATTGCAACGCATTGTCAGTACCAACAACCATATTGGCGATCAGGACGCCTGTGGCTGTACCCCCATTCGCGGCTTGCTCTTGTTGGCTCACGAACTAGGCTTGAAAGGAGAGTTGCTGGATTACCGCAATTCTGGAGATACCACCGGTGATAAAACCCGGGTCGTCGGTTACGGAGCTGTCACTTTTATGGAGGAAGCATGAAGCAAGATGCATTAGGGAAGGAATTGCTGCATCAAGCCCGCGCTGCCATTGAGGAAGCCTTGGGAGGTTCGACCTGCCCACCTCCCGCCGACCTGCAGGAACTCAAAGAACCGGGTGCGACTTTCGTCACACTCACGAAACAAGGTCAGCTGCGCGGATGCATTGGCTCGCTGCAAGCGCATCGCCCGCTCATTGCCGATGTGCGCGCCAATGCCGTCGCCGCAGCGCTGAACGACCCGCGCTTTTATTCATTGGAAACAAACGAGCTAAAGCAGATCAAAGTGGAAGTTTCGCTCATCCTTCCGCCAGAGGATCTTCCTTTCAGCGATGAAGATGACCTGCTGCAAAAATTGGTTCCCTATGTGGATGGCGTCATCATTAGTTCCGGAACGCATCGCGCCACGTTTTTGCCTCAGGTATGGGAACAGTTGCCTGATCCAAAACAATTCATCAGCCACCTGAAACAAAAATCTGGCTTACCCAGCGATACGCCCATGGAAACATTTAGCGTACAGCGCTACCGGGCACAGAAATGGAAAGAAGCTTGACTCCACGTTGGCAACACGCCTTGCCGGATGGAAGAATCCAATGCGATCTCTGTCCGCGTGATTGTCGCCTGCATGAGGGACAGCGCGGTGCCTGTTTCGTACGGATGCGCCAAGGCGATGCCATTGTGCTCACGGCCTACGGCCGCTCTTCCGGTTTTTGCATTGATCCGATCGAAAAGAAGCCGCTCAACCACTTCTACCCTGGCTCCAGCGTGTTTTCCTTTGGAACCGCCGGTTGCAATCTCGCCTGCAAATTCTGCCAGAACTGGGATATTTCAAAATCGCGCGAGATGGAAACGCTCGCCGACCAAGCCAGTCCGGTCGCCATTGCCAATGCCTGCAAAACCCACGGCGCAGAAAGCGTCGCCTTTACCTACAACGATCCGGTGGTCTTCGCCGAATACGCCATGGATACCGCAGACGCTTGCCATGAGCTTGGCATCCACACGGTGGCAGTTACCGCCGGTTATATCGGTACCGAAGCACGGCGCGACTTCTTTGCCAAGATGGATGCCGCAAACGTCGACCTGAAAGCCTTCAGCGAGGATTTTTACATTCGGCTATGCGGCGGTCATCTCCAACCGGTGCTGGATACTCTGGTTTATTTGAAGCAAGAAACGCAGGTCTGGTTGGAAATCACGACGCTGTTGATACCAGGTGAAAACGACGATCCGAAAGAACTCGAAGCGATGAGCCAGTGGATCATGCGCGAACTGGGTCCGGATGTACCATTGCATTTCATTGCGTTCCACCCAGACTGGAAAATGCTCGACCGACCGCCCACCCCGGCCCGTACCCTGATCGCCGCACGCGAGATCGCCCTGCAGGCCGGTTTACATCATGTGTATCTGGGCAACATCTTCAGCCTCGAAGGCGCCACAACCCTCTGCACAGCCTGCCACGCCGTCCTGATCCAGCGTTCTGGCTACAACATCACCGAATACCGCCTCACTGAGACCGGCGCCTGCCCCGAGTGCGGCACAGTGCTGGCCGGGCGTTTCGGACATTTCGAGGGCGGATTCGGGGCAAGACGGATACCGGTAAGAATGGGAATTTGATCCGTCTGGATTGTTCTCCCTATTCACCAGCACGTGTTCAGGCACCCATCGTCAAACGCATGGGCTGCAGCTTGGACTGTGCAGCAACAAATTCCTCACGTAACGATTCTGCCGGCAACTGGCGGCCGATCAGCACAATCCGGCTCGTCGGGACTTCGTCAGCACCCCACTCCCGGCCGTAATCGTAGCCAGCAATGCGGTGAACGCCCTGGAAAATCAGTTTCCGGGATTCATCGGCAATCGCCAGGATGCCCTTGTAGCGCAGCAAGTCGAGATGGTGCGTTTCAATCAGGTTTTCCACAAAAGCTGAAATCGCGGCAAGATCCAGCGGTGCTGCGGTTTCCAGCACCAGCGAAGTGATCGTGTCATCCCATGAACGGCGCAGCGGATTGAAGAGACTTGCCTTGCTCCGGCTGACGGGGCGAATCTGCAAACCACGCTCATCGAGCGAGAATCCGCCGATCGCAAACAGATCGCGCCAGTTTTCTTCCACGCTGCCGGCCACGATGACCGGCGCACGGGCATTGATCTTGCCCAAGTTGACGGTCAGCGCGTCCACCGTTTCGGCATCAACCAGATCGGCGCGCGTAATCAGCAGGCGATCAGCAAAGGCCACTTGGGAAGCAGCAACACGCTCGCGCCCGAACTGTTCATCAAAGTGGCAGGCATCCACCAAGGTGATCACGCCATCGAGCACAAAGCGCTCGCGCAGCGCATCTTCCCAGAAAAAGGTTTGCACCACCGGCGCCGGATCAGCCAGGCCCGTGGTTTCAATAATCAGGCGGTCAAACGTCAGCTCACCAGCATCATGCTTGGCCAGCAATTCAACCAATGCCGTCGATAGTTCGCCGCGCACGCTGCAGCAGATACAGCCGTTGGCCATCTCGATCACCGTCGTCGCACTCGGTGCGATCAGGTCGCTATCGATACTGACGGCGCCGAATTCGTTTTCCACCACGGCAATACGCTCGCCGTGCGGTGCGCCCAGCAGCCGGTTGAGCAAGGTGGTTTTGCCTGCGCCCAGAAAACCGGAGAGCACGGTGACAGGGATGGGTAAAGACATGATTGCGTCCTGTATTCAAACTCAAGAACCGGAAACAAAAACCCGGAATCCGGTTGAGCCAGATTCCGGGCAACGTTCACACAGAACCTGTTCATGCTCTGTCGCGAGAGGCCGTCAGCAGGGTGAAGAGCAGCGCAAAAACCGGAATGTACATTTAGTACATGAGGATTTTGAGCAGCGCATGAGCCCTGATCACAGCCTCGCAGCAAGAGCGCGCTCAGGTTTCAGCAACATTTGCCACTGCCGCCCCCATACCGCGCATTCTCACGCTCACGAAAGAATTCCGCGTAAGTCATGGGCGTGCGCTCCGGGTGCGTCAGCCGGACATGTTGCGCATAGGATTCGTAATCGGGTTGACCAACCATCATCTTGGCGGCCTGCCCGAGATACTTGCCCATTTTTGCCAGATCGCTGAACACGGCAACTATACCGAAGCGCCGGAAGGAAGGGCTTCAAACGCCGTTTCCTTGTCGGTTCGATGGTTTTCGGCATAGGCTTTCATGCAAGAACGAACGCCAAAGAACATGACCGACAGCACCACAAACATGAACAAGGCACACAATCCTGCATCGATGTACTGGTTCAAGACCACTTGCTGCATCTGGGCAATGCTTTTGGCTGGAGCGAGCAACTGACCGCTATCGATGGCCTTGCTGTAACGGCTTGCCTGCGCCAGGAAGCCGATCGAAGGCTTCGCATGGAAAATCTTTTGCCAGCCGGCAGTCAAGGTACAAGCCAACAACCATAAAGTGGGGACAATAGTGACCCAGGCATAACGTTCGCGCTTCATCTTGAACAGGACGACAGTGCACAGAATCAGCGCCACCGCTGCCAGCATCTGGTTGGCTACACCGAACAGCGGCCACAAGGTATTGATACCACCCAAGGGATCAACCACGCCTTGATACAGGAAATAGCCCCAGAACAAGACGCACAGCCCGGTTGCCACCAGATTGGGTACCAATCGTTCCGTGCGCTTGAACGAAGGCACAAAAGTGCCCAGTAAATCTTGCAGCATGAAGCGGCCAGCACGGGTACCGGCATCGACTGCCGTCAGGATAAATAGTGCTTCAAACAGAATGGCGAAGTGATACCAGAATGCCATCAGCGCCTTACCGCCGAGCGCCCCGGAAATGATATGGGCCATGCCGACAGCCAGCGTAGGCGCTCCACCCGCCCGCGAGATGATGGTCTTCTCACCCACATCGGCGGCTGTTTGCAGCAGCACATCCGGGGTAATCACGAAACCCCATTGCGAGATTACTTGCGCGGCTTCAGCTGCGGTCTTGCCAATGACAGCCGCAGGGCTGTTCATCGCAAAGTACACGCCCGGTTCAATCACTGAAGCAGCAACCAGCGCCATGATGGCCACGAACGATTCCATCAGCATGCCGCCATAGCCGATAAAGGCAGCGTTGCGTTCGTTATCCAGCAACTTGGGTGAGGTACCGGAAGAAATGAGTGCATGAAAACCCGAGACTGCACCGCAAGCGATAGTGATAAACAGGAACGGGAACAGACTACCCGACCAGACTGGACCAGTACCGTCGATAAACTTGGTCAGTGGCGGCATCTGCATGATCGGTGCCATGAAAAGAATACCGATGGCCAAGCCAGTGATAGTGCCAATTTTGAGGAAAGTTGAAAGATAATCCCGTGGGGCTAGCAGTAGCCACACCGGCAAGACAGAAGCAATAAATCCATAACCGATCAGCATCCAGGTCAGTTGCTTGCCGTCAAAGGAAAAAATGGGGGCCCACGTTGGACTAGCCGCAACTTGCCCACCCAGCATAATGGCGCCGACCAACAACACGAAACCGACAATCGATATCTCGCCAATCTTGCCTGGGCGGATATAACGCAGGTAAAGCCCCATCATGATGGCAATCGGGATAGTTGCCGCCACCGTGAATGTACCCCAGGGCGAATCGGTCAATGCCTTGACCACAATCATCGCCAATACGGCCAGGATGATCACCATGATCAGGAATGCGCCAAACAAGGCAATCACTCCGGGAATCACACCAAGTTCCGTCTTGATCAGATCACCAAGCGAGCGCCCGTCGCGACGCGACGAAATAAACAGCACCATGAAATCCTGCACGGCGCCAGCCAGAACCACGCCTGCCAGAATCCACATCATGCCGGGCAGATAGCCCATTTGCGCCGCAAGAACCGGCCCCACCAGCGGACCTGCTCCGGCAATCGCCGCAAAGTGGTGGCCATACAGCACCCACTTGTTGGTCGGCACATAGTCCAGCCCGTCATTGTGCTTCCACGCCGGCGTCATGCGCGTGGGATCCACACCCAGTACCTTTTTGGCGATATACAGTCCGTAATAGCGATATGAAATGAAATAAGTAGCCACCGCCGCCACCACGAGTGAAATGGCATTTACATTTTCACCCCGATTCAGCGCAATGTAGGCAAAGGCAATGGCACCAGCCAGAGCGACCACTATCCAGCCTATCGACTCCTTTAGTTTGCTCATGAACAATCCCTCTTCAGTTGACAATAACAGGCTAACGGGCCAACTGTTTGCTCAAATACCACGTGGCAAACTGGCTGGCTACCGTGTCAATTTATCCGATATTGTTTGACCCACATCAAAGGATCTAGCGAACGGCAATAGGGAGGGTTAAGCGGTTGCAGATGGAATTAAGCGGTTGCGGGAGTAGCAAAGCCAACCAAAATTTATGGCATTCCCAAGTTATCTTTTAGGTGACGCAGATGTCGACGACTTACCGGCACGCGTTTTCCGCTGTGCGTCATGATTTCGGCAGCGCCATTTTCCAACAGACGGATTTCACCAATCTGGTCGACATTGACGAGGTATTGCCGGTGGCAGCGAATCAGCGGTGTGCGTTCTTGCAGGATTTTCAGGCTCAGTTCGGTCATACCCTGTTTGTTAAGACCCACGACCTGTACCCCTGAAACATCCGTATAGATATATTCCACTTCATCCAGCCCAACCAGAAAAATCCGGTTGTGCCCGCTACAGGGGATCTGACGCAGAGATTGCTCTTGTACCAGAGAAGCGGCACCGGTCTGGCGGGCGCCAGCACGAAGCCAATCAAGTGTTTTGGCAAGGCGTTCCGGATCTATCGGTTTCAGCAGGTAATCTGCCGCGTGCTCTTCAAAAGCCCGCAGGGCGTGCTCATCGTATGCAGTCACAAAGACAATATGCGGTAATGCCGACGCTTCGATCATGCCCACCATTTCCAGTCCACTGACACGCGGCATCTGGATATCGAGAAATACCACATCCGGACGCAAGCGATGAATGGCGGAGATGCCTTCAATGGCATTCGCACATTCGCCCACCACATCAATATCCGGGAAAGCGCTCAACAACGTGCCCAGCTCTTCGCGCGCAGGCGCTTCGTCATCAATAATCAACGCGGTGAACATGTGTCATCTCTTCTTCAGTCGGCAAACGAATATACACACGAGTCCAGCATTCCGGCTTGCAATTAACCTCGACCCCGTAAGCAGCGCCATAGCGAATCTTGATGCGTCGATCGACCAGGTTCATGCCTAAACCATCGCCACCAGGTTCTGGCCGGTAGAGCCCGGCATTATCCTCAATCATCAAGGTCAGCACACCCTCCTGCCGCTGTGCCCGAATCTTGATTTTCCCCGGTTCGATCAATTGGGAAACCCCGTATTTAATCGCATTTTCGACAATGGGTTGCAAGGTAAACGCGGGCAAGCGCAAATGGAGCAAATCTTCTGGCACGTCCATTTCCACATCCAGATGCCCAGCAAATCGGGCCAGTTCAATGCGCAGGTAGGCATCCACATGCTCAATTTCATCCTTGAGCGTCACTTCATTATTGGCGCGCTTGAGGCTTTTACGGAAAAAGGTGGAAAGATATTGCACCAGCTTGCGCGCTTCTTCCGGATCGCGCCGGATCACGGCGGCCAAGGTATTGAGCGCGTTAAACAGGAAATGCGGGTTGATCTGTGCCTGCAACAACTTGATTTCCGATTGCGCCAGCAGCTGCTTCTGCTCTTCAATTTTCCCCGCCAACACTTGGTTGGACAGCAAACGGGCAATGCCTTCACCCAAGGTGCGGTTCAGATTGGAAAACAGCCGCCTTTTCGGTTCATAAAGCTTGATCGTGCCAATAACGCGATTTTCCGCACCGCGCAACGGAATCACCAGCGTCGAACCCAGCTTGCAATCTTTCGTGATGGAACAGCGATAGGGAATTGTCGCGCCGTCAGCGTAGACCACTTCATTGTGTTGAATCGCATAAAAAGTATGCGGCGAGGAAATCGGCGTTCCCGGCAGGTGGTGATCTGCGCCGATGCCAACAAAACCGAGTAGTTTTTCACAATCCGTAATCGCCACCGCACCCACACCGGTTTCCTCCTGGATGATACTGGCCATACGCATGCAGTTTGCTTCATTGAAGCCTTGCATCAGTACCCCAATCGAGCGTTCAGCGATCCGTAGTGCCTTTGCCGAAAAGGCAATCGAGTATTTTTCCAGCGTTTCCTTGCGATCCAGGATCAAGCGCATAAACAGTGCTGCGCCAATCGGATTGGTCGTCATCATGGGAAAAGCAATGTGCTCCACCAGTAACAGCGCCTGGGAATACGGCTTTGCCATCGCCAACAGGATGATCATCTGCATCGACTCGGCAAACAAAGTTGTTCCCAGCACCAGAGCGGGGTTAAGCAATAAATCAGCACGATGCCGCCGCATCAGATACCAATGCAACAGACCGCCGATCAGACCTTCAACCGTCGTGGATACGGCACAGGCCGTCGCGGTAAACCCACCAAGGGAATAGCGATGCAAGCCACCGGTCAACCCTACCGCCAATCCAACCCACGGCCCGCCCAGAATCCCGCCAAGAACCGCACCTATCGCCCGCGTATTGGCAATGGCGCCCTCAACCTGGAAACCGAAATAGGTGCCCATGATGCAGAAACCGGAGAACACCAGATAGCAGACCACCTTGTGCGGCAACCGGACCGTCACTTGCATCAATGGCGCAAACAATGGCGTTTTGCTCAACAGATAAGCGATCACCAGATAGACGCACATCTGCTGCATCAGGGTGCCCAGCAAGGCAAGGTGATTAATTTCCGTGAACATGGCACGTGGCTCGATGAAGAAGCTATAGAGGGATTCTACGACCTACTTGCCGGTTTGACTGCACCTCCTTTTCTTCCACACAGGTGCCGCCCTGCCACCTCGCAATTGGGATAGAATCTGCTTCCACTTCGCGACAATTTCTCCGCCATGTCGACACTCTTTCGCCAGATCATGCTTTCAGCCCCTTTGTTTATTTTGGTCTTCGTCGGCTATGGCGTCATGCGGCTGGCGCACTGGCCCAAGAGCATGTCAGAGGCACTATCAAAATTTGTATTCACCCTCGCCCTGCCCGCGCTGCTCTTTCAGTTGCTAAGCGATTTCTCCAAGCTCCCGCCTGTCGATGCTCGACTGCTGATCGCATTTTTTGGCGGCTGTTTCGTGGTATTCGCACTTGGCCGGTTAATCGCCTGGAAGATTTTTCAGCTGGATGGTACGGCGCAATCGGTCTTTGCACTCGGCGGCATATTTTCCAACAATGTGATGCTGGGTCTGCCAATTGCCAAAGTATTGCTCGGCGATGCGGCACTTCCTTCCGTGGCCTTGGTCATCGTGTTCAATGCCCTGATCCTCTGGACCCTGGTCACCGTTTCAGTGGAATGGTCCCGGCATGGCAACCTGTCGATCCAGGGCTTCCGCAAGACATTGATCAGCGTTACGACCAACCCGATTGTCGCTGCCATCCTGTTGGGTACCGCTTGGGGAATGACCGGACTGAAACTGCCTGTGCTCGTCGGCACAACGCTTGGCATGGTAAGTACATCCGCAGCGCCAATGGCACTAATCGCGCTGGGAATGGGGCTTGCGGAGTTCGGTATCAGCGCTGACTGGCGCCAACCTATTTCGATTGCCATGCTCAAGCTGGTTGCCCACCCATTGGCCGTTTGGGTGATTGCGCTTCTGCTTGGACTGCCACCAATGGAAACCAAAGTGGTAGTACTGATGGCCTCAATTGCTACCGGCGCCAATGTCTACCTGATGGCCCGACAGTTCCAAAGCATGGAAGGCACCATGGCCAGCAGCTTGATTCTCTCGACCGTGCTGGCAGCAGCAACCACCCCACTTTTATTGACGTTTATGGCCTGATCAAGACAAAGTCATCATCACGCCACCAGGAATTTCACGAATTAGACCATCGACACTGATCCAGACCGGCAGCGCTCCCGGGTTTCTCACCCGGTCACAATCCACCGTGAACTGCAGGCTGCGCGCAGCATCCAGGTAATCGACAATTTCAATATTGGTGGCATACCAAATATCCGGCCGACCGCCCATCTGGGCACAGAACGCTTCCACGAGTTCCCAGTTGTCGTCATTGTCAAACTCGTAACTATGCCCCCACACATAAAACAGATAAGGCATGTGCGTTTTGTGCAGCGCGTTGAACTCGCTAGCCCTCGCCATAAGATCCTGGTTGTGATGACAAGTCGCCGGCCAACGATGGAAGTCTTCTGGCAAGTCAAAGCGTCCTGTCGATACCGTGGTCCGCGCGTAAGCGAAACCCAGCGATGGCAACATCGTGGCAATCGGCGAGTTCACTGCACCATTCGGGTAAGACATTCCCCGTACCGGATATCCAGCCAGCGCCTCCAGACCGCGCCGGTCTTCCAGCAATTGCGGCACGATCAATTCGTTTGGCATGCGCGTCAGGGTGGGGTGCGTAAACGAGTGTGCAGCAATTTCATGCCCGGCATAGCGCGTGGACACCTCATCACGTTCAATACGCCCATCCTGGCCGAACTTGCCGGCATTGAGGTGGAAAGTTCCCCGAATACCGTGCCGGTTCATGATCTCCACCAAGCGGCGATCCGCCAACTTGCCATCGTCATAACTTAACGTGAGCGCCTTGTGGCGGCCGCCCGGGAAACACCAGTAGATTGTCTTCATGTCATTCCAGAACAGGTTCAGAGCGCATGGACCTACGGCCTTAATTTGCCCTGGGATCGAAAGCCTGACGCAGACCTTCACCGATAAAAATCAGCAGCAGCAGCATCCCCACCAAAACGGTAAATGCGGATATTGAAATCCACCATGCATCCAGATTGGCTTTGCCCTGCGCCAGTAACTCACCGAGTGACGGATACTGCCCGGCCACGCCAAGGCCGAGAAAATCCAGGCTGGTTAGTGCCAGCACCGCAGCGCTCATGCGAAATGGCATGAAGGTCAGTACCGGCGTCAAGCTGTTGGGCAACACATGCCGGCGGATAATCCGTAGATCGCTCAAGCCCAGCGCGCGCGCAGCGGTGACATATTCCAGATTGCGGGTACGCAGAAACTCGGCGCGCACATAGTCTGCCAATCCCATCCAGCCAAACACGGTCATGATGACCAGTAAAATCATCAGGCTCGGCTCAAATATTGAGGCAAAAATCAGCAACAGATAGAGCTCAGGCAGCGACATCCAGATTTCGGTCACACGCTGCCCAACCAGATCGACCTTCCCGCCAAAGTAACCTTGTAATCCGCCGATCAACACGCCCAGCACACTGCCTGCAGCCGTCAGCGCCAAACCAAACAGTACCGACACACGGAACCCATACAGAAGGCGGGCCAACAGATCACGACCACGATCATCCGTACCCAGCCAGTTTTCAGCGGATGGCGGCGCCGGATTGGGGCTTGGCGCGAAGTAGTTGATCGTATTCGCGCTATAGCGATTGAGTGCAAAAACCGCCCAATTACCGGGCTTGGCCAGTTGCGTACGAATGAAAGGATCAAGGTAGTCCGTGGGCGTCGGAAAATCGCCACCGAACGTGGTTTCCGGATAATCCTTGAGCAACGGCACGTAATAAGCGCCCTGATAATGCACCAGCAACGGCCGCTCATTGGAAAGCAATTCTGCGGCTAGGCTTGCGGCAAACAGCACCGTAAACAGACACAGACTCCAATACGCCCGCCGCTGCGTTTTGAAACGTAGCCACGCCCTGCCCCAGTATCCGATAGCGCGAATCAATGCTTCGCTCCTTCGAATCCGACACGCGGATCAACCAGGGCATAGCAAAGATCGGAAACCAGCTTGCCAACCAATCCCAGCAGGGTAAAGAAATACAACGCCCCAAGCACCACAGGATAATCGCGGCGCAGAATGGATTCGTAGGAAAGCAGCCCCAGGCCATCGAGAGAAAACAGGGTCTCAATCAGGATGCTGCCGGTAAAAAATGCCGCCAGAAATGCTTCTGGCAAGCCCACGAGAAGAGGAATCAGGGCATTGCGGAAAATATGTTTCCAGAAGATTCGCCGCTCGGAAAGCCCTTTGGCCCGGGCGGTCATCACATACTGCTTGCGAATTTCTTCCAGGAATGTGTTCTTGGTCAGCATGGTCAAACTGGCAAAACTGCCTACCGTCATGGCCAACACCGGCAAGGCCAGATGCCATAGGTAATCCATTAATTTACCCATCAGCGAGAGGTGCGCCCAGTTATCCGAAGTCAGCCCGCGCAGCGGAAATAGTTGCCAAAAACTGCCCCCGCCGAACAGAACCAACAACACCACGCCAAGAACAAAACTGGGGATCGCATAGCCAGCCAGAATAATCAGCGTCGTTACCAAATCAAAGCGGCTGCCATGGCGAACCGCTTTGGCAACTCCCAACGGAACCGCGATCAGGTAGGCCAGAAAGAAGCTGCTCAATCCTATACTCATCGATACAGGCAATTTGGATTTGATCAATGTCCAAACATCAGCATGATGAAACCAGCTCTCTCCCAAATCAAAACGTGCAAAACGACCCAGCATTTCCAAGAATCGCACATGCGCGGGTTTATCGAAGCCATACAGCGCCTTGATCTCAGCGAGCTTCTCTGCATCTACTCCCTTGGCGCCTTGGTAGAAACTACCGGAAGACTGCGCTGGTCCGGCCACTTCACCGGAACCGCGCCCCTTCAGTTCGTACAACACCTGCTCCACCGGTCCGCCGGGAACAAACTGGATCACAACAAAGGTCGCCAGCAATACCCCAAGCAAAGTAGGGAACATCAATAGCACGCGTTTCAACAGGTAATAAAACATGTTCATTCCGTGATGAGCAACTACATCTGGAGGCAGGATGATTAGTCAACCATCCTGCCTTATTTCATCTACATTTGCTTGTCATCATCGCCAGAATCCCCCGAAAATTGCAAGGCAAATTCAGCTATTAACCAAGACGAATGAATCAGATTCCAAGATGGATTCATCACCATGGCTTGGCATTGTTTGATTTCGATCATTAACACCTGTCAGTAAATGCTGCATCATTCGCTCCGTTGCGGCTAGAAACGCGGCACGCAATCTAAGCAGCGAGACGTTATTTCAGTAGTCGTTTTGTACGAAACACCTACTGAAATAACATCTTATAAAAATCAAAGTTTCTGCACGGCAAGTTGGTTTTTTTGCCTTACAGGCTTTGTGGCGTTCAGTCGCCGGGAAAATACGATCGCAACAACTGGGTCTTTTTTTTCGACGGCAATGCCATAAAGCCAACCAACGACACTGTGCTTCCAAGTTCAAGCAGTCTGTTGATTTACTAATATGTCCGGCTACAGGGCGGGTCATTGCGGTTTTTGCCAAAATGGTCTGACCAGTAGAGCATGACAAGGACATTCAGTACACAGACAACGCGCCAAGTTTATTGATCTGTGCATGGCCCAGCATTTCGACCGCACTCAAGTTGCGTCCCGAATGCACCTCACACTTCAACCCAAGTTACTAATAATTTGATCTCCAAGAAATTGCCGTCTGTTTGCGGCAAAACCGGCACATCCACTCATCAGAGATGGCAGGTCGTCATGCGCAAATAGAGTCGCAATCCGTCGGATGCAACCTGAATCGGTTGTTCCGTGCTGTTTTCGGGTTGTAACTCAATTTGCAGAATGCATACTGCATTCCAACATGCCCCAGCCCTCCAGAGTAGACATGCTTTAGACATAGCAGCATGCGCATCAACGCATGTGGCGATCCATCACTGGAAGGAGATTTATTGATGTTTCAAGTACGAATCCACGGCCGGGGCGGCCAGGGGGTTGTGACCGGGGCCGAAACGCTCTCGATCGCCGCTTTCCTGGAAGGTCGTAATGCCCAAGCGTTCCCCAGCTTCGGCTCCGAGCGCACGGGTGCGCCGGTTGTTGCGTTCTGCCGTATCGATGACAAGGAAATTCGCCTGCGCGAGCCAATCATCGAGCCGGACGCACTCATCATTCAAGATCCGACCCTGTTGTTCCAGGTGGATGTCTTTGCCGGTCTCGGACCAGACGGATTCATCATCCTCAATACCAACAAAACCTTCGAAGAACTGGGCTTGGGCGAGTATTCCAGGAAATTTCGCCCCGAGCGGCTACTGACCGTTTCTGCGACCGATCTTGCCCTGAAATATGTGGGCCGTCCTGTGCCGAACATTCCGCTGCTTGGCGCCTTTGCCGCCGCATCCGGTCTGATCTCGCTTGACTCCGTCGCGGCAGCCATCCGTGACAAATTTTCCGGAAAAATTGCCGCAGGCAACATTGCTGCGGCGACCGAAGCCTACAACATCGCCAAAGCCGAAATGGAGGCTGTCCATGCTTAAGCAAATTGAAGGCTCCCACGCCGTCGCCGAAGCAGTCGGCCTGTGCCACCCGGAAGTCATTTGTGCCTACCCCATTTCCCCGCAAACCCATATCGTTGAAGGTTTGGGCGAGATGGTCAAAGCAGGCGATATCAAGAATTGCGAATTCCTGAATGTTGAATCCGAATTCGCCGCCATGTCGGTGGCCATCGGTTCGTCCGCCGCCGGTGCCCGCACTTATACCGCCACGGCCTCGCAAGGCTTGTTGTTTATGGCTGAAGCCGTGTACAACGCCTCCGGCCTGGGCTTGCCCATTGTCATGACCGTGGCGAATCGTTCCATTGGCGCACCGATCAATATCTGGAACGACCACAGCGATTCGATGTCGCAACGCGACTGTGGCTGGATTCAGATTTTTGCCGAAAACAATCAAGAAGCTGCTGACTTGCACATTCAGGCCTTCAAAATTGCCGAAGAACTGAGTCTGCCAGTCATGGTCTGCATGGACGGCTTTATTCTGACCCATGCCTATGAGCGGGTAGATATTCCGGAACAACAGCAAGTCGACCAATTCCTGCCACCTTATGTGCCACGCCAGGTACTCGATCCCTCCAGCCCGGTATCGATCGGTGCGATGGTCGGCCCGGAAGCCTTTACCGAAGTGCGCTATCTGGCTCACGCCAAGCAGATGCAAGCCTTGGAACTGATCCCGAAAATTTCGGCCGAGTTCAAGGAAATCTTCGGGCGCGAAGCCGGTGGCCTGATCCGTCCGTACAAGCTCGACGATGCAGAAACCGTGGTCATTGCGCTCGGTTCGGTGCTGGGCACGATCAAGGACACCATCGACGAGATGCGCGAAGACGGCATCAAGATCGGTGTACTGGGCATTACTTCGTTCCGTCCGTTCCCGATTTCCGCCATCCGTCGTGCCTTGTCGCATGCCCGACGCATTGTTGTCCTGGAAAAGAGCCTGGCAATCGGCATTGGCGGCATTGTCGCCACCGATGTGCGTCTGGCCATGGATGGCCTCGACACCAAGATCTACACCGTGGTCGCCGGACTGGGCGGTCGCAACATCCTGCGCAGCTCGCTGCACCGCGTATTCCGTCAAGCGCTGCACGATCAACTTGAACCGCTGCACTTCCTTGATCTGGAATGGAACAGCGTTAACCGCGAACTGGAACGCGAACGCAAGTCGCGCCGTTCCGGCCCGATCGCCGAAAACATTTTGCGCGATATTGGCAAAGTTCGTTCCGGCAGCGTGGGTTAAGGAGAATCCGACATGGCATTTCAACCAATCAAGTTCTATCAGACCGGTACATTTACTATCGGCAACCGTCTGCTTCCGCCGGAACAACGCTCCGTGCAATCCGAAATAGAGCGGACCAACTCGCTGAATTCCGGCCACCGTGCCTGCCAGGGTTGCGGCGAAGCACTTGGCGCACGCTACGCCATTGACGCCGCAATGAAAGCGACCGGCAACCAGATGATTGCCTGTAACGCCACTGGCTGCCTGGAAGTGTTCTCGACACCGTATCCGGAAACTTCGTGGCAGATTCCCTGGATCCATTCGCTGTTCGGCAACACCGCAGCAGTAGCGTCGGGCGTCGCTGCGGCGATGAAGGTCAAGGGGCGCAAGGATGTGCGCGTCATTGCCCAGGGCGGCGACGGCGGCACCACCGATATCGGCTTCGGTTGCCTGTCCGGCATGTTCGAGCGCAACGATGACGTGCTCTACATCTGCTACGACAATCAGGCCTACATGAATACCGGCGTGCAACGTTCCTCCGCCACGCCGCCTGCCGCGCGTACCGCCACGACCATGCCGGTTGGTGAAGAACCGGGTAATGCCTGGGGTCAGGGCAAGAACATGCCGCAACTGGCCATGGCTCACGGCATTCCTTATGTTGCCACCGCCACAGTGGCCGATCTGCACGATCTGGAAGCCAAAGTGAAGCGCGCCATGGAATTCCGCGGTGCCCGCTATATCCATATCTTCGTGCCCTGCCCGCTGGGCTGGGGCTCGGCCAGCCATGACACGATCCGCCTGGCTCGACTCGCCAAGGAAACCGGCCTGTTCCCGGTTTACGAAGCCGAATATGGCGAAGTGGTCAGCGTGTCTCCGATCCGCATGAAAGCACCGGTCGAGGAATACCTGAAACCACAACGCCGTTTCGCCCACCTGTTCGGCAAACAGCCGAAAGTCGAGCTGATTGCCCGCTTCCAGGAAGTGGCCGACCGCAACATCCGCAAGTTTGGCTTGCTGGCTCAAACCAAGTAAGCGCGAGGAAGAATGACTATGAACAAGGAAATGGATAAGCCTTTCGCGATCACACTGGACGTGGGTTCATCGCTGGCCAACAAGACCGGCAGCTGGCGTACCTTCAAGCCGGTGTACCTGCAACGCATGCCGCCATGCAACAACGCCTGCCCTGCTGGAGAAAATACACAGGAATGGCTGTTCCATGCCGAATCCGGTGATTATCACCAGGCATGGAAGACCCTGACCCGCGACAACCCGATGCCGGCCGTGATGGGGCGCGTGTGTTACCACCCCTGTGAAAACGCCTGCAATCGCGGCCAACTCGATACCGCTGTCGGCATCAACTCTGTGGAACGCTTCCTCGGCGATGAAGCATTGAAACAGGATTGGCAATTTGATAAGCCCGCCAATGAAAGTGGCAAGCGCGTTCTGGTTGTGGGTGCAGGCCCATCCGGTCTGTCTGCTGCATACCAACTGCGCCGCATGGGCCACACGGTTTCGATTTATGAAGCCGGGCCATATGCCGGCGGCATGATGCGTTTCGGCATTCCGTCATACCGCCTGCCGCGCGAAGTACTCGATGGTGAAATCAAACGCATCGTCAACATGGGTGTCGAGCTCAAGCTCAACACCAAGGTCGACAACATCCTCGACACCATGAAAGAAGGCCAGTTTGACGCCTCCTTCCTGGCAGTCGGCGCGCACATCGGTAAACGCACCAATATTCCGGCCTGTGAATCGGCCAAGATTCTGGATGCGGCATCCGTACTGCGCAGTATGGAAGGCGAAGAAAAACCGATGCTGGGTCGACGGGTCATCATCTATGGCGGTGGTAATACCGCCATCGACGTCGCCCGTACCGCCAAACGTCTGGGTGCCGATGAAGCGATCATCGTTTACCGCCGCACCCGTGAAAAGATGCCGGCGCACGACTTCGAAGTGGAAGAAGCACTGGAAGAAGGCGTGATGATGAAGTGGCTGTCCACCATCAAGAGCATGGATGGCACAGCGATCACCGTCGAAAAGATGGAGCTCGACGAGGATGGCCAACCAGTCGCCACCGGCGAATTTGAAACACTGGAAGCCGATTCGCTGATTCTGGCGCTGGGCCAGGATGTGGATCTTTCCTTGTTGGAAGGCGTTCCCGGCTTGGAAATTCGCAATGGCGTGGTCAAAGTCGGTCCCAACATGATGACAGGGCATGCTGGCATCTTTGCCGGTGGCGATATGGTGCCGTCCGACCGTACCGTAACCGTCGCTATCGGTCACGGCAAGAAAGCCGCGCGCCACATCGACGCCTGGCTCCATGACAGCGAATACCAGAAACCCAAAAAGAACGAGCTCGCCACCTTCGACAAGCTCAATTCCTGGTACTACACCGACGCACCGAAAACCGTGCGCCCGACGCTCGATATCATCCGTCGTCAGACCAGCTTTGATGAAGTGGTCAGTGGCCTGGATGAAAGCACTGCCCTGTTTGAAGCGCGCCGTTGCCTATCTTGCGGCAACTGCTTCGAATGCGACAACTGCTACGGCGTTTGTCCTGACAACGCGGTGATCAAGCTCGGTCCAGGCAAGAAGTTCGAATTCAACTACGACTACTGCAAGGGTTGCGGTATCTGCGTGGAAGAATGCCCGTGCGGCGCAATCAAGATGGTGCCGGAAGATATTTGATCTTCTTTGCTGTCTCGGCATAAAACAAAACCGGCGATTCTATCGCCGGTTTTTTCATAACCGCAGGATTGCTCACCTTGACATGCTGTTTCAGTTGGCCATCATTCGCCACCAAGCTTGGAAGTAACACAGCCAGTACTATTGCATTCGCGCTCACGTTCTTTCAGAAAAGACAAACGAGATTGGGTCAATTCCACCGCGCAGGAGAGATTTACATAGTAGCCATTGGGCTTTTCATAACTGCACGATTCGTCCCGTTGCTTAATCCACCCCAGTTGCCCTTGTTTGAGTGTGTCCTGCTGAGTCGGATTCAAATTTTTCCTTAAACTGGCATAGGCTTGGTTCAAGTCCCGATCAACCTGGGAAAACAAGTTTCCGGCACAATAAACTTGGTCAAACGCATTGCGTGGCTTAGAACATCCTGCCGCATACGTACCCGCAGAGAGACAAACCAACATCAAAGCAATACTGATTTTCTTCATCGCAAACCCTCTTAAAAAATTGAAATAACAGTCTTTATGGCTTCTGACAAACATGGATTCCGGTGGCAACTGCATGAGCCAAACGTTGAACCGTTTCACTCTTATTAAGCCGTTCCTCTTCATCAGGATTGGCAATCACCCCAACTTCAATCAAAACAGCAGGAATAGGCGCTGTTTTTAAAACAATCAAGTCATCGAATCGATGGATACCAAGGCGTTGATCGATTAAAGGCCTGTTTTCACCAGGAATCGGCGTAGCGTGATACAACGATGGCACCTCGCCAATTGCCAGCAACTGCTCGGCAATCTCTCGGGCGCAATGCAGACTTTTGGCATAATGCGGATTTTTTTCTGATACAAAAATTGAAAAACCGGCAAATTCGCGACGCCGCCCGGCGTTGATCCATTCCTGCTGAATGGAATCGTGATGAATCGAGACAAAGAAATCTGCAGTAGGCTCGCGGATTGCGCGTTCCTGCAAAGTAATTTCCTTGCCATCAGCAGCCACCCTAAACACTTTATCCCCCTGTGTAACCAGCTCATTGGCCAGCGCATCAGTAAATTGCAGGTTATATAAATACTCGACCTTGCCACTCGCCCCGGTTGCACCTGGACGTAGCGGCGTATGCCCGGTGTCAACAACGATATTTGCTGCATTCGCCGCAAGAGTAAAGAAACTTGCAGCCACAATTACTATCCATTTTTGGTATTTTGCTTTCATACGACAATCGAAATATCGCCAGAATTTTCGACACATGACTAATAGTCACCCCACTTTATTTGAAATTATTCAATACAAGTCAAAACAACTTATGGACGATATTTTTCTGAAATTTCATAAATTTCCTTATTTTCCGCTTCAAAACCACCACCAACCCATTTAAAGCGCACCGTCCCTATTTCATGTTTAGATGTTGAAAACTTGTATGTAACAATAAAATATTCTCCCCCCTCGGATATATTCACACTTCCTTTCAACCATTCATTCTTGGTTTTTTTGCATGCATCATCCACACAGCGATCGACATCTCTTCCCGTTATCAAATCCAAAATCCGGTGCCTTCCAGATTCATTGACGGTGTACATAATAAATCCATTCATTGTTCCTTCGCCGTTCATAAAATATTCCGACCAGCGATCTACCACGACAGGAATACCAATGGTCGGGATATTTACGATAGTAAATTTAGAATGTGCGGACATACATGAATTATTATCTTCAACAGGTTCATTTTTAAAATAAAAAACATTGCATTCCCGTGTCTCATCACTTGCATCTGCGTACTTCTCTATTCTGATATCACCACTTTCCACCTTCTCAAGAAGCTCAGGTTCATTGCCAGGTTTATCTTCATCAGAGAAGTCCACTCCGCGGCTAGGATGTTTGTTTTTGTTATTAGCTGATGAGAATACAGCACTATCTGTTTTTGTTTGAACTTTACCTTTGGCAGAATGCCTAGTGGCAATAAAAATAGATGCCGCAGAAAACACCGACACCATTACAACAAGAAGAAACATTGTTAACTTTGATTTCATTTTTTAAAAACCACGTATAACTCATCGAAAAACTTAGTCATCGCCTTGTTCTGACCCTATGTTTAATTCCATATGTTTACCACTTGGCGGTGCAAAAATAGACGCAAAAACCCTAGTTTTTTTGTACTTTGAATTCCCGCCTAAATTCCATGTCGCATCGCATTTTCCTGCAGAAATTTCACTTGGCTTTCCAAGTTTTTCTTGAAGTGCTTTTATCATAGATAAGCAGCCAACTGCATCATCAAAAACAACTTGCGTTAGCGGCTCATAAGCATACTCGCCTATTATGTTAAACTTTTTTATCCCCAAACCAGCATCACAATTTAGAACAAATTTGTATTTACTATCTTGAGCGCAAGTTGGTAGCATTTTACTTTTTATCTCAACCGCTGATAATTTATACCATTCCTTATTAGATAGCTTCTTTATAAATGCAACCCTTAGCGCTTCTTTTGGTTCGTTATTTATTTCACTCGCCATGCAGCTTTGGACAAATATCATGGCGATTATCATATAAATAAATCTGTTCATAGCTCTTCTCCATCCAATGATGATGTCGGACCCATTAAATCGTCACATCTTGAGAACGACCATTTTCTATATCGTAAGTGTTTTTATCTTTAGTAGTCGACATCATGCAAAAGCTATAAATCGGTAATTTCCTTGGCATAAGACACACAGCCACTAACATTCCTGCTTCCAGTCAAATATAAATTTAGCCGCTTTACGTTATTCTTGTTTATGAATAAACAGTAAATTCAAATCCTGTTGTGGTTTGAAGTTTTCCTGATGGAATTCAAATGTCAAAGGGTCTGTTTTCTTTAGATCGTTATCAAAACATAAGCTAATCAAATCAGATGGACTTTGTTTTTTTACTATCAGATTGAAATCCTTGATGGCACCTTGCCAGTTATTTGCAGTGACCAATATGTAGCGAAGGTTGGCCCAACCAATGCCGAAGTCTGTATTTTGTTTTTTAATCGTGGATTGTGAATTTTTATCGAGACAGGTTTCTTTTGCGAAATTTTCGATAATATGACTGGCAGGTAGAGGAACGCCTGTTGTTACACTTGGTTTATAGGAATGACGGATAGACACAGGGGTTCCTGCTGGAAAGTGTTGTTGCCAGATAAAATAGTTGCTCATTGTAAATCGAGGCTGATTTCCCTTATAAAACCATTTTGCAGGAAGCGGTTTCTTGCCGCGAGGTATGTCACCTGACTGAATAAAATTTACGACATCATCGGCCGCCCAGCCCAACTTTGCCATTTTGTCGGAAATATCAACTTTATCATCAAGCAAAACAACCAACTTATGTTCAGTTTCCTGTAGCTTGCCATTCACCAAAAGCTTGAAATTTTCGATTTCATTGTGGTCGGAGTCGACGAAGAATATTGGCGGCATGGGGAAGGCAATGGGGATGTCTAAATCATGCTGGCTAGTATTGGTAAAAACATAGTCAACCAGAATATTATTTTCACTGATGAATAGAGATTCTTTATCCATACTGATATCGGATTGATGTTTAAACGTAATGGTGCCGTTGTCGTCGCCGAAGCTGGTATCATTTGCTGTAACAAATGGACTACTGAGTAATGTTAACCCTATAATTACTGAAATAAATATTTTATTAATTGACATGGATTTTATATACGTTTGATAAAGCTGGTTGTTAATCTACTTCCCTGAAAAATCCAAAGACAAATATGTAACGCACACAGTCGCCGGTTAGCCTGCTACCCGTAGCAGATATACTGTTAAGCATATAGTCATCAAAATCAGGGAAAGTAACCTTTCCATCTTTGTAACTGAAGGGACGCGATTTATTAGCTATTTTATTATAAGTTTTTTACTGATCAATTTTTTTACCTTGAATCCGACCGGTGCATGATAGTGCCCCGTATTTCCATCCCACAGCATACCGCCCAGCGTAACTTGCTTTCCAAGCCGGGGGCGAAGCTGTTTGTATTGCTTAGCAGAGAGAATCAACTGGACATTCTTGACATGGTCATAGCTGGAAAGCTCCTGATTATTTTTATCGCGCACGCAAATCGACTTGCCAAGGTGCAGGTAATACCCCGTTTCCGGCTCGTCGCCATCCTTGACACTTTCAAAATTGGGCGGTCCGGGATAAGTTTCCCGTACTAGCTTGCCTTGCAGATTGACTTTTTCTGGGTCGTAACCAAGGCAGGCTGCGTGAGCAGGCAAGAAATAAATAGAAATAATTGCACATAAGATGAAATTTTTACGTACATTTTTCATTTCAATTATTGCCTTTTTTATATTTATAGTCCTTGGGCACATCCAACATGCCTTCGTTACATGAGAGTAAATCATTAACAAGAAGAACGTCTCTTTGTAATTTTCCGTTATTTTTTGTAAATGTTATGAAAAAAGCCGCAATCGCATCGTCGTCGCATTCTTTTGCCATCTTTGGCGGTATTCTGAATTGAATTTCAGTAACAATGGCACTGGGTATTTCAGGATATTTATCGGACAATTTCTCTATTTTTTTTCCGTTTTTTTCAATTTCGTACGTGACAACAACATAGTAACTCCTTGACAAAAGGCAAAGTGAATCCTTGTCTAAATTTGCAATCTGTTTTGGGTGTTTTTTTCCTTCATCATCATGATATGTTGAGGAAACATCCAAATCATTTGCCGAATTAATAAACCCTTCTATATTACATCCGCTCTTCACAAAATAGGAGTTCATTTTATTGAATTCATCCTTTGTGATGTGGTTAATATATTTACCATCAAACGCAAATACAGCAGTCGAAAACATTGCAATAACCAACGTAACATACTTTTTCATTATTACCCCATTATTTTGTCGAAATAGTAACATCTGAAACATCATTCAGCGTCTTCTTTATTTCTTTTAGATCCATTCCACTCCCAAAGTCATCCCCCTTGGCGAGTATTTCTTGTGCACGCTTGTAATAGACAGTAGGGACATAAAACCCGACAAGTTTCGCTTTTAATTTTTCCAAATAAATTTCTTTGTGCTTATTTAATGTAATACTGTCACTCTGATTCCCGCCAAGCACAGCATAGTCATCATCATCAGTTTTCGCATAAACAAATGCCACATGCCCAGTGCCATATTTCTTTTTGGTGTGTCTATAAACAACAATCGCGCCGTAGACAGGTTTGTCTATTTTCATAAACTTCTTATTATTAACCGGAAATTGCGAGGACTGACTTGTATCACCCTTCTCGTAATAATCAGCCCCATATCCGAATTTCAAGCAGTAATTCACAAATGCAGCGCACCAAGCAGTATTTCCGAGAGCCCCTGACTTTCCTATCATCTTGTGATAATTAGTGGTAATCAGTCCTTTTGACTTTATCCCCCTTTTCTCGTTTTTCTTGTTAAAGATGTCAATTGCAGCTTGGCTTTCATGGTATCCGGCCCATTTCTTTATTTCAGCAACCGCTGTTTCCATCCACGGCGCCCGTCTGGAATCGGAGGGCATCCAAGCCGCTGGCGATCCTTCCCCAGAGCGGGTCCGAGACGTGCCCAGATTTTCAACCTCAGCTTTCCGCAAATCATTTCCTGTCGAAGCGGATTGCCCTTGCGCTTTGGCCGATAGGCTGGGCGCCTTGGCTGACGATTTCGCGGTACCGCTTTGTGCATTGCTAGTGGATACAGCAGGCTTCGTAGATGATGCTGGCGCGCTGGCATTGCCATGGCAGATGTTCAAGCGTTGCCCGGCCAAAATCAGTTTTGCATTTTTGATCTGGTTGTCTTTCTGCAGACGATCCACGCTGGTTTTGAATTTTTTAGCTATCTTGGTCAGCGTATCACCCGGCTGAACCGTGTAGACATGGCGGCGGCCTTCTTGTTTGCTCGTTTGAGTAGAGGCATGCGGACCTGAAAAAGCTTGGTAGATCTTTTGTTCACAGACCAGGAGAAAGTGTTTGGCTTCCGCCGTCATGTCGATACTCAGGATGGTTTTGAGCATTCCTTCCGCATCCGGCATCTTGATATTTACCGGTCCGGACTTGGCCTGATGCACAATCGGAGGAAGTTGGCCGGTTTCGGAGGTGGCGACCTGCTTGGTTTTACCATCCTGTTCCAGAACAACGGTTTTCCCTGCGATGGCCTTGCTACCATCCGAAAGGGTGACCGAACTTACCGCCACGGTGGTTACTTTTCGGGCGCCCTTGGACTGGTCTTCATAGCCTTCGATCTTGATGATGGCTTTGACCAACCGTTCAAATTCTGAGGAATCCAGTTTGCCCACAACTCTGTCGCGGGTCAGCCCGGAAAATTTTTCTGCGTCGCAGATATATTTTTCAGTATTGTTTTCCTTGGGCGGGGCATATCCGTTAATCGCATCTTTGATGGTCTGCTTGCTGTAAAGGCGCTTCAAGTTATTGCGGATTTCATTCACCCCGGTTTCATAATCCGGGAAGATCAGAAAAAAACAATCAACACCCTTGTCGTTTTTTACCTTGGCGAATCCGATATGCGTTTTGACCGCTTTGGGTGCGGGCTGGCCCTTTTTCATCAGAGGCCTCAGGTTACCGGGATTATTCAGACGCCATGGCAGGCTGCCGGCACTGCGAATCAGGTGGTTACCTTGCGCATCTGTGTATTCCGCAACTTTTCGCTCGCTGTCGTATTGCGCTTTAACCCATTTCGCCATGAATTTATTCCTTCTCTTCCGCGCTGCTAAGGTTCATTTCGTCCAGAATATCTCTGGGCAAGAAGGAATCTGGATCGTGCTCACACAGATCAATCTCATCTTGATCATCGGGATCGGCCTCTTCGCCCCCCATCTCATCCAAGTCAGCCTCTGCCATTTCGCCATTTGATAAGGGCAATTCGACTACCTCCCAGCCAGACTTGCCCAGACTCAGTGTCAGCGGTTTGGCTTCATCCAGCATAATTCTGGGGAGAACACCGGATTTTGGTACCGTGCCGGACTCCAGAACCTGGCCGGCGTCATCCGTAATCTTGAACGATTTGCCGACCATGCCTGCGTCTTCAGCCGTAGCATCCGCATGCTCAAAAGCAAAGCGCAGACTGTGTTTGTTGATGAATTCTGCAGATGGCATAACAGGCAGCGCGCCATTTTGACTGTCACCCCCCGCCCAACTATGCCCTCCCGCCTTCACCGTAAACGCCCCCGGGCAGCCCACTTCCACCTTGCCGTCGCCGATCTTTACGTAGGCTCCGCCCGAGGCGATGAAGGTGATGTTCTTCGCTACCGCAAGATCAATCGCATCCGAGGATGACGTGATCTTCACGTCTTTCTGCGCGTTGATCGCGATGTCGTCGGTTTGGGCCTGGGCCAGGAACTGGCCTTCGTGAGCGATCAGCCGCACGCCTTCTTTCTGGCTGAACAGGCTGATGCCTTGGCCGGCGTTGAGGGTGATCTGCTGGCCTGCGGTCTGCTGGAGATGTTGCCCGGCAATCTGGTTGAGGTCTTCGCCGGCGTAGTGCGTGGTGGTCTTGGGCGTGGCGCTGCTGATGCCGCCGGGCGAACTCAGGGCGATGATCGGGCTTTGGCCATTGGCTTTGTCTTGGGCGGTGTTGCTGCCGTTTTCCCAATCGCTGACCTGCTGGTTGAGTTCTTTCTGTTTGTCGGTCTCGGTCTTGAAGGCGTGGCAAGTTTCGGCGCTTTCACCGAGTCCGGTCAGCAGGTCCAGCGCGGTTTGCAGGTGGTTGATCAATTCGCTGCGGGCAAGCTGGCTGTCGCTCGCGCCCGTTCTGGCATCGGTGCTGAGCAGAATGCCTTGTGCGGCGCGGATCGCAGCGGCGGCGTCAGTGCGCAGTTCGGCGCCTTCCCCTCGCGGTTCGGCGTTGCCTTCGGTTCGCGGGTGGGTAAGGTAGCCAAGGTTGAGTTGGGTCTTGGCGTGTTCGCTCGATAGTTTGGTTCTGACTTCGTTCTGGGTGTCGTCGAACAGCAGCTCGTTGTATTGGCTACCCTGATATTCCTTGCTCTTGATGCCGGAGAGGGTCTTGCTGGCGGGCAGACTGCCAGCACCGCTGAATACTGGCGGGGTATGCGTGCCGTTATAAATGGTTCCTTTGATAATCGGCCGATCGATGTCGCCTTCGATGAAGTCAACCAGCACTTCCTGACCAACACGCGGGATAAATTGGTGGCCCCATCCTGCACCGGCACTCGGGTAAGCCACTCTAAGCCAGCAGGAGGAGCGGTCATCGAGATTGGCACCGAATTCTGGGTGTTCGCTCGGGCGTTGCCAGTGAAACTGGATTTTGATGCGCCCCAGATTATCGGTGTGGATTTCTTCGGTCTGGTTTGAACCCGGGGAAGCCCCTTGAGGGCCGACAACCGTGGCTGTCTGCACGCCATTGGCTTTCGGTTTGGAATATTCGGTATGGGCGAAATCTGGCGTCAGTGGAATGCCGCGACGCGCCAGCGTAAGTTGACTTTGGAATGGCGGCTTACTGCTGTTTGTACTACTCGCACCTGATCCGGTAGCAAACAGGCCAACAAGCCCATTTTGCAACTCTCCCGGCAGGTTGTTTTGCGCAGTGAGCGTTTCTCCTGTCACCACGAACTGGCGTTGTTCTGGCGGATCCTGGTCATGAACCGGATGGCCCCTGAGCGTGAACCATTCACCCACATTGAGATTACGCACTGAACCTTGGGCCGTGAAGGCCTTCGCAGCACGATCAAG